>JBBAUC010000019.1:14165-24518 GCA_040398485.1 Roseomonas sp. | reverse complement strand
CTGGTGCAGTTCCTGCGCCCGGATGCGAAGTTTGACGGGCTGGAAACGCTGAAGGCCGCCATTGAAGCGGATGTGGCGAATGCCCGCGCGGCGCTGGCTTGACCACCCGCACACCGCGCGCCCATATGACCCGCATGAAAATCGTGATGATACCGGCGCGAATTACCCGCCCGGCCTTCCGCTGAAGGCCGGGACTGAGCGTTCTTCTTCGTCACCCCAGCCGCTCCCTTGGCGGCCCGAGATTAGCCCGCAAGGCTCGAAAACATGAATGATAGCCCCAAAGAGGCCCGCGATTATCGCGGCACCGTCTTCCTGCCGCAGACCGGCTTTCCCATGCGCGGCGATTTGCCGAAGCGTGAGCCCGATACGCTGGCGCGCTGGGAGCGCCTGAAGCTGTGGGAAAGGCTCCGCGCGCAATCCAAAGGGCGGGAGGCATTCGTACTCCATGATGGCCCGCCCTATGCCAATGGCAATCTGCATATCGGCCATGCGCTCAATAAAATTCTGAAGGATGTGATCAATCGCGCCGCGCAAATGGCGGGGTTTGACGCGAATTACGTCCCCGGCTGGGATTGCCACGGCCTGCCGATTGAATGGAAGGTTGAAGAAGAATACCGCAACAAGGGCCGCGACAAGGATGCGGTGCCGGTGTTGGATTTCCGCGCCGAATGCCGCGCCTATGCCGAACATTGGCTTCAAGTGCAGCGCGAAGAATTCATCCGCCTTGGTGTCGCCGGCGATTGGGCGGACCGTTACGCGACGATGGATTTCGCCTCGGAAGCCGCGATTGCTGGGGAGATCGGCAAGTTTCTCATGAATGGGTCACTCTATCGCGGGCTGCGCCCGGTGATGTGGAGCCCGGTCGAGAAAACCGCGCTGGCGGAAGCGGAAATTGAATATCATGATCATGTCAGCCCGACGCTGCATGCGAAGTTCCGCATCCTGAAAGCGGGCGGGGCGGATTTGGTGGGCGCTGATGTGGTGATCTGGACCACGACGCCCTGGACCATGCCGGGCAATCGCGCGGTGGCTTATGGCACTGAGATTGATTACGCGTTGGTGCATGTCGAAGGTTTGGCCGAAAAATCCTATCTGAAGATCGGCGATCGGCTGCTGGTGGCGCTGCCCTTGCTGCCACAGTTTGAAAAGGATGCCGGGGTCGGCGCGCATAGCATCAAACGTGTGATCAAGGGCGAAGAACTTGCCGGCGCGATTGCGGCGCATCCGCTGCGTGGGCATGGCTATGATTTCGATGTGCCGCTGCTCCCCGGTGATTTTGTTACCACCGAAGCCGGCACGGGTTTTGTGCATATCGCGCCTGGCCATGGTGAGGATGACTTCAATCTGGGCCGCGCGCATAACCTGCCGATCCCGGAGACGGTGAATGATGACGGCACCTTCACCCATCACGCGCCGGGGTTTGAAGGCTTGCATGTCTTCAAGGCGCATACAGCCGTTTATGCGGCGATGGAGGCAGCGGGGACGCTGGCCGCAACGGGCAAGCTCACCCATAGCTATCCGCATAGCTGGCGGTCCAAGAAGCCAGTGATTTTTCGCGCGACGCCGCAATGGTTCATCGCCATGGATGACGCCAATGCGATCCGCGCCAAATCTTTGGATGCGATTGCCAAGACGCATTTCGTGCCGGAGGCGGGGCGGAACCGCATCGGTTCCATGGTGGCCGCGCGGCCCGATTGGTGCATCAGCCGCCAACGCGCCTGGGGCGTGCCGATCCCGGTATTTGTGAGCAAGCAATCAGGCGAGCCGCTGCGCGATCCGGCCATCATCGAACGCGTGATGGAAGCCTTCCGCGCTGAGGGTGCAGATACCTGGTATAAGCCAGGTGCGGCTGCGCGCTTCCTCGGCCCCGACCGTGATCCGGAAGCCTATGAACAGGTGATGGATATTGTGGATGTCTGGTTTGAATCGGGCTCCACCCATGCCTTTGTGCTGCCGCCGCGTGGGTTGCCCTTCCCGGCTGATCTTTATCTGGAAGGGTCGGACCAGCATCGCGGCTGGTTCCATTCATCTCTGCTGGAATCCGTGGGTACCAATGGTGTCGCGCCCTTCAAGGCCGTGCTGACGCATGGTTTTGTGCTGGATGAGCAGGGGCGGAAAATGTCCAAATCCATGGGCAATGTCACCGCGCCGCAGGATGTGATGAAGCAATATGGCGCGGATATTCTGCGCCTTTGGGTGATGAATTCCGATACCTCGCTTGATCTGCGCATCGGTCCGGAAATCCTGAAGCAGCAGGCCGAATTGTATCGGCGTATTCGGAATACCTTGCGCTGGCTGCTCGGCAATTTGGATGGTTTCACGGAAGATGAGATCGTTCCCTATGCTGAATTGCCGGAGTTGGAGCGTTGGTTGCTGCATCGCTTGACTGAATTGGATGCGAAGATCAGGCGGGCGGTTGAAACCCATGACTGGACCGGGGTTTATCCGGAAATCCATCAGTTTTGTGCCACTGATCTTTCCGCATTTTACTTCGATATCCGGAAGGATGCGCTTTATTGCGATGCCTCTGACGCGCCGCGCCGGCGTGCGGCGCGCACGGTGCTTGATGTCTTGCATCGCTGCCTGTGTGCCTGGTTCGCGCCGGTATTGGTGTTCACGGCGGAGGAAGCGTGGCTTGCGCGTTTCCCGGATCAGGGTGGGAGTGTGCATTTGCTCGATTTCCCCTTTGTGCCGGAGGGGTGGAAGGACCCGGCGTTGGCCGCGAAGTGGTCGCGGTTGCGTGATTTGCGTCGTGCCGTGACGGGTGCGCTTGAACGTGCGCGTGTTGCGCAGGAGATTGGTTCATCCTTGCAGGCCGCCCCGGTATTGCATGTGGCGGCTGAGGATGCCGCGCTATTGTCGCCTGAGTTATGGGCCGAGCTTTGTATTACTTCGGGCTTTGGACTTTCCTCGGATTTGGCGCCTTCGGGTGCTTTCGTCGCCGATGGCGTTGCCGATGCCGCCGCGGTGTTCCACCCCGCCCCCGGTGCCAAATGTGACCGCTGCTGGCGTGTATTGCCCGAAGTCGGCGAATGCAGTTCCCACCCCACCTTGTGCCGCCGCTGCGACGCAGTGGTCGAGGCGCTTTAATGTCGGCGGGGTCCGGGGAGACACTGTCTCCCCGGCGGGGGTCTGGGGGCAGCGCCCCCGGCCTGTTCCGCCTAGGTTTGATATTTGCGGGGTTTATCTTCGTTTTTGACCAACTGACAAAGTGGTTTGTGTTGGATGTGTTGTCGTTGCCCGAGGTCCAGAACATCTCCCTGTTTTCGGCAGGCCCTTTCGGCCTGGACCTGACCATGGTCTGGAATCGCGGTGTGACCTTTGGCCTTTTTTCCGGCGATGGCCCTTGGAATCAGTTGGTTTTGGCCGGGCTTGCGGTGGCGATTGCCGTGTTTTTGCTCCGTTGGCTGGCGCGGGCCGAGGGGCGGATGGTGGCGCTGGCGCTGGGTGCCGTGATTGGCGGCGCTTTTGGTAATGTGTTGGATCGCTTGCGTTTTGGGGCCGTGGTGGATTTCGTGGATGCCCATGCTTGGGGCTGGCATTGGTATGTGTTCAATGTGGCGGATGCCGCGATTGTTTGCGGGGTTGGGGTGTTGTTGTTGGATGCCTTGTTGCCGCCTCACCGAACGCCTAAAGATAGCGTATGATTCTGCGTCCCCAGACCCTGATTCCTGCTTTTGCCTTGCTGCTGCTTGTCGGCTGTGGGGAGAATACGGCGCGTTCGCTTGGCTTCATTCGGGATGCGCCGGATGAATTCCGCGTGACCACCAGGGCGCCGCTATCCATGCCGCCGGATATGGCGGGTGGCTTGCCGCCGCCGCGCCCGGGTGCGGTCCGCCCGATGGAGCGGAGCGCGCGGGAGGAGGCTGAGGCTGTGTTGGTGCCTTCGCTCGCGCTGCGTGACCCGCGCCAGCAGCCGCGTGCTGTCGGGGGTAGTGTGGGTGAGATGGCGCTTTTGCAGTCGGCGGGGCCGGCGGCTTCGCGCGATATTCGCCGTCAGGTTGATGACGAAAGCCAAAGGCTCGATCGGCCGCCGCGTGATTTGGCGGATCGTTTGATTTTCTGGCGTGATCCTCCGCCGGCGGGCATTGCCGTTGACCCGGCCCGCGAGCGGCAGCGCATTCGTGAAAATGCCGCGCTTGGGATTGAGGGCACGGCCGGCGATACGCCGATCCAGCAGCCGCGGGAGCAGAACATTTGGAGGAGGCTCGGCTTCTGAAGCTAGCTTAGTCTAGAATCCTGCCTAGCTGATACCATTTCTGGGGGCATGATGCGCTTGACCCGACGCCAAACCCTTGCCTCTGCTGCTGCGCTATGCGCGGCGAGCCCCGCCATTGCCCAGAATGCCGCGCCGGCACCGCCGCAGCGCCCGTTGTTTGGTGCGCAGCATTGGCGGCTGGGTAATGGGTTGGAGGTTGCCTTCATCCCCTTCAGCCGGGCGCCGGTGGTGACGCAGTATCTGTTCTTTGCCGCCGGCGGGGCGGAAGACCCGGCGGGGCGATCGGGGGTCGCGCATTTCCTGGAACATATGATGTTCAAGGGCAGCCCGAAAATTGGGGTCGGCGATTTCTCTCGGCTGGTGGCGCGTGAGGGCGGGAATGACAATGCCTTCACGTCCCGGGATGTGACCGCCTACCATCAGGCGGTGGAGGCTTCGCGCCTTGGCATGATCCTGGAGATGGAGGCGGACCGCATGGCGGCCGCGCTGATCCCGCAGGAATTCCTGGAAAGTGAGCGCGGCGTGGTGCTGGAAGAACGCCAGCAAAGGACCGATTCCAACCCGAGGGCGCGTTTCCGAGAGGCGTTTACGGCAGCCCTTTGGGGCCGCCAGCATTGGGCAGGCAGGCCCATTATTGGCTGGGAGGATGAAATCCGCGCAATATCCCGCGATGATCTGGCAGGGTTCCATGCAAGGTTTTACGTGCCGGCCAATGCGACGCTGGTGATCAGCGGCGCGGTGCCGGAAGATGAAGTGCGGCGGCTTGTGGATAAGCATTACGGGGGCATTCCTGCGCGGCCAGCGGCAAGGCGGGATCGCGCACCGGCACCAAGCCAGGCGGCGGAACCCAGGCTGATCCGGCGTGATCCGATGACGCGCGATGCGCTGTTCCTGAAGGCCTGGATGGCGCCTTCCCTAACAGCTGGGGAGCGTGCCCATGCGCTGCCGCTTGAAGTGCTTTCGCATCTGCTGGGCGGCGGGCAAGGAAGCCGGCTGCAAAAGGCGCTGGTGGAAACCGGCCTCGCGGTATCAGCCGGCACGGGGTATGGCGGCGATGCGGCGGGGATGACGGAGTTTTACCTTTCCGCCATGCCACGCCCGGGGGTTACGCCCGAAAGGCTGGAAGAAGCCGCCAATGCGGTGATCGAAACCCTAATCCAGCAGGGTCCCACGGAAGCGGAAGTGGCGCGCGCGATCCGGCAACTTACCGCAGGCGCAATGCTGGCGCTGGATGGGTTTGGCGCCGGGCCGCGCATGGTGGGGGGGACGCTTGCGATTGGTTTGCCCTTGGATGCCGTGGAATTCTGGCCGGCGCGGATCAGCGCGGTGACGCGGGGTCAAGTGGAAGCAGCGGCGCGGGCAGTATTGCCCAGTGCCCCCAATAGCGCCGCCTGGCTGCTGCCCGCCGCATGAGCACGCAATTTCGCCTGCCCATTCAGCGGGTTGCCAGCAATGGGCTGACCGCCTGGCTGGTTGAGGATCATTCCGTGCCCGTGGTCTCGCTTTCCTGGTCCTGGCCGGGTGGGGCGGCGTTTGACGCACCGGGGCGAGAGGGGACAGCAGGCCTCGCGCTCGCGCTGCTGACGGAAGGGGCCGGGGATATGCCGGCGGCCGCTTTTACTGATGCGCTGCGCGATGCAGGGATTGGGCTATCCTTCGGCGCGGGGCGGGATGACGCGGATGGCGGCTTTCGCTGCCTGATTGATGCTCTGCCAGAGGCTGAACGCTTGGCGCGTTTGGCGATGACCGCACCAAAGCTGGATCAAGCCGCGATTGAACGGCTAAGGGCGCGGGCCATTGCCGGCGCGCGACAGGCGCTGGAGACACCGCGCGGCCAGGCCGGGCGCGCCTTTTGGGCAGCGGCTTACCCGACGCATACAGCAGGGCGGCCTTCAGGCGGTACGGCGGAGAGCTTGGCCGCCATCAGCGCCGATGATCTGCGCGGCCTGCTTGGCCAGCAATTGCGGCGGGACGGGCTGACCATTGCCGCCGCAGGCGCCATCAAGCCAGAAGCACTGGCCGCGCTGATGGATCGGCTTTTCGCGGGGCTGCCCGCGGGCGCCCCCGCAACGCCAGCAACGCTGCCGGCCTTTACCAGCTTTGGTCAGCGCGTGATCGGCATGGATAGCCCGCAATCCCAGGCGATCTTTGGGCATGACGGGATCGGCGCGCGTGATCCGCAATTCGAAACGGCGCAAATTGTGCTGCGGGTGTTAGGTGGCGGCGGGTTTTCATCGCGGCTCACGGAATCCGTGCGCGTCAAGCGCGGGCTGACCTATGGGATCGGGGTTGGGCTCGATACCGGTTTTGGCGGTGGCGTGCTTGTCGGCAGTGTCGCGAGCGATAATGGCAAGATTGCCGAGGCGCTTAGCGTGACGCGCGATGAATGGGCGCGCATGGCGGCTGATGGGCCGACTGATGCTGAAATGGCGGAAGCGATTGCATTTTTGACCGGGTCGCTCGCGCTGCAATTCACCGATAGCCGACGGATTGCGAATACGCTGATCGCCATGCAGCGCAATGGGCGACCGATTGATTGGCTGGATGGAAGATCGGACAGGCTGCGCGCGATTACCCGCGACGATGCGGCGCGCATGGCGCGGCGGCTGTTGAAGCCTGAGGCGCTTTCGGTGACAGTGGCGGGTAGGCCGGTGGGGCTGTAGTTTCAAAATCTGGCTGGGCTTGCGCCCGGCGCCAGCTTTGCGCAGGGTGCGGTTCTCTTGCAGGATACCTCGCAACACCATGCCTGATATTTCGGAACAAACCCTGATCCCCGCGCCGCTTGGCGTGGTTTGGCCCTTGCTGAGCGACCCGGCCGAGGTCGCGGCCTGTATCCCCGGCGCGCAACTGGCACCCTCGACCGGGGATGGGCTCTGGCGCGGTTCCATCAAGGTGAAATTCGGCCCGACTGTTGCTGCCTTTCGCGGTGAAGCGAAGCTTGATTACGACCATGATGCGCATCGCTGCAGCATTGAAGGGCGGGGGATTGATCAGCGCGGGGCATCGCGGGCGCTGGCGAATGGGGAAGTGCTGGCGGCGGCGGAAGGGAATAGCACCAGGCTCACGGTCAATGGCGGCTTCACCGTGACCGGGCCTTTGGAGACCTTCGCCAATGCTGGCGGCGTGCATGTGGCGCGCGCGCTTTTGGCAGAATTTGCGAATAATATGGCGAACCGCGCCATGGCTGCCGCTCCGGCAGCCACACCCGCAGCTTCGGACAATGGGGCAGATGCGCCCTCAATGGCGGCGGCACCAGCCGCGCCCCCTGCCCCGCCGCCACCGGCGCCGGCGGCGGAGATTAATGCTTTCGGCCTGCTCTGGCGGGCCTTTCTATCCTGGATCAGCAGTCTTTTCGGTAAAGGGAAAAACTAACCATGGCAGCGCCCAAGCTTTCTGATGTTCTGGCAACCGTTTTCGCGCAAGAAGGCTGCGATACGCTTTTCACCCTGATGGGTGATGCGAATATGTATTGGACGGAGGCGATGCAGCGCCAGCCGGGGATGAATATCATCCACGCCCGGCATGAACATTGCGCTGTTGCCATGGCCGATGCTTATGCACGGGCCACCGGCAAGGTTGGTGTGGCTTCCACCACCTGCGGGCCAGGCTTCACGCAAATCATGACCGGGCTTGCCATTGCCGCGCGGGCCAATACGCCGATGGTGGTGTTCGCGGGCGATTCACCCATCGCCGCGCCCTATTACATCCAGCAGATTGATATGGCGCCGCTGACGCAAGCAACGGGTGCGCATCATATCTCAGTGAAAACCATGGATCGCGCCTTGGAAAATGTGCGCGAAGCCTTCCATTTCGCGGCGCTGGAACGCCGGCCAGTCGTGATCAGCATTCCGATGGACCTGCAAAAGCAGGCCTATCCGCATATGGTGGATTACATCCCATCGGCTGATTATCTGCCCGCGGCGCAGCGCCCGCAGCCGGACCCGACACTCGTTGAAAAACTGGTGGAGATGATTGCGGCTGCCGAAAAGCCCATCATCATCGCAGGCCGCGGGGCGAAGCTGTCCCAGGCGCGCGAAGCGATTGAGGAAATGGCGGAAGCCATGGGCGCGCTGCTCACCACTTCCTTGCAAGCCAAGGGGCTGTTTACCGGCAATCGCTTCGCCATGGATATCTCCGGCGCCTATGCCAGCGATTTCTCGCGCGAACGCTTTGCGGAAGCCGATCTGGTGATCGGGCTTGGCGTTGGGCTTGGCGCCTATACGACGGAAAGCGGTTACCTCTATCCCGGCGCGCAGACGGTGCAGATTGATATCGGCCCGCGCGGGCTATGGCAGGGGCTGCGCACGGCGGATTTGCATATCCGCGCCGATGCCAAGGCGGCGGCGGAAGCCGTCACCGCCGCCATCAAGCGCCATGGTGCAGGCGGCAAGCGCTTCCGCAGTGAAGAGCTAGCCGCGCTGATTGCTGCCGATGTGCCGGACCGCAAGGAATTCACCATTGCGCCCGGCACGGTTGATCCGCGCAAGGCGATCATGGAATTGGATGCGGTGGTGCCGAAGGATTGGGATGTGGTGATTGGCGGTGGCCATTACCTTGGCTTTGCCATGACCTATCTGAAGGGCCGCGCTGCCGAGCGCTATCATGTGGTGAGCGATTTCGGCGCCATCGGCAATGGCCTGCCGGCGGCGATTGGCGTGGCGGCCGCGCGCAAGGATGGCAAGGTGCTGCTGATTGAAGGCGATGGCAGCTTGCTGATGCATATCCAGGAACTGGAAACCGCGCGCCGGCATGGCACCAAATTCCTGATGGCGATCATCAATGATGGCGGCTATGGCGCGGAGATCCATAAATTCCGCGCCGGCAATATTGATGCCGGCATTGTCATTCATGGCCGCGGCGATTTGGCCGGTGTGGCCAATGGCTTTGGCGTGCGCGGCCAAACCGTGAGTGCGCTCGGCCAAATGGGCGCGATGTTTGAGACCCACCAAAGCGGCAATAGCGCCAGCCTTTGGGATGTGCACACCGATGATACGGTGGTGTCCCGCCCCTATCGCCGTATTCATTACGGGGAAGCCTGAATCAAAAAGGGCGCTGTCCCATAAGACAGCGCCCTTGATTTTGGTCAGCGCCCGCGAAAGACGGGCGCTCTTTTTTCGCGGAAGGCGGCAAGGCCTTCCTGAATATCTTCACTTTCCTTGCAAAGCCGCGCGCGTTCCGCGCAGGCCGCGACATCCAGCCTGCCATGGCCGATTTCATTCAGCGCCTGCTTCATGCCCTGAATGGCCAGCGGCGCACCATTCGCGAGCGTGGTCGCCAGGGCGTCCACCGCCGCATCCAATTCTGCCGGCGCCACCAAATGCGTGAGGTAGCCGATGCGGAGCAATTCTTCTGCCCCCAGCTTTTCCGCTGTTAGGAATAGGCGCTTCGCGTTGTTCAGCCCAAGGCGGGAAACATAACGCTCAAGCCCGGTCGGGTAGTAATGCACGCCAAGCCGGGCAGCAGGCATGAACATTTCCATCCCTGTCACGCCAATGCGGAAATCCGCCGCCAGCGCGAAATCCGTGGAGCCGCCATAAACGCCGCCCTGCAAGCGGCAAATGGTCGGCACGCGCACCGCTTCAAACCGGTCCGCCATGGCTTCGAAACTCGGCGCGCGGGCGGCGGCTTCCTTGTCTTCCGCGAAGCCGCCCAAATGAAAGCCAGCGCTGAAGGCCGGGCCACTCGCCGCCAGGATCAGCACGCGGAGCGACGGGTTGGCATCCACCTGCTCCAAATACTCCATGATGCGGATGATATCGCCGGGCTCCACGCGATTGCGGTGGCGGGAGCGATGCAGCCGGATGGTGGCGCGGCTGCCTTCAATTTCCAGGCTGGGCGGATCAAGGCGAGTGTCTTCGGTCATAGCGTTCCTCTCATGCCGGGGGAGTTTCCCAGATTTCAGCGCGCGGCGCCATTGCCGGGGTAGGAAATGAAAAGGGGCAGCCGAAGCCGCCCCTTGATGCTGCGGAAGGCAGAAGCCCCCCCGTCAAAAACAGGCCAGATCAGCCATCCACCTTGATGTTATTGGCCTGGATGACTTGGCGGAATTCTTCCCGATGGCGGTCAAGGAAGGCCTTGAAATCGGTCGCATTGCGATACAGCGGCTGGAAGCCGATCTGCGCCAGGCGGCCCTT
>JBBAUC010000019.1:0-14155 GCA_040398485.1 Roseomonas sp. | reverse complement strand
ATCCAGACGTTCGATGATGGGGCGCGGCGTGGCAGCCGGCACCATATATCCGCCGAAAGCGCCGGCATCGTAACCCTCCACACCCGGCAGGCGGGCCAGCGGCATCAAATCCGGCTGCAATTCAGTGCCATTCTGGAGGGTAACACCAAGTGCCCGCACCGCACCCTGCCGGAACAGGGCCGAGGTCGCGACCAGGGTTTCAATGGCGAAATCCACCTGCCCCGCCGTCACCGCCGTCAGGCCCGGGGCGCTGCCCTGGAAGGGCACATGCAGCGCATCCAGCTTAGCCTTGGATAGGAACATCAGCGTAATCAGATGCGCCGCCGCCCCAATGCCAGAGGTGGCATAGGTGTATTTGCCGGGCTCCGCACGCACTTTGGCGACGAATTCCGCAGCATTCTGCGCCGGGAAATCCTTACGTACGATCAGAACGTAGGGGGAAATGCCAATCTGCGCGACGGGGGCAAAATCCTTGGTCACGTCATAAGGGGTGCGCTGCACCAAAGGCGCCGTGGTGAAAGGCCCGGTGGAAGCCGCCAGGATGGTGTAGCCATCGGGTGCGGCCTTCGCCACCAAATCGGTGCCGATCATGCCGCCGGCGCCGGCGCGATTTTCCGGCACAATCGGCTGGCCCCAAGATTCGGCGATCTTGGTCGCGGTGACGCGGGCCATAAGGTCAGTCGCCTGACCGGGCGGCCAGGGCACAACCAGGCGCAACGGGCGTGACGGATAGGCGGCCTGAGCCTGGACAATGGCGGGCGCGGCAAGCCCAGCGGCCAAGCCGCTGGCACCCAGCAATAAGGAACGGCGATCCATAATGAGCGTAGCCTCCTGAACGGTCTTGGGGCCACCACCTGGTGGTGGTGGACCCTTCTGCCGCTAACTGGATCACAGAAGTGTAAAAAACAAGTGCTGCTTAAACAAAAGGCAGTCTTGTTCCCTCAGGCCGCCTTGGCGGGGAGGGATTTCATCGCCGCGCGGAAAGCGTCCAGGGTCTGCGCCACATCCGCGGCGCTATGCGCCAGGGACATGTAGAATTTGGCGTCCCCCTTCAGAATGCCGCGGCCACGGAATACGCCATTCACATGCTTCTGCATGGCCATATCCTGGCGGATGACGCTGCGGTAATCCCGGATATCGCCCGTGGCATAGACCACATCAAACAAGGGCGGTTCGCCCACCACCTGGGCAGGGATTCCGGCCTCATGGATCAGGCCCGTCAGGCCTTCCATCAGGCTGCGGCCTGTCGCGAAAATCTGCTCATAGGCGCCGGGTTCGCGCAGCACTTCCATCGTGGCAAGCCCAGCGACCGAGGCCACAGGGTTGCCGGAAAGCGTACCGATCTGCGTCAGGAAGCGGTCTTCCCCCACCTGCGTCTTGTCGAATTGCGCCATGATATCGGCGCGGCCACCCAAGGCGGCCAACGGAAAGCCGCCGCCGATGATCTTGCCCATGGTGCAGATATCAGGCGTCACGCCATAATATTCCTGCGCACCGCCATAGGCGAAGCGGAAGCCGGTCACGACCTCATCAAAAATCAGCGGAATGCCAAGCCGCGCGGTAACCTCCCGGATCGCTTGCAGGAAACCGGGCTTGGGCGGGATCAGGCGCTGGAAGGGTTCCATGATCACGCCGCCAATCTCATCATGCCGCGCTTCAATCAGCCGCACCGCCGCTTCAATATCATTGAAGGGCGCGACCAGCACTTCACCGCGCACACTATCGGGGATGCCCGGCGTATCCGGCACGGCTTCGGGGAAATTGGCGAGCTTTTTGGGCGCCAGGCTCATCAGGCCCCAATCGCTCATGCCGTGATAGCCGCCTTCGAACTTCACGATCTTCGGGCGCTGGCGATAGGCGCGCGCAAGCCGCATGGCGTAAAGATCAGCCTCAGACCCGGATGAGACAAAGCGCACCTGCTCTACACAGGGCATGGCATCCACAATGGCGGCGGCGAGCCGAATGCCGTGTTCATTATTGGCGAAGAAGGTGGTGCCCAGCGGCACCTGCGCCAGCACGGCTTCCGTCACCTTGGGATGGTTATGGCCGATATACATCGGGCCACTGCCGAGCAGATAATCAATATATTCGCGCCCCGAAACATCCCAGACATGGGCACCACGGCCTTCGCGCAGGATGATCTCGGCCGGGAAATTGCCGAAATGCCCGCCCGGCAGCGCGCGCTTGGCGAGGGCGAGCAATTCCTGTTCTTCGGCGGAAGGGGCGATGCTGGACATGGCGCGGGTTCCTCAAGCGGTGTTGGGCGGAAGGCTAGGATATTATGGGATCGGATGGAAACAGCCGATCCGTGCTTTGCTTCTATTGCGCGAGTGGTGGCCGCAGATGCGCCCAGGGGCGGGCTTCCTCAAAGGCGGCGCTCGCTTGCAGCACGCCAAGATCATCAAAGCGACGCCCGACGATTTGCAGCCCAACCGGCAGGCCCGCCGGGGTGAAGCCACAGGGTAGGCTTGCGGCTGGGCTGCCCGACCAGTTGAAGGGGTAGGAGAATTCCGCCCACATCAGCCAATCCCAATCATGCTGCGGCCAATGCGCGGGTTGCAGGCGATTAGCGGGGAAGGCAGCGACACTGACAGCGGGCGTCAGCAGGAAATCATAGCCTTCCATGAAATCATGGATCTGCTGCACGTAATCAAAGCGCCGCGTGCGCATTTGCATGAATTGCGCCGTGGTGACATGGGCGTTGGCGCGCAGCATGGCGACAAAGCCAGGGTCCATGCGGTTCGCGTATTGCGGCAGATATTCGGCGCGGCCTGCATAGACCGCCGGCCAGAAAAAGCGGATCAGCTCTGGCCCCAGCTTCCCCCAGGGGGGCGAGACTTCTTCGATGATAGCACCCATTTCTTCAAACACATGGATGGCGCGGGCGACGGCTTCGGCCACTTCGGGGTCCACCCGCGCATGGCCAAGATCGGGCGAATAGGCAATGCGCTTGCCGCGCATGGAGGCCGCCTTTAATTGCCCGGCATAATGCTGTGGTGGCGCTTCCAGTGATGTGTAATCCCAGGGATGCGGGCCGGCCATGGCTTCCGTCATCAGCGCAGCATCTTCCACGCTGCGCGTCAGCGGGCCGATATGGGTTGCGAGTTCATTATTGGACATGGGCCAGCTTGCGACCCGCCCATGGGTTGGCTTGAAGCCATAAACGCCGGAAAAATGCGCCGGCATGCGGATGGACCCCGCGCCATCGCCGCCCTGATGCAAGGGCCCATAGCCGCAAGCCGCGCCAACACCAGCACCAGAGGATGACGCGCCCGCATTCAGCCCATGCCCCCAAGGATTATGGGTAATGCCAGAAATCGGCGCCTCACTGACGCCCTTCCAGCCCCATTCAGCGGCGGAGGTTGTTTTGCCGAGCATCATGCCGCCGGCAGCGTAAAGCCGACTGACACAGGGCGCATCCACATCCGGAATGGTGCCTTGCGTGACAGCGCTGGCGAAATCCGTCTGCACGCCCTTAGTGTGCTGCAAATCCTTGATGGTGAAGGGAATACCCTCCAACAGGCGCGGCTTTTCGCGCTGCATGAACACGGTTTCGGAACGCTTCGCGGCAGCCAGTGCGATTTCTGGCGTGACCCGCATCATGGCATTCACGCGCGGTTCAATGCGTTCGATGCGCGCAAGGATGGCCTGCACAACTTCAACCGGGGAGAGCTTGCGGCTGCGATAGGCCGCCGTCAGGTCACGCACACCAAGAAAGCCGATATCATCCGGGGTCATGTTGCTGCCTCCGCTGTTGCAGGCTGGCCTGCGTATTTGCGAAGACTGCAACGGGGCGGCGTGGTGGGCAATGGTGATCTGCCTTGACGCTGACTGGAAAGGGGCAATAGCCTTTTGCAACCCTGGGGAGGGACAGAAAGATGCTCCGTCGAAATCTTTTGGTGGCGTCGGCAGCGGCTTTGGCCGCACCGCGTCTTGGTGCAGCGCAAGGCCAGCCGGGGCGGCGCGTTTTGCGCTTTGTGCCGCAGGCCGATCTGGCGCTGCTGGACCCGATCCATTCAGTCGCGTTCGTCAGCCGTAACCATGCGATGATGGTCTATGACACGCTCTATGGTTGGGACGCCGAATTGCGCGCGCGCCCGCAAATGGCCGAGGGGCACACCATCAGCAATGATGGCCGCGAATGGCGCATCCGCCTGCGTGAGGGCCTGCGCTTTCATGATGGGGAGCCCGTGCGCGCGCAGGATTGCGCCGCTTCCATCCGCCGCTGGGCGACGCGTGATGCCTTTGGCCAGGCGCTTTGGGCGGTAACCGATGAATGCGGCGCGGCCGATGATCGCACCATTTTGATCCGCCTGAAGCAGCCCTTCCCGCTTTTGGCCGATGCGCTCGCCAAGGTTGGCACGCATCTTTGCGTGATGATGCCCGAACGCCATGCCAATTTGCCATCTTCTCAGGCAGTGCCGGAGATGATTGGTTCTGGCCCCTTCCGCTTTGTGGCCAGTGAACGCCTGCCTGGCAGCCGCAATGTCTATGCCAAGAATGAGGCTTACGTGCCGCGCCAGGAACCCGCTTCCTATATGGCGGGCGGCAAGCAGGTGCATTTTGATCGTGTGGAATGGCTGACCATTCCGGATGGCGCCACCGCTTCCGCCGCGCTTCAGCGGGGTGAGGTGGATTGGTGGGAATTGCCGGCGATTGACCTGGTGCCGCAGCTTCGCCGCGCGCGCGGGTTGAAGGTCGAAATCCTGGATCCGAATGGATCGATCGGTTTCCTCCGGCCCAATCACCTCAACCCGCCGCTCGATAATCCTGCGATCCGGCGCGCCATTCTGCGCGGCATTGTGCAGCGGGATTTCATGATAGCCGCCGGCAGCACGGATGAATCGCTCTGGCGCGTGCCCTATGGCTTCTTCGTGCCGAGCTCCGTCATGGCAAGCGATGAGGGGATGGATGCCTTCCGCAACCCAACCAGTGTCGCCGATACGCGCCGCGCGCTGCAGGAAGCCGGCTATCGCGGGGAGAAGATCAATCTGCTGGCGGCGACGGATTTCCCGGTGATCAATGCCATGAGCGAGGTAGCGGGGGATTATCTGCGCCGCATCGGCATCAATCTTGACTATGTCGCCACCGATTGGGGCAGCGTTACCTCGCGCATCCTGAACCAGAACCCGGTTGACCAGGGCGGCTGGAATTTTATGGTGAGCTGGACCGCAGGCAGCGCGCAGGTGAACCCGGCGGCGAATAACCTGATCCGTGGCCATGGGCGGAGTGCCATTTTCGGATGGCCAACCGTGCCGGAATTGGAAACGCTCCGCAATGCCTGGTTCGCAGCACCCGATGACGCGGCGCGCGCGGCCATTGGGCGGCAGATGCAGCGCGTGAGCTTTGACCAGGTGCCCTATATTCCGCTTGGGCAGTTCTTCTCGCCCACTGCGATGCGCGCTGACCTGACCGGGATGCTGCAAGGGGTGGCGCTGTTTTATAATATTCGGCGGGGATAAGGCGGGGCCTGCCTGCGCTTGAGCATTGACCAGCCTTACTTCCGCGAGGCACAATCATCTTATGATTCAACGCGTATTTCTGGCAGGTTTCATCGGGCTGTGCTTCGGCACAGCCTCCTTCGCGCAAAAGCCGCCGGCGTTGGCGCCTGCCCCAAGCCCAAGCGCGGCGCTTCCCAGCGAAAAGCCCCCGCCCCTGCCCCGCCAAGGTGGTGGCGCCCCAGGCACGCAGGCCGATCTACCACGCGACAAGCCGCCGCCGCTGGCGCCTGGTGAACGCGCTGCACGCCGCGCGGTTTCTTCCGGCACCGGCTTTGTGGTCGCGGCACGGCGGATCATGACCAATCATCACGTGATTGAAGGCTGTACTGAGGTTGCGGCGCGCCTGGCGGATGGTCGGGAATTGCCAGCGCGCGTCCTGGCAAGCGATGCGACGCGCGATCTGGCCTTGCTCAGCACTGAAGCGGAGGCGGGGCCCATCCTACGCTTCCGCAGCGCCGGCGCCTATCGCCGCGGAGAAGGTGTGGTGACCTATGGTTTTCCCTTGGCGGGTTTGCTTTCATCCGGCCCCACGCTGACGACAGGGGAGGTCTCCGCCCTAACCGGGCTCGCTGATAATCCGCGCCATATTCAGATCAGCGCGCCGGTGCAGCCGGGCAATTCCGGCGGGCCGCTTTTGGATATGCGCGGGCAGGTGATTGGCGTGGTGGTGTCAAAACTCAATGCTGGTCAGATAGCGCGGCAGACCGGCGATATTCCGCAGAATGTAAATTTTGCTGTAAAGCACACGGAGGCCTTGGATTTCCTGCGCGAACAGAATGTCGCGGTGACGCCTGGCACTACCGATCAGGCGCCGCGCGCCGCTGATGCGGTGGGTGAGGTCGCGCATCCTTCAACGCTGTTTCTGCGTTGTTTGAAGTGACGCTGCGCTAAGCGTCGCGCCATGCCGGCGCATGGCTGCCGAGCGGCATGGCGGGCAAATCCCAGCGCGGCGGTGTGGCCTGCAAGCGCGCAGCATGGCGTGTGGCGCGCATGGGGCCAAAGCCGCTGTCACTTTCTTCCAACGCTGCGTCAATTTCCGCAGACGTCAGCCCCTGCGCGGTAAGCCCCGCTTCCAGGCGGCCCAAGCGCTTGATCCATTCCCCTGTGCCAGCAAGTGAGACTCGCACCAGCCAGGACCCGCCTTCCTCTGCGCGCCGCAACAAGGCAGCCATGGCGCCGAAGGCGAGCAGATAGCCCGAGGCGTGATCCAAAGCCTGGCAGGGCAAGGGGCGCGGCTTAGCCTCTCCCACTACAATAGCTTCGGCGTCATTCATGCCATTGGCATTCTGCACCAGCGAATCAAAACCGCGCCGCCCGGCCCAGGGGCCGAGATGGCCATAGGCGGAAAGCGACACGCAGATGATGCCGGGATTGAGCGCTGCGAGGGCTTCTGGCGCGAAGCCATGCCCGGCAATGGCACCTGGGCGATAGCCTTGCAGGAAGATATCGGCGCTTGCAGCCAAATCGCGCAGGCGCGCGCAATCTGCCGGCGCGCGCAAATCAAGTGATGCGGTTCTTTTGCCGCGCCCGGTATCCATCACCAATTCATCAAAGCTCGGCAAATGCGACGCGCTGATATGCAGAACATCAGCGCCATGCGCGGCCAATGTGCGGCCAGCGACAGGCCCGGCGATGACGCGTGTGAGGTCAAGCACGCGGAGGCCGCTTAGGGGACGCTCGGCGGCTGGCGGCAAGGGCATACGCGGCGCATCGCCGATTTTCTCGATCAGCACTGCGGGCAGGCTGGCGGCGACTTGGCCTTGCGGTGAGGCTTCCCATTCGGCAAGGCTGCGCGTCATGGTCACCACCAGCCCCGCTTCCGCCGCCGCCGCTTCAAATTCCGCCGCGCGCCAGGTGCCGAGTGCCGCAGCGACTGCGGCGCGATCATGCGCGACATTGCCCAGCAAGCGCAGCACGCCATCGCGGTGATGCGGAAAATTCGTGTGCAGCCGTACCCAGCGCCCATCGCCACATTGATAGAGCCCCGCAATGGCATCCCAGCGCGCGCCGCCGGGCTTGCCCGCGATGCTGAGCCAATGTTCTGAGCGAAACTCAATCGCAGCATCACGCATTGCAACGGCAACACGCTGCGCGGCACCACCGCGCCGGCGATGGATTTCCGCCGCCGCCAAGCCTGACGCCGCGATGCTGCTTTGCGCCGCGGCATCCACGCGAAAGCTGGAAGGCTGGATGGGCTCGGCACCAGTCAGGCTGATCTGCGAAAGCGCGGCAGGATCAAGCGAGGCCTGGCGCCAAAGGGCAGCGAGGATATCGGGTGGGGTCGGGTTCATGACGCCAGCTTTCACCGGCAGCGCCACTTGGTCCAGAGGCCAACTTGCCCGCCCGCCCAGCCAAGCCCTAACCTTCACCTTCTTGAAAAAGGTTTTTGCATGTCACCTTTGGCCGGTATCCGGGTTGTCGAAATTGCGCAGAATCTGGCGGGGCCTTTTGCGGGCCAGATCCTCGCCATGTTGGGGGCCGAGGTGATCAAGCTGGAACGCCCCGAAGGTGGCGATGATGCGCGCGGCTGGGGGCCGCCCATGCATGAAGGCACGGCCACCACCTTCATCGCTGTCAATCGCGGCAAGAAATCGCTCAGCCTTGATCTGCGCAATGATGCGGATCGCGCTTTGCTGATGGAATTGCTGGGTGATGCGGATGTGGTTGTGCAAAACATGCGCCCCGGCGCGCTGGAGGATTTGGGGCTTGGCGGAGCCGCCCTCACCGCACGTTTTCCGCGGCTGATTTATGCCTCTCTTGGTGCCTTTGGGGCGGTGGGGCCGAAGGCTTTGCACCCGGGTTATGAGCCGATCCTGCAGGGCTATTCGGGCCTGATGATGATGAATGGCGCGGAAGGCGGGCCGCCGACACGAAGCGGTGTGCAAATCCTTGATCTGGGCACCGGCATGTGGGCGGTGATTGGCATTCTGGCCGCGATTGAACGGCGCCATTCCACGGGCAAGGGCGGGGTGGTTGATACATCGCTGCTGGAAACGGCGCTTGGCTGGATGGGGCCGCATTTCGCGGGCTTCACGGTTTCAGGCCGCCCGCCGCCGCGCAATCTTTCGGGCAATCCGAATACGGTGGTGTTTCAGTCTTTTGAAACGGCGACGGCGCCGGTGATGGTGGCCGCCGCCAATGATCGGCTGTTTCGCAAATTATGCGACGCCATGGGGCTTTCCGCGCTTGGCAGTGATGAGCGCTTTGCCAGCAATCGGCTGCGCGTTGCCAATAAGCCGGCGCTGATGGCGGTGATGGAACCGGCCTTTCGTGCGCGCCCGGCCGAGGCATGGCTACCGCTATTGGAAGCCGCCGGCATTCCCTGCGGGCCGATCAATACCATGCGCGAAATTGCAGAGGATGCACAGGTGGCCGCCCTTGGCATTGTCGCCCCCGTGCCTGGCCTGCCTGTGCGCGCCATTGGCCTGCCGATCAGTTTTGACGGCGAGCGCCCACAACCGGCGCGCGGCGTGCCGGCTGCGGGGGAAGATAGTGATGATATCCGCGCGGGGTTACGCTGGGCGCCAAGATAGCGCGCGCTACTCCCAAAGCTTCTCAATCTCAGCCGCGCGTTGTTCAATAGCGGCACGGCGCTTGAGCTTCATGGTGGGCGTCAGCAAGCCATTCTCGATGGTGAAGGGCGCTGTCACCGCGTGGCGGCGCATGCGTTCAATCACGGCAAGCCGGGCATTCACCCGTGCTACCGCCGCTGCCACGCTGGCTTCCTGACCCTCGGCGGGCACGATCAGCGCGACAAGGCCGGGCTTGCCCTCACCTGCCACCAAGGCTTGCTGGATTTCGGGTTCCGCCATCAATAGGCTTTCGATCTTGGCAGGGCTGATCATGTCGCCACCCAGCACCTTGATGAAATCGCGCTTGCGATCGGTGATGTATAAGAACCCATCGCGCATTTCGCCGATATCGCCGGTATGCAGCCAGGGGCTTGGATCATCACCTTCCGTGCGGAGCGTCGCGGCGGTGGCTTCCGGATTGCCCCAATAGCCGGTCATCACCAGCGCGCCCTGGATCAGGATTTCGCCATCGGCGGCGATGCGGCATTCAACGCCTTCCAGCAGCATGCCGACACTTTCGTGCCGATTGGCCCAGGGCAGATTCACACTCACCACCGGGCCGGCTTCGGTCTGGCCATAGCCTTGCAGCACCGGCAGGCCGAGCGCGATGAAAAACGCCGCCAAATCGGGATCAAGCCGCGCGCCGCCCGAGACCAAAGCACGCAAAGCACCGCCGAAACGCGCGCGCACTTTCTCGCGCACCAGCTTTTCGAGAAGCGCGTCCTCGATGCCGCCGATCACACCCAAGGAGGCACCGGCCATGCGCTGCTGCCCGCGCAGCAAGGCGCGGTCAAACAGCCAGCGCTTGATGGGCTTTTCCTTCTCCAACGCTGCGAGAAGGCGGGAGCGCAGCACTTCGAATAGCCGCGGCACGGCTGTCATGATGGCTGGGCGGATTTCGGCCATTTCCTGCACCAGCCGATCCGCGCCGCGCGAATAGACCACTTCCATGCCGTAAGACGGCAACAGAAAGCCGCCCACCGTATGTTCATAGCTATGCGATAGCGGCAGGAAGGACAGGTATGGCTTGCCATCCAATTCCAGCCTTTCCGCCAGCGCCATCACGCCATGGCGATTGGCGAGCAGCGCGCGATGCGGCAGCATCACCCCCTTGGGCGCTCCGCCAGTGCCGGACGTGTAAATCAGGCAAGCCAGAGCCTCTGATGCAATGTGATGGGTCTCGGCTTCCAGCGCCACGGGATCGGCGGTCGTGGCCATCGCATCACCCCATAAATGCCGCGCGAGCCCTGGTGCTTCGGGCGGGGTTTCGCAGCAAAGCAAGCCATCCAGCCCATGGGCCAGGGCAGCGCCTTCCAGCACGCGGGCCGCGAGTGCGGCGGTTGAGACAATGGCAAAACGCGCCCCCGAATCGCGCAGGATATGGGCGTGGTCGCTCGGCAAATTGGTGACATAGGTCGGCACCGTGATGGCGCCGATCGCCATGATGGCGGTATCCGCAATGGGGAATTCGGGGCGGTTTTCCGAAACCAGCAGCACGCGATCCCCGGGCGCAACACCATGCGTCCGCAAAAACGCCGCCAGTGAGGCAACCTGGCCCGCGAATTCAGCCCAATGCAGGCTTTGCCACGCCTTGTTGCGCCAATAACGGAATAGCGGCTTGGTCGGCCATTCCCGCGCCCGCGCCAGCATCATGGCCGGCAAATTGGGCCATCCTTGATCCGTATAGGGCATTCGCCTCCCCTTCTCTCGCTTGGGCGCTTGGCCGCGCGCCGCTTCGGTCTATATGAGAGGGGTGACCAGAAACACCATCCCCTCCCCGCTCCGCGCCCCGCTTGATGGCGGTGCCGCCGCTGCCAACCTCCCCGTTTGGGACCTTTCGGACCTGTACAAGGCGCCGGATGACCCGGCCTTGGCCCGCGACCTTGAACGCGCCGAGGCTAATGCCCGCGCCTTCTCGACCAAGCTGGCTGGCAAGCTGGCCGCCATTTCAGGCAATGACCTGGCGTCGGCGATTGCCGAGTATGAGGCGATTGAGGAAATCCTGGGCCGCGTCATGTCCTATGCCCAGCTGGTGTTCAGCGGCGATGCGGAAGACCCGGCGAATGGGCGCTTCTATCAAACCATGCAGGAACGCGCGACCACGATCAGCAGCCATCTGATCTTCTTCACACTGGAACTGAACCGGCTGGAAGATGCGGTGCTGGATGGCAAATGCGCTGCCTCCCCTGCCCTCGCCCATTTCCGGCCTTGGCTCAGGGACCTTCGCGTTTTTCGCCCGCATCAGCTTTCTGATGAGGCGGAAAAGCTGCTGCACGAGAAGGAAGTGACGGGCCGATCCGCCTGGAACCGGCTGTTTGATGAAACCATCGCGACCATGAAGGTTTCCGTGCCGCTGCCATCAGGTGCGGAAAGCCTGACCGTGTCTGACGCGCTGAACAGGCTTTCGGATGGGGATCGCGCGGTGCGTGAAGCGGCCGCCAAGGGTGTCTCTGCGGCCTTCACTGAAAAGGGCCGGTTGTTCACGCTGATCACGAATACCTTGGCGAAAGACAAGGAGATTATTGATAAGTGGCGGCGCTACCCGCGCCCCGCTTCCGCGCGCAACCGCGCCAATATGGTGGAAGATGAGGTGGTGGAGGCTTTGGTTTCCGCTGTGCGCGCCAGCTTCCCGCGGCTGTCGCATCGCTATTACGCCATGAAGGCGAAATGGCTTGGTCTGGAAAAGCTGCAACATTGGGACCGCAATGCACCGCTGCCCGATCAGGATGATAGCCTGATCCCCTGGCCCAAGGCTGTCTCTCAAGTGCTGGATTCCTATGGTGCCTTCAGCCCGCGCCTGGCTGAGATTGGTCGGCAATTCTTTGACAAGCCTTGGATTGATGCGGCTCTCCGCCCCGGCAAGGCATCGGGGGCGTTTGCGCACCCCACCGTGCCTTCGGCGCATCCCTATCTGCTTGTAAATTACCACGGCAAGGCGCGGGATGTGATGACGCTGGCGCATGAATTAGGCCATGGCGTGCATCAGGTGCTGGCGGCTGAGCAGGGCTATCTGATGTCCTCAACCCCGCTGACTTTGGCTGAAACAGCCTCCGTTTTTGGTGAAATGATGACCTTCCGCGCCGTGCTGGACGCAGAAGCCGATCCGCGTCGCCGCCGTGGGCTGCTCGCCGCCAAGGTTGAGGATATGCTGAACACGGTGGTGCGCCAGATCGCCTTCTACCGGTTTGAAACCCTGCTGCATGATGAACGCGCCAAGGGCGAGCTTTCGTCGGAGCGCATCGGGGAGCTTTGGATGCAGGTGCAGATCGAAAGCCTGGGTCCGGCTTTTGATTTCTCGCCTGACTACAACGTCTATTGGTCCTATATCCCGCATTTCATCCACACGCCCTTTTATGTCTATGCCTATGCCTTTGGCGATTGCCTGGTGAATGCGCTTTACGGCGTTTATCGCGATGGCGGTGTGAAGGACTTTGAAGCCAAATATATCGAAATGCTGCGTGCCGGCGGTACCCTGCGGCATAAGGAATTGCTCGCCCCCTTCGGGCTGAATGCCGCTGACCCGGCCTTCTGGGCGCGCGGGCTTGATGTGATTGCCGGCTTCATTGATGAGATCGAGCGCGCGGATGGCTGATGATCGCGAAGCCCATTCGATTTTTGGCGAAGTGCGCCGCATGGTGCGCACTTCTGGCGCTGTCACGGGCATGGCAGCGCGCGTTGCCGGCCATAAGCTGTTCGGCCTGAAATCAGACGAAAAACATGCCGAGGATTTGAAGGCGGTGCTGGGTTCCCTCAAGGGGCCCATGATGAAGATCGCGCAATTCCTATCCACCGTGCCGGATGCGCTGCCGCCGGAAATCGCTAAGGAATTGGCGACGCTTCAAGCCAATGCGCCGCCCATGGGCTGGCCCTTTGTGCGCCGGCGCATGATGAGCGAATTGGGCCCGGCCTGGGAAAGCAAGTTCAAATCCTTTGAACGCGAAGCCGCCGCCGCGGCGTCCCTCGGCCAGGTGCATCGCGCCGTGCTGCCCGATGGCCAGCGTGTCGCCTGCAAGCTACAATACCCGGATATGGCGAGCGTGGTGGAGGCTGATCTCAGACAACTTAAAATCGCCATGAGCCTTTATCGCCGCATGGATAGCGCGCTTGAGAATGAGGAAGCCTATCTGGAGCTTTCGGACCGCCTGCGCGAAGAACTGGATTATCTGCGCGAAGCATCGCAGCAACGGCTTTATGGCATTATGCTGCGTGATGTGCCGGGCGTGCGCGTGCCCGTGCCAGTGGAAGCCTTTTGCACCAAGCGCTTGCTGACCATGTCCTGGCTGGATGGCCGCGCCATTCAGGCACGCATTGACGAAGACCCGCCCGAGGAAGAACGGGCTGCCTATGCCCGCGCCTTGTTCCGCGCCTGGTATGTGCCGTTTTATCGCTATGGAGTGATCCATGGCGACCCGCATCTGGGGAATTATCAGGTGCGCTCTGACCTGCCGGATAATGGTGGCTTTGGGATCAATCTGCTCGATTTCGGCGTGGTGCGGATTTTTGACCCGCGCTTCGTGGGCGGCGTGATCATGCTGTATGAATCCGTGCGGGATGAGGATTTCGACAAGGCGGCGGAAGCCTATCGCATCTGGGGCTTCAAGGATTTGAAGCGCGAGACGATGGAAGTGCTGAACCTTTGGGCGCGCTTCCTTTACGAACCGCTTTTGGATGACCGCGTGCGGCCCATCCAGGAAAGCGATGATCCGCAATATGGGCGGCGCATTGCGGAAGAAGTGCATGCGGGCCTGAAGCGAACGGGGGGTGTGCGCATCCCGCGCGAATTTCCACTGATGGACCGCGCGGCGATTGGGCTTGGCGCGGTGTTCCTGCGGCTGAATGCCAAGCTAAACTGGCACCAGCTGTTCCAGGAATTGGTCGCTGATTTTGACGTGACGAAAGTAGCTGAAAGGCAGCAGGCCGCCTTGAGCGAAGCAGGCGTGCCGCCAACGGCCAACCCGGGCTGATTTCACGCCCAGGCGAAACTGCTTTAGGCTTCCTGCAATTAATTCCGGGGCATCAGGCCCCGGGGCAGGAGGACACATGATCAGCAGACGCAGTGCCGCGCTTTTGGGCGCGGGCATT
>JBBAUC010000018.1:0-25102 GCA_040398485.1 Roseomonas sp. | reverse complement strand
GATGCGCGCCAGTTTTACGGCACCATGTTCCACCCGGAAGTGGTGCATACCCCGCATGGCGCGGCGTTGCTCAAGAATTTCACGCATGGGGTGTGCGGCTGCGCCGGCGATTGGACCATGGCGGGTTTCCGCCAGGAAGCGGTGGCGCGCATCCGTGCCCTGGTGGGGCAGGGGCGCGTGGTGTGTGGGCTTTCCGGCGGTGTTGATAGCTCGGTCGCCGCGGTGCTGATCCATGAAGCGATTGGCGATCAACTGACCTGCATTTACGTGGATCACGGTTTGATGCGCGCGAATGAAAGCGAACAGGTGGTCAGCACCTTCCGCGACCGCTTCAACATCAAGCTAATCCATCGTGATGCTTCCGATATGTTTTTGGGCCAGCTTTCCGGCGTGACGGACCCGGAGGTAAAGCGCAAGACCATCGGGCGCTTGTTCATTGAAGTTTTTGAGGAGGAACAGAATAAGCTGGGGGGCGCGGATTTCCTGGCGCAAGGCACGCTTTATCCGGATGTGATTGAAAGTGTCTCGGCGACCGGCGGGCCATCTGTCACCATCAAATCGCATCACAATGTCGGCGGCTTGCCGGCACATATGCGTATGAAGCTTATTGAGCCTCTGCGCGATTTGTTCAAGGATGAGGTGCGCGCGCTGGGGCGCGAGCTTGGCATTCCGGAAGAAATCGTGGGCCGCCATCCCTTCCCGGGGCCGGGCCTAGCCATTCGCATCCCCGGTGAGGTGACACGCGAAAAGGCGGATCTGCTGCGCCGTGTGGATACGGTGTTCCTGGAAGAAATTCGCAATGCCGGGCTGTATGACGCGATCTGGCAGGCCTTTGCGGTGTTGCTGCCCGTGCGCACCGTGGGTGTGATGGGTGATGGGCGGACCTATGATCAGGCTTGTGCGCTGCGTGCGGTGACCAGCACGGATGGCATGACAGCGGATGTCTATCCCTTCAACATGGACTTCCTGAACCGCGTCGCGGCGCGAATTGTGAATGAGGTGCGCGGGATCAATCGCGTGACCTATGACATCACGAGCAAGCCGCCGGGGACGATTGAGTGGGAGTAGGGGGCGAGGAAAAGCATGCAGGCCAGTGTCTGCCGCGTGCCGCAAGGAAGAGTTAACGCCAGTCGTCACCTGGCATGATGCGCTTCATGAACTGATCGAACATGGGTACCGTGAAGGCTGTATCACCATGATTGGGGCTCCAGATCATTCCTTTTGAAATAAGGGAACTTCGTGTTGGAGCCAGCGAAGACACGACGGCGTCGAATCGAGCGGCAATGTCTCCAGAGCGATGAGGGCCTTCACCCATATCAGCCATGGTACGAAGATATTTTTTCTCTTTCGGTGTCAGGCGATCGAAGCGAACACGAAAAAAGCTTTCGTCTAATGCCGCGACAGCGGTGATGGATGCTGCGTTTACGGCCTCAATGTCAATCGGTGACGCCTGCGCCGACCGCCAAGTATGACTACCCCATTGCTGTAGGAAGTACGCATAGCCTTGGGTGACTTCCAAAATTTGGCTTAAGGCCCGATCAGTGATTTCCACCCCCTCATCCTTGAGCGGTTTTTCGATGGCTTGGCGTGCCGCATCCGGCGGAAGCGGTCCGATAAGGGGAAAATCAAAGAGCCGCTCAGCATAGGACTTGGCGTTCCCCATCTGCCCGCGCAATTGCGGCAGGCCAGCGCCAACCAGCACAACCGGTAACCGGTGCTGCTCCGTCCGGTGCATCGCAGTGATAAGGGCCGCCAGTTGCGCCTCCTCAACGTATTGCAACTCGTCTATGAAAATGGCCAGAGCCGTATTGGCTGATTTCGCTGCCAAACCTACTTGCTCAAACAGCGCTTGCAGGTCGTGCTCAAGATCGCCGTTGTCGGCCAGGCCCGGTTCGGGCTCATAGTCGAAGCCCACCTCGATATCACCATAAGTCACCTTGAGCTTGCTCGCGAAACCGGCCAGCGCTCGCAAACCGCGGATAGCGTAGTCTTTCGCGGCGGCTATCTGGCTCAGGCGCAGAAGGGCCTGACGCAATTGAGGTGCTATTAAAGCCGGAAGCGATCGCCCTTCAGGAGCCTCGATGCGGACAGTGTGAATCTCCGCCCCTTCCGCATCCTCCTTGATGCGGTCCAAGAGCACAGTCTTCCCGACCCCGCGTAGGCCTACAAGCATTGCGCTCTTCGCCGGCCGACCACTGCGGGAACGCTCGAGCGCGATGCGCAAAGATTCGCGCAGGTCGTCACGGCCAGCAAGTTCCGGAGGTGGAGTGCCGGCACCGGGGGAAAAGGGGTTACGTATGGGATCCATGGCAGTCTTATATACTGAAGTTTGTGAAGTTACAATACATAGATAACTTTATAAATTTTTATATAAACTCAGCCTTCATGAGGAAATCCAAGGCGTAAGGGTATCCTTACCCCAAGCGTAACTTGGGGTTGGCCTCAACCCCTATCAATGCAGTAGGCGGCTTTCGCTACCGCTCCGCCTGTTAGCGGCCTAACTCATCCTCCCCGCCGCTTCCGCGGCCAGCCAAGCCAGCCTGCCTTCCGCAAACACAGCCACGGGCGCGCGGCGCGCTTCATCCACCACCACCACATCGCCGCGCAGCCCGGCTTCAAGCCGGCCTCGATCCTGCAAGCCACAAGCCTCGGCCGGGTTGGCCGACACCAGCGCCCAAGCGCGCGGCAAATCCAGCACGCCTCGGCCCGCCATAATGAAGGCTGCTTCCATCATGGCCGGCCAGAAGTAATCGGATGCCAGCACATTGACCAAGCCGCGTTCCGCCAATGGCGCGGCAGAAGCCCAGCCCAAATGGCTGCCCCCGCGCACCACATTGGGCGCACCCATCACCACGGCCTCATTGGCGGTGCGCGCATCCGCCGCCACTTCCTCCGTAATCGGGAATTCGCAAATCCGCGCGCCATGGGCGCGGAACAGGGCGCGGCGTTCGATACTATCATCATCATGGCTCAGCATGGGGATGTCGGCATTCGCGGCGGCTTCAGCCAAGCGCGTGCGCGCTGCCGGCACTTCATCACGGCGCGCATAAACTTGTTGTGCCAGCGCCATGAAGGCATCCGCTTTCATGCCCGCGCGCCCGGCATACTTTGCCACATCATCCAGATTGCCAAGTTTCTTCACAATGCTCGGCGTATGGTCATTGAAGCCAAGCAGATGAACATCGCCGGAAGCGATATCGGCCAAGGCATCATCCAGCGCATCAAAGTTATCAGCTTCGAAGCGAAGGTGAACGCGAAGATCGGTGGCGCTACCACTCTTCATCTCACGCAACGCTGCCTTCATGCCGCGCCAAGCGTCCAAGGAACGCAAGCCAGGCTCCCATGAAAGCGTCACACCAAGATAAGCCGTGGTGATGCCGCATGAAATCAATTGTGCGGCGGAATCCCGCATGGCGAGAGTGGCGGGAAAACCAATCCCAGGGCGCGGTTGGAATTGCCGTTCATGCGCATCGCCATGAATATCCACCAAACCCGGCATGACCAACAGCCCTGAGGCATCAAAACGCCGCGCATCTCGCGCTGGGTTATCGGCAATGACGCCATCAGCAACAAACAGATCATCCGCCAGCAATTCAGTGCCGCGCAGGGTTTTTCCGCCTTCAATGATCCAGGACATTATTACGTCTCCAACACCAATTGCACGCGCGCGGCGGCGTAACAGGAAAGGGTCCAATCGACCGGCACGCCGGCGGGATCGGTATTCAGGGCTTCCGCAACAATCACGGGGCGGGAACGGGATTGCATCAAATGCTTCGCTTCTTCAGGGCTGGGCAGGCGCGCCGTGATGCGCGTGGATTGGCGCCGATAATCCGGCACGCCGCATGCAGACAAAGCCACAGTGATGGAAGCCTGAAGCGCTAGTGATTCCGCAAGCCCGGCAAAGCGTGGCAAGGGAAAATGATGTAGCCCAAGAACCAGCGGCCTGCCATTGGCAAGCCCAAGTCGCGCAACGCGTAGCACCGGCCGGCCACGACGGATGGAAAGCCCCGCCGCCACCTGAGCATCTGCGGTGATTTCAGTGATGGACAAAACGCGCCCCGCCGCTTCGCGATTCTGCCGGCGAATCGTCTCGGAAAAACGCGTGCGCGGACCCAGCGGGTAATCCAGCACATCTTCCGCCACAAAGGCACCGCGGCCTTGTTCCACGCGAATAATGCCGCGGGCTTCCAATTCTTCCAAAGCACGCCTGACGGTGTGGCGATTGACCGCAAAACGTTCGGTCAACACCGCTTCAGTCGGCAGTCTTTCCCCCGGTTGGCGCTTGCCCGCGGAGATATCCGCCTCCACCGCGGTCGCAATCTGGCGCCACAGCGCAACACCGCCGCCGCGTGCCAAAACAGGGTTTGTCATTAAAGTTTCAACCATGACCGCTCAAATCCATGACATATCCGTATTGCACTAAAGCCACCATCCTGTCTATAGGTCTAGACAAGTAACATGACCCAGACAGAAACCCCCTCCCCCCACGCTGCCCGGCAACATTGGATGGCGACCCTGGCGCGGGCCTCGGCCGAGGATCTCGCCGCCAGGGTCGCCACCCTGCCGCCCTTTCCGGAACCGGAGACACTGCGCGCGCCGGAAACCGGCCTTGTGATGGTGCGTGGCCGCGCCGGCGGTGATGGCGAAGCCTTCAACCTTGGCGAAATGACCGTGACGCGCTGCGCGCTGCGTCTTGGGCCGCATATCGGCCATGCCTATATCGCGGGGCGCGACCTTGCCAAGGCAAGGCTCGCCGCGCTGCTGGACGCTGCCTTGCAGGATAGCGCGCTGCATAAGGCCTGCATGCACGCAGTGGTCGAACCGCTCGCCGCTGCGCAACAGGCAGCGCGCGCCGCCGAGGCACGCAAAGCCGCCGCCACGCGCGTTGATTTCTTCACCATGGCGACCATGCGATGACCCATCTGAGCCCCGGCTTCGCCGACCCTGTATTGGATGCGCAAGCGAGCTTCCGCGCCATTCTGGAAGCCATGAGCCGCCCTGGCCGTATCCAGCGCATTGAAGCGCGCATCACGCCGCCTGCACCGCTTTGCACCGCCGCCGCAGCAGCGCTGTTGAGCCTGGCTGACGCAGATACGCCGCTTTGGCTGGATGCGGGTGACACCGTTGCCGAATGGCTGCGCTTTCATTGCGGTGCGCCCATCACGCCGGAGATCGGCGCGGCGCGTTTCGCACTCGCCTGCGGCGCGGCACCATCGCTTGAATCGCTTGATGTCGGCACGGATGAAGACCCGCAGCTTGGCGCGACGCTGATCCTGCAAGTGGCCGGACTTGTCGCGGGCGATGGCTGGCGCCTGACGGGGCCAGGTATTCAGCACGAACATCGTCTGCGCGTGCTTGGCGCACCCGCTGATTTCATCGCCGCCTGGGTGCGTAACCACACGCTGTTTCCGCGCGGTGTAGATGTGCTGCTTTGCGCTGGCGATAGCATCGCGGCCTTGCCGCGCAGCGTCACGATTGCGGAGGGCTGATCATGTATGTCGCAGTTAAAGGCGGCGAGAAAGCGATCAGCGCCGCCCATGCCTGGCTGGATGAAACGCGCCGTGGCGATACCGCCCTGCCGGAACTCAGTGTGGCGCAGATTGAACAGCAAATGGCGCTCGCCGTTGATCGCGTGATGGCGGAAGGTTCCTGCCATGATCGCTTCCTTGCTGCGCTTGCCATCAAACAAGCCAAGGGTGATCTGATCGAAGCGGCGTTTCTGCTGCGCGCCTATCGTACTACGCTGCCGCGTTTTGGTGCCTCAGCCCCGCTTGAAACCAGCCGCATGCGGCTGCGCCGGCGTATCAGCGCGACGTACAAGGATCTGCCAGGTGGGCAGGTGCTGGGGCCGACCTTTGATTATACGCATCGCCTGCTCGATTTCGCCCTTGCCGCCGAAGGGCGCGATGCACCCGCAACACCGGAAGCGCCAACGGATATGACCGATGTGCCGCGTGTGACGGAAATCCTGGCGCGTGAGGGGCTGATGCAGCGCGAAGCACCCAGCGAATCAGAACCCGGCGACCTGACGCGCGAACCGCTCAGCTTTCCCGCGTCACGCCCTGTACGGCTGCAAAACCTGGCGCGTGGCGATGAAGGGTTTTTGTTGGCACTCGGCTATTCCACGCAGCGCGGCTATGGCAATGCGCATCCGTTTGTGGGCGAAATCCGCGTTGGCCATATTGGCGTTGAAATCACACCGCCCGAATTGGGCTTCGCCATAGATATCGGCGATATTGGCATCACGGAATGTCAGATGGTCAATCAATTCCAAGGCAGCCGCACTGAACCTGCGCAATTCACCCGCGGCTATGGGCTGGTATTCGGCCATGGGGAAAGGCGCGCCATGTCCATGGCGCTGGTGGATCGTGGGCTTAGGGCACGTGAATTGGGTGAGGAAGCGGATGCGCCGGCCCAGCAGGAAGAATTCGTTTTGTATCACTCAGACAATATCGAAGCGACCGGCTTTGTAGAGCATCTGAAGCTGCCGCATTACGTGGATTTCCAAAGCGAATTGGAAAACCTGCGCACCATTCGCCGCGCCGCCGAGGCCGAGCTGCGGGAGGCCGCGGAATGACTGAAGCCGGCTACAATTTCGCCTATTTGGATGAGGCGACAAAGCGCATGATCCGCCGCGCCATCCTGAAGGCCGTCGCGATTCCTGGACACCAAATTCCCTTTGGCGCGCGCGAAATGCCGCTGCCTTATGGTTGGGGCACGGGCGGCATTCAGGTGACGGCCTCCATCCTCGGCCCCAATGATGTGCTGAAGGTGATTGACCAGGGCGCGGATGATACAACCAACGCCGTTTCCATCCGCCGCTTCTTCACACGCGTTGCCGGCATCGCCACCACGGAAGTGACCGGTGAGGCGAGCATCATCCAAACGCGCCATCGCATTCCGGAAAAGCCGCTCACGGAAAACCAAATCCTGGTCTATCAAGTGCCGCAGCCGGAACCCTTGTTCAGGCTGGAACCGCATCGGGCGGAAACGCGCCGGCTGCATGCTTTGGCCGATTACGGGCTGATGCATGTAAGGCTTTATGAGGATATCGCGCGGCTTGGCCATATCGCGAAGGCCTATGACTACCCGGTGATGGTGAATGAGCGCTATCTGATGTCGCCATCGCCGATCCCCGCCTTCGACAATCCCAAAATGCATCACATGGCCGCCTTGCAGCTTTTTGGCGCGGGGCGTGAGAAGCGCATCTATGCGGTGCCGCCCTATACGCCGGTGAGGAGCCTCGATTTTGAGGATCACCCCTTCCGCCCCATTCGCGCGCCGCATGCTTGCGCAATTTGCGGCAGCACCACCAGCTATCTGGATGAGTTGGTGACGGATGATGCGGGCGGGCGCGCCTTCATCTGTTCCGATACAGATTACTGCCAGGAGCGGCAGCAAGCGCCGAAGGCAGCCGCGGAATGACCCTATTGCTTGAAGCCAAAGGGCTACACCTGAAGTTCGGCGCCATCGCCGCTTTGGATGATGTCGCACTTGATGTCACTGCCGGAGAGGTTGTGGCGATTGTGGGTGAAAGCGGTTCCGGCAAGACAACGCTGCTGCGTGTGCTCGCTGGTCAGATGGCGCCGGATGCGGGCGCCGTGCATTACCTTGGCCGCGATGTGCTTAGCATGACAGAAGCCGAACGTCGCCGGCTGATGCGGATGGATTGGGGCTTTGTGCATCAGAACCCGCGTGATGGGCTGCGCATGGGCGTATCCGCCGGCGGGAATGTTGGCGAAAGGCTGATGGCGCTCGGTGCGCGGCATTACGGCAATATCCGAGATGAAGCCAAGGCCTGGCTGCAACGTGTGGAAATAGATGCCGGGCGGATTGACGATCTGCCACGGCATTTTTCAGGTGGCATGCAGCAACGCTTGCAAATAGCACGTACTTTGGTCACCCGCCCCAAGCTGGTTTTCATGGATGAACCAACGGGCGGCTTGGATGTTTCTGTTCAAGCGCGGCTGTTGGATTTAATCCGTGCGCTGGCGCGCGAATTGGGGCTTTCCGTACTGATCGTGACGCATGATATCGCCGCGGCGCGGCTGCTCGCGGACCGTATTCTGGTGATGCGCCGCGGGCAGGTGGTGGAACAGGGCCTCACGGATCGCGTACTGGATGATCCGCAGCATCCCTATACGCAGCTTCTTGTATCCTCGGTGCTAGCGGCATGAGCATTCTTCTGCGCACAGAAGGTCTTGCGAAAACCTTCACGCTTCATCTGCAAGGCGGCACATGCATTCCGGTGCTGGGGCGCGTTGATCTTGCGGTCAGCGCGGGCGAATGCGTGGCCCTTTCTGGGCCATCCGGTGCTGGTAAATCCACGCTGATGCGCTGCCTTTACGGCAATTACGGCGCGGGGGCAGGGCGCATTCTGCTGGCGCATCGCGGGGCAGAGCTTGACCTTGCCAGCGCCGATCCGCGCGCCGTGATTGAAGCGCGGCGGGAGAGCATTGGTTATGTTTCCCAATTTCTTCGCGTCATTCCACGTGTCAGCACGCGCGATATCGTGGCGGAACCCATGGTGGCGCGTGGCATGGCGCGTGAGGATGCGCTTTCCCGCGCCTCTGCCCTGCTTGACCGGCTGAACCTTCCAGAAAGGCTGCATGGCCTACCGCCCGCGACTTTCTCGGGTGGGGACCAGCAGCGCGTGACCCTCGCGCGCGGATTTGGCCCTCGCTATCCCGTGCTGCTGCTGGATGAACCGACCGCGAGCCTCGATGCCGGCAATCGCGCCATTGTGATTGGCCTGATCCATGAAGCGAAGCACGCCGGCACCGCCATTGTCGGCATTTTCCATGATGCGGAAGTGCGCGAAGCCGTGGCGGATCGCGTTTTCACCGTTGAACCGATGCAGGATGCCGCATGAGCACTGAGACCATTCTGACCAATGCGAAGCTTGTCCTGCCGGATGCGGTGCTGCACGGAACACTTGTGCTGCGCGATGGGCTGATTGCGGAAATCCAACCTGGTCGCAGCCAAGCGCCGGGCGCGCTGGACCTTGAAGGGGATCATCTGATCCCCGGCATTGTTGATGTGCATACAGATAATCTGGAACGCCAGGTGCTGCCGCGCGCCAATGCGCGCTGGCCTTCGCGTTCCGCCATGATTGCGCATGATGCCCAATGTGTGGCGGCAGGCATCACTACCATTCTGGATGCGCTTTGCCTGGGTGATCTTGGTTTTGACACGGAACGCGGCCAGACCTTTTTGGATGGCGTGCGCGATCTGGATGAGCTTGCCGATATGGGCGCGCTGAAGGGTGAGCATTTGCTCCATCTGCGCTGCGAATTACCGGCGCGTGACATGCTGCCTGCGCTGGACCCAGTGGCGGATCATCCACGTGTGGTGATGGTGAGCCTGATGGATCACTCGCCCGGCGTTGGGCAGTATCGTGACCTGGCGCGGTATGCTGTGATGCGCAAACGCCAGACGCAATGGAATGATGCAGAAGTTCAGGCGCGGATTGACGGCCTGCTGGCGCAACGTGCGGAGCTACGTGAGAAGCAGCGTACCTGGCTGCTGGATCGCATTCGCCATCGCAACCTGCCGCTGGCATCGCATGATGATGATACGCCTTCCGAAATCGCACGCAATTTGGCTGATGGAATCACGATCTCAGAGTTTCCCGTGACCATGGAAGCAGCGCGCGCGGCGTATGACCTCAAGGTTGAGGTGATTGCCGGCGCGCCCAATATCGTGCGTGGTGGCAGCCATTCCGGCAATGTCGCCGCGGCTGATCTGGTGCGCGAAGGCTTGGCGCAAGCTTTCGCTTCCGATTACGTGCCCGCTTCCATGCTAGAGGCCGCCTGGCGCGCGGTGGAGGCAGGCGGCATCACGCTGCCGCAGGCGATTGCGATGGTGACGGATACGCCAGCGCAGATGGCACGGCTTGCTGATCGCGGGCGGCTCACGCCGGGGCTTAAGGCTGATCTGGTACGCGTGCGCAGCATTGGCGATATGCCGCTGGTGCGCGGTGTTTGGCGTGACGGGGAACGGATTGCGTGAACGCCTATCGCATCGCGCTTTACTATGCGCCTGAAACGCATGATCCCTTGCATCAGCGCGCTTCTACGTGGCTTGGCCGTGATGCTACCAGTGGCGCGGAAATACCCCAGCCAGCCATTGCTGGTGTTGATATCGCGGAGGTCACCGCCGATGCGCGTGGCTATGGGTTTCACGCCACGCTGAAGCCGCCCTTTCGCGTTCAAGGTGACATACAAGCAGCACTGCAAGCCGCGCAGGATTTCGCCGCGCGCACCGCACCCTTCGCCTTACCGCCGCTTCAAATCACCGATCTGGATGGTTTCCTCGCGTTGCGTGAGGCCGAGCCCTGCCCTCCCCTGCAAGCGCTTGCAGATGGCGCGGTCACGGCGCTTGATCCGCATCGTGCGCCCGCGACCGAGGCCGAGATTGCGCGCCGCAAACCGGAAAATCTTAGCCCACGCCAGCGCGACTACCTGGCATCCTGGGGCTACCCTTACGTCTTCGCCGAATGGCGCTTTCACATGACACTGACGCGGCGCCTGACGCCCGCCGAAAAAGCCATCATCCTACCAGCCGTCACTGAAGCGCTTGGTGATGCGCCTGCGGTGGCGCGCATGGTCACGGATATCTGCATCTTCGCCCAAGCCGCGCAGGGTGCGCCCTTCACAATCCTTGAGCGTCTGAAGCTGCGCGGTTGAGCACGGCGAGCACACGCGCCACACCCTCCGCCACATCGGCGTCGTTCATCACACGCTCAACATCCAACCCATCCGGCAGCGCGACCTCACGCGCAAGCCGCGCGGCGATATCTGCGGGGCTTTCGCGGCCACGCGCGGCAAGGCGTGCGGCCAGAACCTCCATCGGGGCGGTGATGTTCAGCACGCGCAAACGGTAGCGCGCGCCGGCTTCAGGCAGTACCGCGCGGGAGAGATTGGCAATCACCACATGCCGCGCTGCCATATCTTCTTCAATATCGCGCGGGATTCCGTAATGCAGCCCATGTGCTTCCCATGAAAGCGCGAAGCCACCTGCCGCGCGCCGCGCCGCAAAATCCGCTTCGCTCAGCGCTTCATGATCCTCTCCGCCTGCCTCGGCGGGGCGCGTGATGGCGCGGCGCACAAAGCGAAAACGGGCATCATGCGCGATTACGGCGCGCGCGCCGGCCATCAGCGTATCCTTGCCCGCACCAGAAGGCCCCACAACTGCAATCAACATCCGCCCATCCTGCCCATAGCCAGTTTTATCGCGCGTGATAGTATCGCAAGCACAGGCAAAAGGCAGCACCGTCATGGAAGAATCACCGAACGCGCTTCACCCGCTCAAGGCCAAGATGCAGTCGGGCCAGGCAGTGCTTGGGCTGTCGCTGAGGATAATCCGCAGCCCTGATGCGGCGCGCTTCGCGCGTACCACTGGCCATGATTTCCTGTTCATTGATGTGCAGCACGCCATCTTCAATCCGGAAAGTATTTTCGCCATTGCGCAAACCGCGCTTGCCATCGGCATCTCCCCTTTGGTGCGGGTGCGCAGCATTGATGAACCGGATGTGCCCGTGCTGCTTGATAATGGCGTCACCGGCATTGTCTTTCCAGATGTGAATACGCCGGAACAGGCAAAACGCGCCGTGGATCGATGCCGTTTTCCACCCATCGGGCGGCGGTCAGTCGCGGGTGGTTATGTGCATTTTGATTATCGCGCCATGCCGGTTGCCAAGGCTACCGCCGCGCTGGAAGTGCATACACTCGTTGTCTGCATGGTGGAAACGGCTGAGGGTTTGGCCAATCTTGAAGCAATCGCTGCCGTGCCCGGCGTGGATGTGGTGCATATCGGGGCGAATGATCTGCTGGTCTCGCTCGGCAAGGCCGGGCAATTCGATGATCCCATTGTGGTGGAAGCGATGGACCGCGCCATTGCCGCCACCGCGCCGCATGGCGGCTTTGCGGGATGTGGCGGCAATCGCGATGTGCCGCGCCAAGCGGCATCCATCAAGCGCGGCGTGCGGTTTCTGACAACGCAGACGGATATCGGCTTCCTCACCGCCGCCGCGTCGCACTGGACGGCGGGGCTGCAAGCAGCGCTGAAAGCGTGAGCCCAGCTAAATCACCGGCTTGCGCCGCAATTCCGGTTCCATCAACTGCGTAAAGACATCGGCGCCAATACGCTCCAAGGCGCCGTCATCCAAAGCGGCGCGCGGGTCTTCGGCATTGCGCAGTTGCTTGTATTCGTCGCGAAACTCCCAGCCTGCCGCGCGCGCCAGCAGATGCACCCAATTCATCACGCTGATGTCTCGGCCACGTTCCAGCGCCACGGCTTCGCGATGGCAGGAATGGAAAATGGTGCAGAGCGTATCCGCCCCATGCCGCGCCATGGCAGCCAGATTCGCCTCATGCGCTGCGGCCAAAGCGCCTGGCACGCCGGCCAGGGCGGAGCACATATGGCCGGGCAGCGCCTCATCCTCCTCCACCAATTCAAGCCCAGGAATCAGGCGCAGCAGATTGGACACCAGATCATTCACTGCAACGCGCGGCTGAAACCCGGCATGGCGATGCAGCAGAACCCGCACGGGTACTGGCTTCACAAGCAATTCCTGCAAGGCAGCGCGGCGTTCCCACAGCACTTCCGTCACATGCGCCGCCTCAAAATGCGCGGGCATTTCCGGCACCATCATATCGGCCATGTTCATGTGGCAGGAAGGGCACCAGGTAATCACCTTATCGCGCCCTGTCGCGTTGAAGGCCGAGATGGTGCGGCGGCCCATGGCTTCGTTGATGCGCGCATTCTGTTCGGTTGGTGAGCCACAGCAATGTGAAGGCCCACCGCGCGGCGCGGCATCCACGCCAACCGCTTCCAGAAACCGCGCGGTCAGGCGCAGAATATCGCCATGGCGCAGCAGATTGCAGCCATACCAAAAGACCGCGCGTTCTGCCGGCAAGGGGTGATGCGTTACAGCCATTCCGCTTGCTCCTGTTCGGTCAAGCCAAGCCGCGCAAAGCCTTTTACGCGCGCGGACCAGCCACTATCCGTCTTTACCGGCAGCAGCGGCGCCCCATCCAAAGCGCCGCGGGCACGCATGCCGGCGAAGCGCATCATCAGCGCGACATCCAGCTTTTCGGGACAAACACCATTACACGCAGCGCTGCGCGTACAGGCACCAATCCAGGCGAGTGCCACCGGTGATGCTTCCTCACCCAGCAGCAGCGCGCGCATGCCGAATGCAACCTTGGCCGGATCAGCTTCAGTGACGCCCGCGGCAAAGCGCGTCATTGGGCAGGCCTGCACGCAAGCGCCGCAGGCGGTGCAGGCTTGCGCCATACTTGCCCCTTCCGTCGCGATGCGCGCAGCCAGACTCATGCCTTGGCGCCGATCACCGCAATGGCTTCAATTTCAATGCGCGTCAGCGGTGTGGTGAAGCTGGCGCCTCCAACGCAGGTGCTGGCGGGCGGCACAGCGAGCGGCGCCAGGATGCGTCGGCGCACCGCATCAAAGCCGGCATAATCGCGCATATCGGCCAAATAGGTATTCAGCTTCAGCACATCGGCGAAGCTGCCGCCTTCCTGCGCCAAGGCGCGCGTCAGGCGCGCGAAACATTCCTCGGCCTGGGCTTCCACACCCTGAGCCTCGGCAGCGCTACCGCGCGCGGTCACACCGGAACAGAAAACCAGCTTGGCACCGCCCGGCAAGGGCAGGCTGCGTGTGGGGGCAAAGGCGGGTTTGGGTGGGGCGGTTTCGGCCATGGCTGCAATCCTTGAAGACAATCCCAGCTTGCCGCGCCTCGCCCGTCCGACACAAGATCAATAACGGCGCAGCGGCACGCGCCAAGCCATGACAGAAGCCGCGCCCATCAGCACGGCCGCGATAATGAAAAGGCCGCGGAAGGGCTCGGCCAAGGCCGCGCGTAGTTGCGCCACACCATCGCCGCCCAAACGCGCGCCCAAGCCGCCGAGATCGGTAACCAGCGCGGCAAAACCTTCGGTCAGCGTCGGGGTGAAAAGCGCCATGGCGCCGAAGATCGCCGCTGCCGCCACAGCCGCGCCAAGTGCGGCGCCGAAATTGCGTGAAAACGCCACGCCAGCCGCTGCAATGCCAAGCCGCCCCTGCCCCGCCGCCGCCTGCACCGTGGTCTGCACCACCGGATAGGATGTGCCGGAACCGAAAGTCGCCACCCCCAATAATGCCAGCATCAGCCATAGCGGCATGGCCGGCGCGAAAAATGCCAGCAGGCTCCAAATCATCGCCGCCACCGGCAGGCCAATGCTTGGCCACAGCATCGCATGCCCGGTGCGCGACACCATCTTGCCGGAGAAAAACGCGCCAAAGGATGAGCCAATCGCAATCGGCAAAAGCACTAGCCCGGCATTGGCCGGTTCCATCCCGCGCACTACTTGCAGCCACAATGGCAGGAAGGAAATCAGCCCAACCTGCGCCGCCACCACAAGGATGGACAGCGTAAGCAGCCGCCAGATGCTGGCCTCGGCAAACAGGGGCAGCGGCAAAAGCGGTTGGGGCTGGCGGCGTTCCACGCGCAGCAACGTGACACCTGCAAAAAGCGCCAGCGCGACCAGGCCTAGGATCAAGGGCAGATAGGCCGCATCAAAACGCCGCGCGCGATCAAGTGCCACCAAAGCGGCACCCATAGTCAGCACAAAAAGCGCCAGGCCCAGCCAATCAAAACGCCAGCGTCGCCCGGCATGGTCCGGCACAATATCGGGCAGGCGGCGCGCTATGTAAGCGCACACCAAGGGCAAGGGCAGCAGGAACCAGAAAATCCAGCGCCAGCCGAAAGCCTGGGTAATGAAGCCCCCCGCCACCGGCCCAAAGGCCGAGGCAAAGCCATAAGCCCCCGCAATCCATGCCTGGAATTTGCCGCGTTCGCGCGGCGGCACAGTCTCACCGATTAAAGCCTGGGTCAGCGTCAGCAGCGCGCCACCACCAAAGCCCTGGATAACGCGCGCAATAATCAGGCTTGGCAGATTGGGCGCCAAAGCGCAGCCGGCACAGCCCGTGAAGAAAATCGCCAGCGCCACAAACAATAAGCGCCGCCGGCCAAAGAAATCGCCAAGCTGGCCAAACACCGGCGCGGCACAGGTGGCCGCCACCAAATAGGCAATCAGGATCCAGGAAACGCGCTCGATCCCGCCCATATCGGCAGCGATATCGGCAAGCGCGGTGGCAACGATGGTCTGATCAACGGCGGATAGAAAAATAACCAAGGCAATCGCCGGAAAGCCACGCAGGAAACGCGCGCGGAGTTCCGCCGCCGGATCAGCCGCCATCACAGGGCGCCGCTACGCCCCATTTCCAGGAATTTGTCGCGCCGGCGTGCACGCAAGGTGGCGCCATCCAGGGCCAGCAGGGGCGTTAGCAGCGCTTCAATCCTGTCGCCCAGCGCCGTAACCACTGTCGCGGCATCGCGATGCGCGCCGCCCAACGGTTCCGGCACTACCACATCCACCAGGCCAAGCTTGCGTAAATCATCCGCGGTCAGCTTCAGCGCTTCCGCCGCCGTTGCCGCCTGCGCGGCGTCTCGCCACAGGATGGAAGCGCAGCCTTCCGGGCTGATCACGGAATAAATCGCGTGCTCCAGCATGATGATGCGATCCGCCGCTGCCAGCGCGATAGCGCCACCTGACCCACCCTCACCGATGATGGTCGCAATGAAGGGCACGGGTGCATCCAGCCCGGCTTCGATGGACCGCGCAATCGCCTCCGCCTGGCCGCGCGCTTCCGCGTCAATCCCCGGAAAGGCGGCAGAGGTAGCAACAAAGGAAAGGATCGGCAGGCTGAAGCGCCCGGCCAGTTCCATCAGGCGCCGAGCTTTCCGGTAGCCCTCGGGCCGCGCCATGCCGAAATTATGCTTCACCCGGCTTTCGGTGTCGTGCCCGCGTTCCGTCCCCAGCACCATCACGGCGCGGCCACGGAAGCGCCCCATGCCGCCCACCACCGCCGCATCATCGGCGAAGGCGCGATCACCCGCGAGGGGTGTGAAATCCTGGATCAGCGCGGCGATGTAATCTGTCGCATGCGGCCTATCGGGGTGGCGTGCCACCTGCGCCTTCTGCCAGGGGGACAGCTTCGCATAGGTGGTCTTCAGCAGCGCTTGGGCCTTGTCGCCGAGGCGACCGATCTCCTCGGCTACATCAATGCCGCCGGCATCGGTGGTCCGACGCAACTCCTCGATCTTGCCCTCAAGCTCGGCGATGGGTTTTTCGAAGTCCAGGAAGTGACGCATAGGGTTGGGTTAGCCGAAATCCGCCCGGGGCGCGACCCCCCGTTTAGACAAGGGGTGGTGTTCGGCGACCAGACTGCGCAGCCGTTCCTCCAGCACCTTGGTGTAGATTTGGGTGCTCCCGATATCCGCATGTCCCAGCAGGATTTGCAGGCTGCGCAGATCCGCGCCCCTTTGCAGCAGATGGGACGCAAAGGAATGCCGCAGCACATGAGGGCTGACCCGGGCGGGGTCGAGCCCTGCCGCCAGCGCCACTTCCTTCAAAATCAAGCCCAGCCCCTGGCGCGTGACATGCCCCCCCGCCCCCCGAGAGGGAAACAGAAACCGGCTGGGCTTGCCCCTATCCTCGGGCCGGGCGGCCCGGGCTAAGGCACGGGCGCGTTCGGAAACCGGCACCAGCCTCTCCCGCCCACCCTTGCCGCGCACGGCAACCAGCGGCGCGCCGGGGCGAAGGGCAGCCGCCGGCAGACTGACCAATTCAGTCACGCGGAGCCCGCTGCAATAAAGCATTTCCACCACCGCTGCCGCCAAAGGCCCGCGCTTGCCAGGCAGGGCTGCGGCGGCGGTGATCAGCGCCTCCACCTCCTCCTCACGCAGCGCCTTGGGCAGGCTTTGCGGCAGGCGGGGGGCTTCCAGCAATTCTGAGGGGTCGTCAGGGCGAACGCCCTCTCGCAACAGGAATTGATGGAATTGGCGGATGGCGGAAAGCCGCCGTGCCTGGGTGCGGGCGGCCAGGCCCTGCGCCGCCAAGCCAGCCAGCCAGGCGCGCAAAAGGGCGCTATCTGCGGCATGCAGCGCCACGCCCTTGGCGGTGGTGAAGGCCGCAAAATCCTCAAGATCCGTGCGATAGGCGGCCAGCGTATTGCGCGCCGCGCCACGTTCGGCGGCCAACATTTCCAGAAACGCCTCAATATGGCGGGACAGCCCCGCCCGGGCGGCAACCGGTTTAGCGCCCGCGGAAGCGATCATTGGGGATGGTGCGCTCCACGGCCTGAGGCGTCACGCTTGGTGGAAAGGCGCCAAGCAGGATCAGGCCCACGGCAAAAAGGCCAAGCACCACGGCAGCAACCAGCAGAATCGGGTTACGGAACATGCTGGCGGCTCGGCTCCCTCTCGCTTTCCTGAAATCGTGCTAACGCTCAGTCCCAAGATGCGCAACTCTATCTTTGATGATGCCCTGCCGAGCCTGCCGGAACCCGCCGCAAAGCGCGATCCGGCGCGGCCCAGTATTGTCCTGGTTGGGCTGCCGGGGGCGGGGAAATCCGCGCTCGGGCGGCGGCTGGCGGGGCTTCTGGGCCTGCCTTTTCGAGACGCCGACACGGAAATTGAAAACGCAGCCGGCATGCCAATAACGGAGATTTTCGCCCGCTATGGCGAACCGCATTTTCGAGATGGCGAACGCAGAGTGATTTCCCGGCTGCTGGCCGGCCCGCCTTTGGTGCTGGCAACCGGCGGTGGCGCCTTTGCCGATGCCGCCACGCGCGCTGCGATTCGCGCGAGTGGTGCCATTTCCATCTGGCTGAAATGCCCGCTTTCGGTGCTGATCCGCCGGGTCGCGGGGCGGGAACATCGCCCCATGTTCCTGAACGCCGATCCGGCCGAGGTCCTGCAGCGCCTGATGAACACCCGCCACCCGCTTTATGCCGAGGCCGACATCACGCTCACCTGCAATGATGAGAGCCTGGACAACACCACCCGCCGCCTGGAGCAGAGCTTGAAAGCCTATCATCCGCCCGAATGCGTGCCCGTTGGGCTTGGCGAACGCGCTTATGAAGTGCTGGTCGGTCAGGGCCTGCTGGCACGTGCCGGCGGCTTGCTGGCGCCGGTGCTGCCGGCCAAGCGCGTGGCGATTATCTCGGACGCCACGGTAGCACCTATTCATTTGCCGGGTTTGCGCGCCGGTTTGCAGGAAGCGGGCTTTGCCATTGCGGCGGAACTGACGGTCCCCCCAGGGGAGGCCAGCAAGGATTTCGGCCGGTTGCATGGGCTTTTGGATGATCTGCTTTCGGCGGGGGTTGATCGGCGCACATCGGTGATTGCGCTTGGCGGTGGTGTGGTGGGGGATTTGGCGGGCTTTGCCGCGGCAATTGCGATGCGCGGCCTGCCCTTCGTGCAAATCCCGACAAGCCTGCTGGCGCAGGTTGATAGCAGTGTTGGCGGCAAAACCGGGGTGAACCTCAAGGCCGGGAAGAACCTCGCCGGTGCCTTCCATCAGCCAAGGATCGTGCTGGCCGATACGGATACGCTCAGCACCCTGCCGCCGCGTGAATTACGGGCAGGTTACGCGGAAGTGGCCAAGCATGGGTTGTTGCAGGGCGAATTCTGGCATTGGTGCGAAGCCAATGGCCAAGCGGTGGTGGCGGGGGACTCCGCAGCCTTGACCATTGCCGTGGTTGAATCCTGTAAACTGAAGGCCGCCGTGGTGGCCGCGGATGAGCGGGAGGAAAGTGCGGAGGGCGGACGCGCCTTGCTCAATCTTGGCCATACCTTTGGGCACGCTTTGGAAGCAGAAGCGCGCTTTGATGGTTCTGTGCTGCATGGTGAGGCTGTGGCGGTTGGGCTTGGCCTGGCCGCTTCGCTTTCCGCGCGGCTTGGTCATTGCAGCCAGGAATGGCCTTCGCGCGTGATTGCGCATCTGACTGCCTGCGGCCTGCCCGCGCGCATCACCGATCTGCCGCGCCGCTTCACGGTTGATGCGCTGCTTGGGCGCATGGCGAAGGACAAGAAAAACCGCGACGGCAAGATGCGCTTCGTGCTGCTGCGCGGGCCGGGGGATTGCTTCACCAGCAGCAATGTGCCGTCGGAGATGGTGGAGAAGCTGTTGCGGGATGAGGGGGCGGGGTGAGCGCGGCTTTGTCCCTCAAATGGCACGCTTCTCCTCCCAGGTGCAGGGCCACCCTTTAGCGCCATTGCCAGTCACGGCCTGCTATGGCCAGCGGCGGGAATGGTCTTTCGTTCATTTTTTGTAATGCCTAAGGTCGCTTTCTGAAGGCTAGCGAAGCCGTGCATTCTAGCTTGACGGATGACGCCGATTAACCGATCCTATTGCTTATTCGGAGAAGTTTCTTGCGCAAACCTCGAATCTACATTGACGGCTTCAACCTGTCCCTGGAGCAGGGAACGGGCGTTGCCACATATTCGCGGAACCTTTCCTTCGCCCTGCGCGACCTTGGCGCGGAGGTCGGCGTGCTTTACGGCACCTCGACCTCCACCGTCAGCTTTTTTTCCCTGATTCGGGAAATCGCGTTTTTCGATCCGCGCGTGGGCAAACCCTCCTGGCTCACAGAACGCATTTTAAATTTGTGGCGCGCACTCACCCTACCCTTTGGGGAAATCGCGACACAGGTACCAATCACGGGGCGGGTTACCCGGGATACTTTCCGCGCACGCCTTCCCTATTTCGACCACATCTGGAACGTTCAGGGCCTTTATCAAAAGCAGGAACTTTACAACAAGTGGTTCGGCCGCCGAATGAACGTTCACTTTCGTCAATCTCCTGATGTCATGCATTGGACCTATCCGCTGGCGCTCCGCATCTCCAATGCCAAAAACCTCTACACGTTGCATGACCTTGTACCGCTACGCCTGCCCTACACCACGCTGGACAATAAACGCTACTATTTTCGCCTGATGCGGCGCCTGGCTAAAAGTGCAGATCATATCGTGACCGTCAGTGAGGCATCGAAAAAGGACATCATCAACCTCTTTGGTGTTCCGGAGCGACGTATCACCAATACCTATCAGGCCGTGGACATCCCAGCACGCTACCGCGACAAGCCCATCATCGATGTCAAAAGCGATGTGGAGGGTACTTTCGGCCTCAATTATAAGAACTACTTCCTTTTCTTTGGCGCCATTGAGCCCAAGAAAAATGTCGGACGCATGATTGAAGCGTATCTTGCTTCGAGCGTAACTGATCCGCTTGTCATCGTGGGTAAAAAGGCATGGAAATCCGAGGAAGAGCTGCGCTTGATCTCGGATAATGAGCATGTCCGATATTTGCTAACAAACGGCAACATCACCGAAAGACGCTTCCGAGTTTTGCAGGTTGACTACGCCCCCTTCCCCCTTTTGGTAAGCCTGATCCGCGGCGCAAAGGCCGTGCTTTTCCCATCGCTTTATGAGGGCTTTGGCCTGCCGGCTTTGGAAGCCATGTTCCTTGGTACACCTGTCCTTACCTCCAATACGGCCTCCATGCCGGAAGTTGTTGGAAATGCGGCCTTGCAGGTGGACCCCTATGACACGCGCGCCTTGGTCGAGGGGATCCGCGCGCTCGATACTGATGCTGATCTGCGCGGTCGTCTGGCGGAAGCCGGGCCTATACAAGCAGAGCAATTCTCACCCGAACGCTATCAGGCGCGGCTGGCCGACGTGTATGGCAAGTTCACCAAGCTTGACCGATAATGACGCCGTGATGCGCAACATTATTCGTCAGCCTTCCGGCGAGACGCTGGGGCCTGTGTGAGCTACTCTGGTACCCCGCCCGAAATTGCCGCTTCCCATAAGACGGAAGGGGACAGGTTGCGTGATAATCAGCGCTGGGCTGAAGCCGCTTCTTCATATGCCATGTATCTTGAAATTCATGCGGATGACTGGCCGATATTGGTGCAGCGCGGTCATTGCCTCAAGGAAGCAGGTGACGTAACGGGAGGCTTGGTCGCTTATAATCAAGCGTTGATCCATGCGCCAAATGACAGTGACCTGCATTTGCAGATTGGTCATGCGCTCAAGCTTCTGGGGCAGCCGGAGGAAGCCATCAAAGCCTATCGTGCCGCCCTGGCACTGGATGCAGGAAATAGCGACGCGCAAATTGAGATCACCGCGCTGGAGCAGGTTCTGGCCCGTGCGGAAGTGGCGCGTCAAAAAGCAAGCCAACCGCGTTCAACGCGCTTGATGTTTGATATCACCGATCTTGTCCAATACATGAAGGAATGGCGTATCCCAACTGGAATTCAGCGGGTGCAGCTCAATGTCATTCATCATGCCCTGACGGTCTTTGCCGAACGGACCAATCCAATCATTATTCATTTCGATCCCAATCTTGGTACCTGGCTTCCGATCAGCAGGGATACCTTCTTCGCCTTGCAAGATGCCGCCCAATCAAGTGATGGCCTGGACGAGGGAGATTTTCTCGCGCTTTTTGAAACGTCGGATTTCGCTGTCGAGAATGAAGCGGCTTTCGAACGGCAATTGGAAGAAAATGACGTCATATTGGTGAATCTTGGCAGTTCATGGTGGATCGAGAACTATTTCCTGAAGATCAGGGAACTGCGCAAGAAATACAGGATTCGGTATGTACCGATGATTCACGATGTCATCCCGCTCATGAGGCCGGAACATTGCGCCGAAAGACTGGTGGAGGAATTCAGCCAATGGTTTTCAACCCTGGTGCTGGAGGTTGATGGCGCAGTCACAAATTCCCAATGGTCAGCCATGGATATCAGGCATTATGCCTCCAGTTTGCTGCCCGGGTTTAACCTACCTGTGCATCCCGTCGCACTCAATGGTGACATGCGACGCTATCTTTCCGAACGCGACGTTGCGCCCATTGATTCGCTACAGCATATCCTGCCGCCAGCGGCCAGCTTTGTTCTGTGTGTGAGCACCCTCGAAAGCCGCAAGAACCACCTGCTTTTGTTCAAGGCTTGGGAAGCCCTGCTCGACAAACATGATATGGCGTCCGTTCCCTTCCTGATATGCCTTGGAAAATCCGGCTGGCTTTTTGAAGAAGGGGCTGAATTCCTTCGCAGCCGGCCTGCGCTGAACAGCAGGATATTGCTCATTTCAAGCGTCAGCGACAGCGCGTTGGAAACGCTCTATCGCGATAGTCTTTTCACCGTTTTCAACAGCTTTTATGAAGGCTGGGGGCTGCCAGTTACTGAAAGTCTTTCCTATGGCACGCTGCCATTGGTTTCCTGCAACACTTCACTCAGTGAAGCAGGCGGCCGTGCCGCAATCTATTTCCGGGCAGATGATGTCGATGACTTGGTGGCCAAGCTGGAACTACTGATCTTCAATGACGAAAAAAGACTGGAACTGCGCGATCATGCCCGCGCCAACGCCAATCTACGAGAATGGCGCGCTGTGGCGGAGGATTTCATTGAGAAAATCCTGAAGATCGAAGCCTCAGCCGCCGCAAGGCAGGAAGCATTGCTGCGCGCTCCCATTGGGCGTCCTATCCATCTCGGCAAATCGGATGCCATGGTACCCAGTCTCGATCTTGCCATGGCAAATCTGCTGCGTGACGGGCTGAATTGGCACAGGCTGGAAGATTGGGGCTGCTGGACAGCACCAGGCACTGCCATGATCCGACTGCCACTGCCGGATGAAGCCTTGGGACAAGATCTTTTGCTTTATCTTCGGCTGCGTGGCACCGCTGTGGATACATCGATCAAGATCCAGTGCAGCATTGACGGAAAGCCTTTGTCTGAACCCGTCCAGCGCCTGATTGGCGATGGCACCCGGCACAGCCTTGGCTTCCGGTTCCAATCAGACTCACGCAACCTGACCTTGGCCATAGATGCTGGGCAGGGAAGCTCGCTCGGCGCAGGCGATCGGGATGTTGGTATCGGGGTCACGCATGTCATGATCTGCCGTGCCGATGATCTAAAGGCCAGGCAGGATTTCATGATGCGCTTTCCTGAATTACAAGAGCGCATCCGGCTGGAACAAAATGGGGTGCTGGAAGTGACAGAATTGCAGTCACGTTAGATGTGTATAACCGCCAAGCTTGAATGAGGGAATGTCGCCCATGCTCAGCGAACCTGGCCATTATGATTATATGCCGTGGCGCAGACGCCCACGCATCACCTGGCCCAATGGCGCACGCATCGCCTTTTGGGTGGCGCCGAATATCGAACATTATGAGCTCGACCCACCGCCCAATGCGCGGCGGATGCCCTGGACCCGCCCGCAACCCGATGTGCTCGGCTATTCCTGGCGCGACTACGGCAATCGCGTTGGCTTCTGGCGCATGGCGGATGTCATGGCGCGGCATGGGGTGCGCGGCAGTGTTTCGCTCAATGTCGCGGTATGCGATCATTATCCGGAAATCATCGAACGCTGCTGCGATTTGGGCTGGGAGTTGTTCAGCCACGGAACTTACAATACCCGCTATTTCTACGGCATGAATGAGGATCAGCAGCGCGCCGTCATTCGCGAGAACCGCGAAACCATCAAGCACGCCAGCGGTCAGGAATTGGATGGCTGGCTCACCCCCGCCATTTCCAATGATGAAACCACCCAGCATCTTCTGGCGGAAGAAGGCATCAAATACACGCTGGATATGCTGCATGATGACCAGCCCACACCGATCAAGGTGCGCAGCGGTCATTTGATCAGCATTCCCTATTCACTTGAAATCAATGATGTGCCGCTGCTAGCCATGCGCAATACGCCGCCCGAACGTTTCGCCGCCATCTGCAAGGCACAATTCGATCAGCTTTACGAAGAAGGCGCTGAAAGCGGCACGGTAATGTGCATGCCACTTCATCCCTTCCTGATCGGTCAGCCGCATCGCATCAGCGCTCTCGATGACGTGCTGCGCCATGTGGTGCGCCACGACAAGGTTTGGCTTGCCACGGGGCGAGAGATCGCCGCCTGGTACACAGAACATCATTTGGCTGAAGCGCAATCCTGGATCGCGGCGGGGACACCATGAAGGGTTTGCCTGAAGACTATCTGCACTATCCGCACCGCCGGCGCGGGATGGATCATGATATCTATCCCTTCCGCGCGCTGCCGGCGGCGAAGCCGGTTTCCTGGCCGAATGGCGCGCGCGTTGCGCTTTGCATCGCAGTCCATATGGGCCATTTCCCGATGGATATGCCGCTCAAGCCCTTCATCGCGCCGGGTGGCATGGAAAGGCCCTATCCTTCCTATTGGAATTATACTTTGCGCGACTACGGCAATCGCATTGGCGTTTATCGGCTGATGAAGTCGCTTACTGCGCGTAGCCTGCCTGCCACGGCGTTGCTCAGCGCGATACTTGCGCGTCGCTACCCGGCGCTGATGGATGATCTTGCCGCGGCGCAATGGGAAATTGCCTGTGCTGGCTTGGATATGGGCCGGCTACACCACAGCGGTGTTCCGCTTGATGACGAACGCGCAACGGTGCAGGGAGCTGCCAGTCTGTTGCGCGCACGCTTTGGCGCTGCGGTGCGCGGCTGGCATTCGCCGGCGCATTCCGAATCAAGCCATACGCTGCGCCTGGTTGCGGAAGCCGGCTTCAGCTTCACCACTGGCTGGGCGAATGATGACATGCCCTATGTCATGACCACCGATGCCGGGCGCCTGATCTGCATGCCGCTGTCGCAGGATTTGTCGGACCAACGCATGCTGCACCAGCAGCATTTGGCCACCGAGGATTTCACCAATTCCATCCTAGCCGCACATGAAACACTGGATCGCGAAGCACAGGAAACCGGCAGCGGGCGCATTCTGGTAGTGCCCGTGACACCCTGGCTGATGGGCGTGCCGCACCGCATCCGTGCTTTCAATGCCATGCTTGATGGCATCATGGCGCGCGGCAGCATTTGGCCCGCCAGCATGGGCCAAATCGCGGATCATTGGCGCGCGCAAAACCCAGGCTAATCCTGGGGCGCGCCCATGACATAGGGCTTCAGCGCAGCATTGATCATGGCGTGGGTTGGTGTTGGTACGCCAAGCACGCGGCCCAACGCCACGACCTTGCCTGACAGCCATGGCAATTCGATGCGATTGCCGCGAATCAAATCCACCGCCATTGAAGCGCGCATGCCGGCCGGCGCGCCCGTGGTGAATTTCATGCTGCGTTCCAGCACATCATCCGGCAGCCACACGCCCTTGGCACGAGCAAGGGCGATCACTTCCTCAAACCCTGCGCGGAAATAGGGCGCGATATCGGGGTCA
>JBBAUC010000017.1:0-25427 GCA_040398485.1 Roseomonas sp. | reverse complement strand
TACCAGAATGGGAATACCCATGCGCACGGCCTTGATCACCATCTCAGACGTGAGCCGCCCAGTGGTGTAGAAAATTTTGTCGCCAGGCGCTTCCTTGTTGCGGAACATCCAGCCCGCGATTTTGTCCACCGCATTATGCCGCCCGACATCTTCCATATAAACCAGCGGTTCATCCTGCCGACACAGCGCGCAACCATGAATGGCGCCGGCTTCCAGATAAAGCGTGGGTAGCGCATTGATCCGATGCAGTAGGCGATAAAGCCAGGAAGTACGGAGTTCCGCGCGCGGCAATTTCGCTTCCGCGAAACCTTCCATCAAATCGCCAAAAGCCGTGCCCTGAGCGCAGCCTGACGTGAGGGTTTTCTTCCGTAGCTTTTCCTCATAATCCGTCCGTCGCGCCGTGCGCACAATGACCACGGCCAGATCATCATCATAATCAACGCCAATCACGTCATCATCGGCGAGCAGCATGCCTTGATTGAGCAAATAGCCCAGCGCCAAATCTTCCGGCCTGTCGCCGATGGTCATCATGGTCACGATTTCCTGACCATTCAGGAACAGCGTCAGCGGGCGTTCCACCGTGACGCTGGCCTCAATCACCGCGCCCGTATGGTCGCGCCCGGAAACGCGGCGCGTGAGGCGCGGATCTGCGGGATCTGGGCGGATGATCAGGGCTTCATGCATGGGCTGAAGATGGGCGGCGGGCCGCGCCGGCGCAAGGATTAGAATGCAATGGCAAGTCCGACTGAGGCGCCGGAGACATTCTGGCCGAACAGATACCGCGCCACGATGCGGATGGATTGCATGTTGAAATCCCAAACGCCCAATTCGTGGCGCCCGACATTCATCTCAATCCCGCCGCCCACCTTGGTCAAATGGTCAAAACCGATCGCCACCTGGTCACCGAAAAAGCGCGAATGGGAAAGATCCACGACCCAGCGGAGCGGGCGGCCAAACATTTCCGCATCCATGGGCCAACGCACGCGGCCCCAGACATTGAAGGTTTTCGCCTCTGATTCACCGCGCACGAGGGGGGATGTATCGCCATAGGTTGAAAGCCGGATATCGGTGTAGCGCAATTCCAGATCAACTTCGTAGCCAGGGCGCGGGATGTTCAGATCAAGCATCAGGGAACCACCCAAGCCATAGGCATTCATCTGCCCACGCCGCAGGAAGGCCAATTCGCGATCATTCTTCAATTCGAGCAAGCGCGTAATCAGGGAGACATCGGTTGCCACATGCCCAAGTGCTGCATTCAAAATGGGCCGAAACACCACGCCTTCGATGATGGGAAAATCCCAGCCAACGCCGACCGTGCCAGAGAAATTGTTCCAACGCGTCGGCAGCGGAGATTTCTTTTCCCCGTCCGAAAAAATGAAACGTGGATCGTAGCGCGAATAGCCGAGAAATCCCTCAAGATAGAGCGGAAAATCCGGATCCACCGTGAAGCCCAGACCAAATTGCGTGGTTTGCAGCCCAGTATCTTCCTGCCCGCCGCGGCTGATGGTGAGTGAGGATGCGGTGATATCAGGCACCACATTATAGCCCAGCAAGCCAAGCACCCCATTGGCCGCTTGTTGCAGGCTATAACCCGGAACGGCGGTAATCACGCGCCCATCGCTCTGCGCTTCCGCCCGCATGGCGAAAGGCAGGCAGATCAGAATCAGCAGCCAAAGGCGGAGCGCGGGTCGCATGGCGTCGAGCTTTAAATCCTCATGCGTCGCGCGCCAATGGTCTGCCGGGCAGCCAAATGCCCCGGCCGGCAAAGAAACGCGCAAAATCGGCGATGGCGACATGTGCATCGCATTGCGAGGCCGCATCATGGCCGGAAGGGTTGTGCAGGCGTAGCGCGCCCTGCCCCGCCCCGAAGACCAGCACCAGATGCCCACCCTTGCCCGGCGCGGATTCTGCCGGGCGGCGCATGGCGGGATGAACCGAGGCGATGAATAACCCGCCATCAACCAGCAAGGGCGGGATGTCTTCCGCCGCGTGGTCCAGAATGATTTCAGCCGGCATGGCATGGGCTTCAGCCAGCCAGGTAATGGCCGGCGCATAGATCAGGCCGCGGATATTGCCATCTGCCTGTTCCACATAAGCGCCATAGCCGGTCAGCACCCGCGCCAAGTCCCGCGCGCGGGGCGGCGTGATCCCGCGTGTGGCGAGCGCCATGCGGAGACACGCCACACCACAAAGATGTTCCGCCCAGCGCGCGTAATCGGCTGGGCTTGCCGCGCCGGATGCCGCCCAGGCGGGGTCATCTTCCGCGCGGCAGGCGCCGGTAATGATATCGCCGATTAGCGCAGGGCTTTCCCATTGGCCGAAATAGGGCGGGGTTTCAGCGGCGGACATGACAGGGCTGTTACCGGGGTGCGGGCGGCATTGGAAAATCTGAGCCTTCGCCCAAGCGCCGCAGCACCATCTCAAAGCGGGTTTCGGTTTCAACCTGCTCCACCGTACCTGAAATCGGCGCGGCACTTGCGGGGTCTGGCGCGGCAGCAAGCGGGATATGCCCCGCCCCGGCCAATAGGCCAGATGTTGGATCAAGCCCGATCCAGCCGGCGCCAGGCAGATAGACCTCGGCCCAGGCATGCAATTCCGCATCATCGCGCCCAAGCATGACGGGTTCGATCAAATAGCCCGAGACAAACCTTGCGCCAAAGCCAAGCCGGCGCAGGATTTGCACCAAAAGCCACGCGGAATCCCGGCAAGAACCGCGCCCTTCACTCAACACCTTTTCGCTATCCCAGACCCCGGCTTCCGGGCGCTGCACATAGGCGACGCGCTGGTGTACGAGCGCGGTCAGGTTGACCAGGAGTTCAACAGTACCGCGCGGCGTGCTCGGTAACTCTGCCAAAAAGGCGCCAAGCAAGGGGCCCAGCGGATCAAGCCCGCGATAGGGCAAAAGCTGTTCCAAAAGCCAAGGTTCCAGCATGAAGGGCCAAAGGGTGGCTTCGGGTTCGATGAAAAAATCAAAGGGGTTGATGGTGGAAATTTCAGCGGTGAGGTCAACAGTAACGCTGAATGCCGTGACCGGTTCTGTCAGCAATACGCGCGCCATGAAATTCCCAAGCGGGTCTTGCTGCCAATGCAGCCAATGCGCCGCGGGTTCGATACTGAGCGCATAGGACAGGATGGGTGTGCGGCATTGTGGCGCCGGGCGCAGGCGAATGAGCTGCGGGCCAAGCCCCACCGCACGCGCATAGCGATAGATGCTGCGATGGGTCAGGGCGAATCGAATCGTCATGCGGGGGCTTTTGCCATGCCAGGGTTTATACACGCTGAGCCGCCGCCTTGCAGGGCTGATTGACCGCCCGCGCCATATCACCCGATGCTTGTACAGGCAGCCCCAGGGAAGGAAGCGCAGATGACTGATCTGACCATTCGCGAGGTGAAAACCACGCTACTGCAAATGCCCTGGGCGGATGACCCTTGGCTTGCGGGGCATGCTCTGGGGTCCATGCGTGATCTGGTGGTGGTGGAAATCACCACGCAATCGGGCATCACTGGCATGGGCTATCTGCATTTGCTGAACCTGCCCCTGCAACGCACTATTGGCGCCTGCATCGCGGAAGCGATGGCGCCGCGCATCATTGGGCGCGATGCCTCGGCCATTGAAGCGATCTGGCGCGATCTGTGGCGCGCAACACTGACGGGCGGGCGCGGCGGTGTTGCCATGATGGCGCAATCGGCGATTGACATTGCGCTTTGGGACATTCTGGGCAAGGCAGCGGGGCTGCCTTTGCATCGGCTATGGGGGCATTACCGGTCAGAAATTCCCATTTATGGCAGCGGTTGCTTTCGGGGCGCACGTGGCGATGGCATGATCGCGAAGGCCAAGCACTATATCGAACAAGGCTACCGCGCCATCAAGATGCAGGTCGCGCATATTGGTGACCTCAACATCGATCTCGATAATGTGCGGCGCATGCGCGAAGCGGTCGGCCCCGATATTGATATCATGATTGATGTGAATATGGGCTGGACCGCCGATATCGCCATCACCATGGGCCGCAAGTTTGAGGAATATGATATCTACTGGCTGGAAGAACCGGTGCTGGCCGATGATTACGCGGGGTATCTCCGCTGCGCCGAGGCGCTTGATATGCGCGTGGTGGGTGGGGAGACGCATTTCGGCCGCGCGGATCTAAAGCCCTTCCTGGAAAATCCGCGCCTGCCCATTCTGCAGCCTGATCCGATGCGCGGCGGCCTGACGGAGTTGCGCAAGATTGCGACGGTTGCCGATACCTGGGGCATCACCATCGCGCCACATCTTTTTCCGGAATTGAATGTGCATCTGCTGGCGAGCATTCCCAATGGCATTTGGGCGGAACAGATGGGGCTATTGGATGATGTCTTCATCAGCCTGCCAAAAATCGCCAATGGTATGATCACTGCGCCGGAAACGCCAGGCCATGGGCTGGAATTCAAACCGGAAGCGCTGAAGGATTTCGTGCTGAGGTAAGGGTTATCTGAAATCCCGGCTCGTGGGCAGCTTCGCCCGCGGCGGGCGGCGATCATCCTGCGGGCGCATAACTTCGTCAGCCCGGCCCAGCGCGGCGGTGGCCCAACCACTGCCGGCTTCACGCAATAGCCCTTCCAGCAGATCGGAACGATCAATCAGCCGCCGCGCGATCACGTGAATGATCGGCACTTCGGCGTACTGATCCTCGCGCTCCACGCGGCCTTCTACTTCCAGAAGCCGCGCGCCACGCAGCGCGCGACGATCACGCGCTGCGACATCCGTATAGACCACCAGATTGGCGGTGCCGTGTTCATCCTCGATGGTGATGAAAATCACGCCCTTGGCGGAACCGGGGCGCTGGCGCATCAGCACAAGTCCTGCCAGGCGCAGCAAGCGCCCGGATTTCCACGCCTGCAAATCACGCGTATCCCGCAACCCCTCGGCGTGCAATTGCGCACGCAGCAGCGCCAAGGGATGCCGCCCCAAGGTCAGGCCGAGCCTTGCGTAGTCATTGACGATGCTCTCCCCCTCATGTTCCGCCGGCAAAAGCGGCGCGGCCTCGGGCAGGATGGGGGCTTCATCAGCCAAGGCCGCCCCCACACCATCCCGCACAGCGAAAAGCGGCAAATCGCGCGGCGTGCCCCGCGCACCGCGCGCGGCCCAGGCGGCATCACGGCGCAGCACGCCGGGAAAGGCATTGGCGGCGGCCAGCGCACTCAAAGCACCTTGAGAAAGCCCGGCGCGCCAGGCCAAATCCTCCACACTCACGAAGGGCGCGCCATTGCGCGCGGCGCGGGCGGCGAGCAGCGCCTCAGCATCACGCGCGGCCAGCCCCGCCACCAACCGCAAGCCAAGCCGAAGCGCCAGCCCGCCCGCGCTTTCGGGCGCTTCTTCCAGGCTGCTATCCCAATCGCTGGCATTCACATCCACCGCGCGCACTACTACGCCATGTTCACGCGCATCGCGCATGATCTGCGCCGGTGCGTAAAACCCCATGGGCTGGCTGTTCAGCAGCGCACAGGCAAAGGCCGCCGGGTGATGGCACTTCAACCAGGCCGAGGCATAGACCAAATGCGCGAAGCTCGCCGCGTGGCTTTCAGGAAAACCATAGCTGCCAAAGCCTTCGATTTGCGCAAAGACACGCTCTGCCAAATCCTGCGCATAGCCGCGCCGCGTCATGCCCGTCACCAGCTTTTCCTTGTGTCGCGTTACCAAGCCCTGTTGGCGAAAGGTTGCCATGGCGCGGCGCAATTGATCGGCTTCTTCCGGCGTGAAGCCGGCAGCGACAATTGCAAGCCGCATCGCCTGTTCCTGAAATAGCGGCACGCCCAAAGTGCGCCCCAATACCTGCTTTAATTCATCAGGCGGGCCAAAGGCAGGATCAGGCGCTGGGTATTCCACCGCTTCCAAGCCCTGGCGCCGACGCAGATAGGGATGCACCATATCGCCCTGAATGGGACCGGGGCGCACAATCGCCACCTGCACCACCAGATCATAAAAGGCGCGCGGTTTCAGGCGTGGCAGCATATTCATCTGCGCGCGGCTTTCCACCTGAAACACGCCCACGGAATCCGCGCGCCGCAGCATGGCATAGGTTTCAGCGCAATCGCGCGGCAGGTTTTCCAAAGCGAGTGCAAGCCGCCGATGCTGTGCCAATAAGCCAAATCCGCGCCGAAGGCATGAAAGCATCCCAAGCCCCAGCACATCCACCTTCATGATGCCGAGTGCATCAATATCATCCTTGTCCCATTCCAGCACGGTGCGGTCTTCCATCGCCGCCTGCGTCACCACCGCCAATTCCGTGAGCTTGCCGCGCGTGATGACAAAACCACCGACATGGGTCGCGGTATGGCGCGGGAAATCCTGCAATTCCTCAGCCAATTCCAGCGTCATGGAAAGGCGTGGATCGTTGATGTCAAAGCCTTCATCCTGCGCCAATTCGGTAAGGCTCATCTCCCGCCCCGGCCCCCAGCCGGCCTTGGCCAGACGTGCGGTGATGTCTTCACTCAAGCCCATCGCCTTGCCTACTTCGCGAATGGCGCTGCGCGGGCGGTAGCGGATCAAGGTCGCGCAAATTGCCGCGCGGTCGCGGCCATAGCGTTCGTAAAGATGCTGGATCACTTCTTCACGACGTTCATGTTCGAAATCAATGTCTATATCGGGCGGCTCGCCACGGCTGGCCGAGACAAAACGCTCAAACAGCAGATCATGCTTTTCGGGATCAACGGCGGTGATGCCAAGCACGTAGCAAACCGTGGAATTCGCCGCCGAACCGCGCCCTTGGCACAAAATGCCGCGCGCGCGGGCGAAGCGAATAATCTCATGCACTGTCAGGAAATAAGGCGCATAGCCAAGGTCGCGGATCAGGCGCATTTCATGCGCGATGCGCGTGGTGATGGCATCCGGCACCTGCACCGGCCAGCGCACCGCAACAGCTTCGGCCACACGCGCTTCCAGGCTTTGCTGTGCGGTGCGTCCAGGGTCCAGCACTTCATCCGGATATTCGTAACGCAAATGATCCAGCGAAAAGCCGCGCGTTGTCGCCAGTACATCCAGGGTTGCTTGCAACGCATCCGGGTAGCGCGCGAAAAGCCGCGCCATTTCGGCGGGGGATTTCAAATGGCGTTCGGCATTGGGTTCAGCCGCCTGGCCCAAAGCCTCCACGCTGCAGCGCAGGCGAATGGCGCTCAACACATCCGCCAAGCGCCGTCGCGATGGCTGATGATAACGGATATTGTTGGTGGCGAGCAGCCGCGCCCCGGTCGCTTCCGCCAAAGCAGCGTGGTGCGTGAGTTGCGCTGCATCATCACCCAGCAAGGGGCAGGCAACGGCGATCAGCGGCGGCAAGGCCAGGCGCAGCCCTGCCAAGCGGCGCAAAGCTGCGGGCGCCACGGGCGGGATGGCGGCAATTACCTGGCCTTCCGCCGCATCACAAAGTGCCGCGAAATCCAGCCGGTATTCCCCCTTGGGGGCGGCCATGCGCGCTGCCGAAAGCAAAGCCGTCAGCCGCCCATAGGCAGCGCGATCCGCGGGCCAGATCAGCCATTCTGCGCCATCTTCCAACCGCAACCGGCAACCCGGCGCGAAAGCCAGCCCCGCCGCCTTGGCCGCGCCATGCGCGCGCACCACGCCAGCGAGGCCATTGGTATCGCAAAGCCCGAAGCCGGCATGGCCCAGCGCGGCGGCTTGCTCCACCAATTCCTCAGGGTGCGAGGCGCCATCCAGGAAGGAGAAATTGGATCGCGCCGCCACTTCCGCATAGCCGGGCGCTTTCATGGCAAATCGCCCTGCACCACCCAGCGCCCGCCCGCATGACAAAGCCAGAGCCTTTCGCCGGAAGTGAGTTGCACGCGGTGATAATCCCGCGCTGGCGGCAGCGCGCCGCCATGCCACCATTCCGCTTCCAGCCTGAGCGGACCTTCAGCACGGGTCAGCGGGTAAAGCCGCCCGCGCCAGCGCAGCGCGGCGGGGGCGCCTTCGGCAAAGGTAGTGACTTGCACAGCTTCCGGCCGGCGGCGCAGCAGCACCGGCGCGGCGCGGGCACCCCAGCCGGGCGGGGTGGGGCTGGGCGCTTCATGCGGGGCGGCAGCGCGCCATTGCCTTTCCGGCCAATGGCTGGGCTGTGGGGCGGGGCGGGCCAGGCGCAGCCTTTGGCCGAGCCGGTCCAGCAATTGCGCCAAAACCCCATCCGGGCGCGGCGCGGCACCCATGGGCAAGGCGCCCTGCCCTTCTGCCCCCATTGGGTCGGTCGCCAGGGCGTGCAGGGTGAAACGCTCAAAGCCCAGTTCCGGCGCCAGGCTGGCCAGGGGCTCGGCGAAAAGCCGCGCCAGATGGGCAGGGTCGCGGTTCGGCGCGCCGGTGCCGATCACCAGGCGCTGTTCCGTGCCATCCACGCGCCAGGCGGTCAGACAAAGTCGCCGCGCGCCGAGCCCAGCCCGCCCCAGCCGCGCGCAAAGCGCCACCAGCAGCCGGTCCAGCAAGGCGGCAATGGCCTCGGCGGTCAGGATTGGTTCGGGCAAGGCGCGGGTTACCGCCAGATCGGGCGGCGCGGCGATGGGGGTGATGGGCGGCGCGCGACGGCCCGTGGCGGCATCCAGCGCATCCAGCAAGGGCGCGCCAAAGCGCCGGGCGAGCGGCGCACGGGGCTGGCGCAGCACATCACCAATCACGCGCAGCCCAAGCCGGGCGAGGTCTTCCAGCATGGCGCCCGGCAAGCGCAGCGCTGTGCCAAGCGGCAGGGGCGCCACGGCTTTTTCTTCCGACCCAGCCGCGATGATTGGCGCATCACGCCGCACCCGTGCGAGCGCCATGGCGGAAGCGGCCGCGCTGGCAATGGCTCCTTGGGCTGTCAGTCCAACCTCGGCCAGGCTGGCGGTAAGTTGCGCGAGCAAAGCGGCTTCCCCGCCAAACAGATGATCGCAGCCGGTGAGATCCAGCAGCAGCCCATCGGGCGGCAGGGCAGCGCTGATCGGGGTGAAGCGCTGCGCCCAAAGCGCCAGATCACGCAGCCCGGCTGCGCTGGCTTCCGGCATGGCGGGCAGTACCTGCAAATCAGGCAGCAGGGCTTCGGCATCGGCGAGTGCTTGGCCCAGTTCAAGCCCCGCCGACGCGGCGTGATGATCCAAAGCCACCAAAAGGCGCCGCGCGCCCTGCCGTGCCCAAAGCGCCAAGGGGGTATCCGCCGACAGATCGGGCCGGCTTTGACGCAGATGTTCAGCCGCCCAGAAGGGCAGATGCACAGCAAGGTAACGGCGGGCGGGCTTCATCCGCCGCCCGCTTCCAGCCGCAAACTTCCGGTAGCGGCTTCGAAACTCACATTCCACGGCCCCGCCGGGGCGCCGCCGCGTTGGCGAAGCAGCGTCAGGCGCCAGCGCGGCGCGGCGTCACTCGCCAGTGGCGCGATATGCCAGCGCGTGCGCGCGGCGGAAGCACCGGCAGCGCCATCCGGGCGGAGCAGCAGGCCGAAAACGCCCCCGGCCTCGGCGGCCAGATGCAGGCGGCGGGTTACGGTCAGATCAAGCCCCTGCCCCGCGCCGGCCATGAGCACGGCAGCGCCCAAAGCAGGGCAGCGCAGAGCTTCTTCCATGGCCCAAAGCGCTTCCGGCCAGCGCGCCGCCCGTGCCAGAATCAGGCTTTCAGGGGCCAAGCCAAAGGGGATAAGCCCCGGCGGCCAAACAAGATTCGATTCCTGTTCGGTAGAAATCCACAGCACCTGCCCGCCGCAGCGCGCCAACAGAATGGCGGCAAAAGCCACGCCAGATCCGGGGGTTGCGGCGCAAACTTCATGTAACGCTCCACGCGCCAAGCCAGCCCCGATCAAGCTGGGATCAGCAAAAACCGGAATAGGCACACCAGCACCGCCCGCCGGGGCGCGGGTGGTAAGCCCGGCCAGGGTATCGCGCAGCCGGGCCAGGGCAGCGTTGCGGACGGAAGAGGGATCGGCGGCGGTCATGGGAAAGAAAGCTTATCAAAGGAACAAAATAAGAACAAGTCATATATCGCGGCGCCTCAGACCCTTTTTTGGGCAAAGGCCGCACGACCCAGGGTAGAAAGCGCCCTACCCCCTGTTCCCTACCCGCCCCGGATTTCCCATAGTGGTCCCAGCAATGGAAAGGAGGCCCCGATGGCCCAACCCCTCGACAAGGCGCATTTCGAAGCCCTGATGGCCCAAGCCGGGCTTGATCTGACGGAGGCTGAGAAGGAAGGCATTCGCGCCGCTTCCGCCCATACCCAGGCGGCCGCCGCGCGCGTGCGCACCCCGCGTGAGGTCTCAGTGGAATCCGCCACCATCTTCACCCTGAAGGGAGCCGGCGCATGACCAGCTTCCCGACCATTGCGAGTGCCGCGCGCGATATTGCCGCGAAGCGCATCTCCCCCGTTGAATTGATGAAGGATCATTTGGCGCGATCGGAAAAGCTAAACCCCGCGCTGCATGCCTTCATCCGCTTCACGCCGGAAATCGCGCTGGAACAGGCGCGCGCTGCGGAAGCGCGGCAGGCTGCCGGTGCGCTGCGTGGGCCGCTTGATGGAATCCCCATTGCACATAAGGATATTTATGAGACGGCCGGCGTCACCACCACAGGCCATTCGCGCGTGCTGGAACATCATGTGCCAAAGATGGATTCTGCCGTGGTGCGGCGCTGGCGCGAAGCGGGCGCGGTGATGCTGGGCAAGCTCGCGACACATGAATTCGCCTGGGGCGGGCCTTCCTTTGATTTGCCTTGGCCACCCGCGCGCAATCCCTGGAATACGGAATACTTCACCGGCGGGTCTTCATCTGGCACCGGCGCTGCGGTGGCTGCCGGCATGATCCTGGGCGGCACGGGGTCTGATACGGGCGGTTCCATTCGCGGCCCGGCATCGCTTTGCGGCATTGCCGGCATCAAGCCGAGCTATGGTTTGTGTTCACGCACGGGCGTGTTGCCCCTATCTCAAAGCCTGGACACGACTGGCCCCATGGCCTGGACGGTGGAAGATTGCGCGTTGCTGCTGGATGCCATGACCGGGCATGACGCAACTGATCCATCTTCCGCCAATCGCCCGCGGCCTGATCTGCTTTCCGGGTTGAATGGTGGCGTGCGCGGCCTGCGCATTGGTGTGATCCGTCATTTCCATGAAGATGACTGCAAAGTCAGCCCTGGCATGGCGGCGGGCATTCAGCACCTGACCAGCACGCTCGCTGCGCAAGGGGCGGAAATCCGCGAGGTGAAGCTGCCGCCGCTGGCTGATTTCAACGCGGCCGGCTGGCTGATCCTGGCCGCTGATGCCTATGCGGTGCATGAGAATTGGATGCGCGAAAAATACCGCGCCTATGGTGAGTTTCTGCGCGAAAGACTGGCGGTGGCTGCCACCATTACGGCGGCGGATTACCTCCAGGCGCAGCGCCGCCGGCGTGAATTATGCGAAGCTGTCGCCGCCGTGATGGGCGATTGCGATCTGCTGGTGACCGCAGCGCAACCAGGTGAGGCGCGCCCCATTCATCAAATGACGAAATGGGCGTCTTTTGAGGTGCCGAATTTCACCATCCCCTTCAACCTGACCGGCCAGCCGGCGCTGACGGTTTGCACCGGCTTTGGTGCGGGCGGCATGCCGGTGGGCGCGCAGATCGTGGGCCGGGCTTTTGAGGACGCGACAGTGCTGCGCGCTGGCCAGGCTTATGAATTAGCGGCTGGCTGGCGCGCGCAGCGTCCGCCGATGGCGGCCTAACGCTTAGCTTAACTCGGCTTGATCCGATATACCGGATCAAGCCGATCAGAACTTCAGCCGCGCAAACCAAGCCGGTTCACGCGCGCTTCTTCCTCATCAATCGTGCGTTTCATAAAGGCGGCGTAGTCGGCAGGGTTCAGATATTCGACCGGCATATCCAACCGATCGAGTGTTGCAAGATGCGCGGGATCATTCAGCGCAGTGCGGAAACCCTGATGCAGTTTTTCGATGATATCCGGGTCCATCCCAGCGGGCCCAACCAGCCCATAGGGTGAGGTGATCACCATATCCTGATAGCCAAGATCAAGCAGCGTCGGCACATCCGGCAGCTTCTTGCTGCGCTGGCGTGTCCAGACATTGAGCGCGCGCAGCCGCCCTTCAAGGATCATGGGTAGCGTGCCGGAACCAGTCGCGCAGGCTTCGATATGCCCACCGAGCAGGCTTGGCACAGCATCGCCTTCGCCGCGGAAGGGCACATGGACAATGTCCAGGTTTTCGCGCGTGGCGAGGTCAACATTCGAAAGATGCGGCGTGCCATTGGCCCCCGTATTGCCGATGCGTATTTCACCCGGGCGGCGGCGCGCATCGGCCACAAGATCAGCCCAGCTTTTATACGGGCCATCGCCGCGCACGCACATGATGAACAGATAACCGGTCAGATGCATGATCGGCGTGAAATCGGTGCGCGGATTGAAGGACATGCGCTGCATGAAGGGCAGCCGCAGGGCCGGTAGCGGAATTTGCGCGATGGTATAGCCATCAGGCCGCGCCCGAGCGACGGTGGCGGCGGAAAGTGTCGCGCCCGCGCCGGGGCGATTTTCCGTCAGCACCTGCACGCCAAAGGCACGGGATGCGGCTTCGGCAAAGGCGCGCATCTGCACATCGGTGGCGCCGCCTGGCGGGAAGGGCACCAGCAGCGTGATGGGGCGCGATGGAAAGCTTTGCGCGGCCGCAAGCCCGGGCACTATGGCGGGTGCGGCGAGCGCTGAGAGAAGAATGTGCCGGCGTTTCATGTTTTTGCTCCCTGTTTTTATTGTGTGTCGTTGAAAGCCCATATTCTATTCGGGCTGAATCCCTGCCGCAGCCACCACTTCGCGCCATTGCGGAATTTCCTGACGCAGCCGCGCCGCCAAAGGTGCTGGCCCATTCAGCAGCAATTGCGAACCGCGATCCGCCATGCGCCGCGATAGCTCGCTATCTGGCGCCGCCAAGGGCGCCAATTCGGCCAGCAGCCGCGCAATCGGTTCGGGCGGCATGGCCTTTGGCGCCATCAGCGCGAACCAGAAAGGGACGCTATACTGCGGCACTTGTTCGATGATGGCCGGCACATCGGCCAGCAATGGCGCACGCGTGGTGCTGGTGACGCCAATCGGGCGCAGTGTGCCGGCGCGCAAATGTTCAAGCGGGATCGAGACATCGGTGATGATGCTATCAATATCACCCGCGAGCAGCGCATTCATCGCAAGTGTGGCGCCGCGATAGGGCACATGCAGTAATTCAATTCCGGCACGCTGCATCAATAAAGCGCCAGCCAGATGTGTCGCGGACCCCACGCCGGAACTGCCCCAGGAAACCTTGCCCGGATTGGCTTTGGCGCGTGCGAGATAGGCCGCCAAATCTGGCGGGCCATTGGGTCGGCCCGAAATTAGCAGCGGTGCATCCGTCACCAGAGTCACCGGCTGCAAATCCGTCAGCGGATCAAGCCCCGGATCGCGCCGCATGGCGGGCAGGGTTGCGATGGAAGAAGACGTGATCAGGAAACTGTGATTATCCGTCGCTTGCGCGACGTGTTGCGCACCAAGCGAACCGCCGGCGCCGGCGCGATGTTCATAAATCACCGGCTGACCGAGGCGCGGGGTCAGGAATTCTACCATGAAGCGCGCGGGAATATCCTGCGGCCCACCAGGCGCGAAGGGGCTGATCAGCCGCACAGGCCGATTGGGCCAGGCTTGGCCTTGCGCCAAGGCGGGCGCGGCAAGTGTTGCGGCGCTGCCTGCCAGAAAGGCGCGACGTGTTGCAGCTGACATGGTCTTGCCTTTCCTCATCACAAACAACGCCGATAGAGCGCGATCAGCCTCTCCCAATGGCGCTCAGCGCCCGGCTTGTCGAAGCACCAGCGGCCGGGAAAGGCGAAGCCGTGATGCACGGCTGGATAGACTTCCAATTCTCCGCGGGCGCCGGAGGCTTCAAACAGCGCGCGCAATTCATCCACCATGGGAAGCGGCGCCAATTCATCATGCTCGGCGCAGGCGATATAGAGTTCAGCACTGCCCTGCCCCAGCGTCAGATGCGGGCTTTCCACCGCGTCACTCACCAGCCAGGTGCCATAGTAGGAAGCGGCAGCGGCGATACGCCCGGGATAGCGCGCAGCGGCGGCCAGCGCATAAGGCCCGCTCATGCAATAGCCATGCACGCCAACCGGGCCTGGGCGCACGTGTTTTTGCTGGTCGAGGAAACCAAGCATGTCGGCGATATCTTCCATCACCGGCGGGATGGTCATTTTGGTGCGAATGGCGCGCATGCGGTCGCGTTCCGGGTCGCCCACCGTCAGCACGCCGGGGCCGAATTTGGAATCGCGGCCTGCGCGGTAATAAAGATTGGGCAGCACAACGTAATAGCCGGTGGCGGCCAGCCGCCGCGCCATGTCGTGAAGTTCCTCCCGAATGCCGGGCGCGTCCATCAGCATGAGCACGGCGGGAAAGGGGCCGTTGCGTTCAGGATGACAGATAAAACTTTCCATCGCGCCGGCGCGGGTTTGGATATCAATGATGTGTTCGATCATGGTGTTGCCCCTTCAATCCGCCTTGATGCCGGCGGCGCGGATCACCTCGCCCCAGGATTTCAGATCATTCGCGATACGGCGGTTAAAGCTGGCCATATCCTCGAGATTGGGCGTCAGGCCGGAATCGAGCAGCCTTTGCCGAAAGGTTGGGTTTTCAAGCGCCTTCTTCATGGCGTCATTCCAGGCGCGTGCAGCATCGGCGCCGATGGCGCGCGGGCCGCAAACACCAAACCAGCCGGCCATTTCAAGCCCTGGCACCCAATCGGAAATCGGGCGCGCTTGCGGAAATAGCGGCGATCCAGTGGGATCACCCAGCGCCAGCAGGCGCAATTCACCGCCCTGAATCTGGCGCGTCACGTCGCCGAGATTCGTGATCATGAAATCCGCGCGCCCGCCGAGAATATCCACAATCGCGGGCGTCGCACCGCGATAGGGCACATGGACAATATCAAGCCCTGCCTTGGCCTTGAGCAATTCCACCGAAAGATGCTGCGCCGAACCAACACCGGCCGAGGCATAGGTCAGCCCACCCGGCTTGGCGCGCGCAGCAGCGAGCAAGCCCGCCACATCCTTATGCGGCCCATTCGCCGCCACCACCAAGCCATAGGTGGATAAGGCGACATTGACGATGCCTGTCATTTCCGTGCGCGGATCAACCGGCAGGCTTGCACCTGGCAGATTGGGCGTGATGGTCATGGTGCCCATCGGGCATTGCAGCACCGTTGCCCCATCCGGTGCGCTGCGCGCCACCACTTCAGCGGCGATCAGCCCATTGGCGCCGGTGCGGTTTTCCACCACGCCACGCGCGGGCAAATGCGGCGCGGCATATTCGGCAATCAGCCGCGCCATCAAATCACCGGTGCCGCCCGCGGCGAAACCGCTGATCACGCGCACGGTGCGGTCCTGCGCCATGGCAGGGCCAGAAAGGGCAAGGGCAGCTAGCCCAGCAAGCAGCAAATGACGCATGATCTTCCTCCCTATTTTGGGGAAGCCTATCAGGAAGCGGCGTCTCCGCAATGTGCCGCCGCGCGCAAAGCTGAAAGCCGTGCAGCGCCATGATCACGCGTGGAGATAACCTCGAAGCCCGGAAGCATAACGGTTTCCTCATCGCGCCCTGTCTCAGCAATGATCAGCGCACCGGGCGCGATCCAGCCCTTGGCCTGCAAGGCGGCAAGGGCGCGTGGCACAAGCCCCTTGCCATAGGGCGGGTCCAGAAACACCAGGCTGCAGGGCGTGGCAGCAACGGGAGGCGCGGTCACATCACCGGCGATCACTCGGCAGGCATCACCCGCCTTGCAAGCAGTGATATTCGTGCGCAAAGCGGCAAGGGCGGCGCGATCCTGTTCCATGAAAAAGGCACGCGCGGCGCCGCGCGACAAAGCCTCAAGCCCCATGGCGCCGGTACCCGCGAAGGCATCCAGAACCACAGCTTTTTCCAAAACAGCGCGCCCCGCCCAGGGCGCATGCCAAAGCTGGTCGAATATCGCCTGTCGGGCGCGATCACTGGTCGGGCGTGTGGCAAGACCCGGCGGCGCAACAAGCGCGCGCCCCTTCCAGCGCCCAGCAATGATGCGCATCAGCCCTTGCCGCGGCGCGGCGTTTGCGGCCCGGCATGGCGCGCGCGGGGTGTGCGTTGTGGTTTGCTTTCAGCAACATCGGGCGCAGCAGGTTCTTCGGCTGTCGCTTCACGTCCGCGCTTTGGCGCATCCAGGCCCAATTGTTCGCGCAATACCTTGGCATTCACTTCTTCCGCTGCGCCGCGCGGCAGGGAGCCCAATTGGAAGGGACCATAGGCAGTGCGAATCAGGCGCGTCACTGCAAGTTCAAGATGCGCCATCACTTTGCGCACTTCGCGATTCTTGCCTTCGCGCAGCGCCACGGTCAGCCAGGCATTGGTGCCCATGCGCGCATCCAGCCCCGCTTCGATGGGACCGTAAGCCACACCATCCACTGTTACGCCCCGCGCAAGCGCCGCCAAGGCGCGTTCATTCACCTTGCCATGCACGCGCACGCGGTAGCGCCTAAGCCAGCCATTGGCCGGCAATTCCAGTTTGCGCGCCAGCGCGCCATCATTGGTCAGCAGCAGCAGGCCTTCGCTGGTCAGATCAAGCCGCCCGACAGAAACCAGCCGCGGCAGGCCCTGCGGCAGATTGGCAAAAACCGTGGGCCGACCTTCCGGGTCGCGATGCGTCGTCACAAAGCCGGTTGGCTTGTGGTAGCGAAACAGCCGTGTGCGTTCGGGCATGGCGATGGGCTTGCCATTCACGCTGATCTGATCACCCGGTGAGACAAAAGTGGCGGGGCTGGTCACCAGCTTGCCGCCAAGCCGCACCAGCCCTTCCGCGATCAGCTTTTCCACATCTCGGCGAGAAGCCACTCCGGCGCGGGCCAGGAATTTCGCAATACGTTCGCCGCGCGGGCCTTCGGCTTCGGCTTCATCTTCAGTGCTCATGCGCGGCAGGCCGCGATGAAGGCGCGGAATATCGCAGGATCATCGGGATCAACGGCATATTCAGGGTGCCATTGCACGCCAAGCGCGAAGCGGTAGCCCGGGTGTTCAATACCCTCAATCACGCCATCGGGGGCCAGCGCATTCACCACGCCGCCATCGCCAATGCTGGCCACCGCCTGGTGATGCGCGGAATTCACCGCCATGCGCGGCTTGCCGATGATGCGCGACAGCAAGGTGCCTTCAGCGATGGTCACCTCATGCCCCGGTTCCGTGCGCGGATTGGGTTGTTCATGCGCCAAAGCGCCCGGCACCTCATCCGGGATGTGCTGGATCAACTGCCCGCCAAGCGCCACCGCGAGCAATTGCTGCCCGCCGCATATCCCAAGCACGGGCTTGTCACGGGCCAATGCCGCGCGGGTTGCGGCCATTTCGAAATCCGTCCGGCCTGGCTTCAGCGTGACTTTCGGGTGCGGCGCGCCGCCGCCCCAAAGGGCCGGGTCCACATCAAAGGCGCCGCCGGTCACCATCAGCCCATCCACCTCGGCCAGATAGGCTTCCGCCATTTCGGGGTGATGCGGCAGCGCCACGGGCAAGCCGCCTGCGGCGACGATGGCCGAGAAGTAATTCCGCCGAAGCGCATACCAGGGCAGCTTGGACCAGCCGCCGGCCTCTTCGGAATCGAGGGTCACACCAATCAGGGGAAGGGATCTCATGGTGCAGCTTTAGGCCAGATCGGCGCCAAAGGGAATCGCGCCCCCTGGACCAGCAAGGCGCGAAAAGGCAGGAAGACAGCATGACCCCCATGGAAATCGCCCTGGAAGAAGCCCGCGCCGCCGCTGAACGTGGCGAGGTGCCGGTGGGCGCCGTGGTCACCGACAAGACAGGCCAGGTGCTGGCGCGCGCCGGCAATGAGGTTGAAGCGCGCCATGATCCCTCGGCCCATGCCGAAATGCTTGCGCTCCGCGACGCCGCCCAGAAACTGGGCCAAACGAGGCTTGGCGATTGTACCCTGACCGTGACCTTGGAACCCTGCCCCATGTGCGCCCAGGCGGCTTCCTTCTTTCGCGTCGCGCGGGTCGTTTTTGGCGCCTATGATCCGAAAGGCGGCGGTGTGGATCACGGGGCGCGGGTGTTTGCGGCTTCTTCCTGCCATCACCAGCCAGAAGTAGTGGGCGGCGTGCGGGAAGGCGAATGCGCTGGCCTGCTGCGTGGGTTTTTTGAAGCCCGGCGTTGACGCCAGACAAACTTTACCGAGATAAGATAGTAAATCCGATTAGTTTGTGATGGAAGCGGCTTCATGCGCGTGCTCAAGGGTCAGGACCTTATGCAGGGGTCAGACCATGAATTCATCGTCAAGCTCTATCGGCGCATCCTGCTGCGCGGCGCGGATGAGGGCGGCTATCGCCATTATCGCGACAAGATCGAAGCCGATCCCAGCTGCCGGCGCCGCCTGATTGAGGAAATGGCGGGCAGCAGCGAAGCCCGCCGCCAGGGGGAAGAGCTTCGGATTATTTGGGATGATGCCGAAGTGCCCGCCCCTGCCCCGCCGGAATTGGCGCCGGAAGCCTTGCTGGCGGCCCTGCGCCAAAGGCTCGGGTCCTTGGATGACGCCGGCCTGGCCGCCCTGGAAGCACCGCTGCTGGAATGCCTTGAAGCGCTGCGTGCCGCGCGCCGCAAATAGCCGGAACCGGGCGCATAATTTCGCCTTGAAACAGGCGGAAAGGATTGGTGTTGGCCCAAGCCTTGGCAGGCGGGCGTTTGGGGTTCAGTTTCGCCCCTGATTTTTCGAAAAGGTCCTGTGCCTGATGAGCGAACCTCGCCCCATTCAATTGTTTGACGTGCTGGCGCAGCAAAAGTTGATCCGTCCGGAGCTTGATCGGCGCATTGCCGCGGTGCTCGATTCGGGCCGTTTCATCATGGGCCCCGAAGTGGCGGAGCTTGAAGCGGGGCTCGCGGCGTTTGCAGGGGCGGCGCATTGCGTGGGCGTCTCCTCAGGCACGGATGCGCTGCAAATCGCGATGATGGCGGAAGGGATCGGGCGCGGTGATGCGGTATTCCTGCCGGCCTTTACCTATACCGCGACCGCCGAAGTGCCTTTGGTGCTGGGTGCTACGCCGGTTTTCGTGGATGTGGACAAATACAGCTACAATATGGACATCGCTGATCTTGAGCGACGCATTGAGGAAGTAAAGCGCCGCGGCTGGCTGCGCCCGCGCGCCGTGGTTGGCGTTGATCTGTTCGGCCTGCCCGCCGATTGGCCCGCCATTGAAGCAATTTGCGCGCGTGAGGATATGTTCGCGCTGGATGATGCCGCGCAGGCTTTTGGCGCCAGTATCAATGGCAAGCAGCTCGGCCGCTGGGGGCATGCGACGGCGCTTTCCTTCTACCCTACCAAGACGCTCGGCGCTTACGGCGATGCCGGGGCCCTGATCACGGATGATCCGGCGCGGGCGGAATTGTATCGCAGCCTGCGTACCCATGGCGAAGGCAAGACGCGCTATGAGGTAGAGCGCACCGGCATGAATGGCCGGATTGATACCATCCAGGCCACCATCCTGGCCGCGAAACTGCCGCTTCTGGCCGGTGAGCTTGCCATGCGCGCCAAGATCGCTGCTGTCTATAACGCCGCGTTAGGCGGCAAGGTCGGTATCCAGGCGGCCCCCGCGAACGCGGTTAATGCCTGGGGGCTTTACACCATTCGGCTGCGCGATGGGGATCAGCGGAGCAAGGTCCAGGCGGCCCTGACCGCCGAGCGGATTGGGAGTGGCATCTATTACCCCAAACCGCTGCATCTCCAGCCCGCTTATGCCGCGCATCATGCGACAGCCTTCGCGGGTCAGGCGCCGCCGCTTGCCATTAGTGAAAGGCTGGCGGGCCAGGTGCTGTCGCTGCCCATGCACGCCTATATGACCGAAGAAGATGCCGCCCGCGTGGCCGAAGTCGTGCTGAAAAACTTGTAATTCACCCCTGGTTTCGTCAGCATGACGGCCTTCACCATAGGGGGCCGCGCCGTGCATCGTCGCACGCTTCTGGCCGCAACCAGCGGTGCCGTTCTTGCCGCCAGCGGCAGGGCGCGCGCCCAAGAACCTGTTGATGTCGCGCTGGTCCTGGCTGTTGATGTGTCCCGTTCCATTGATGAGGATGAGGCAAAGCTGCAGCGCGAAGGCTATCGCGATGCGGTGACCGATCCGGCGGTGATTGCCGCCATTCGCGGCGGCATGATCGGCGCCATTGGCTTGGTCTATATTGAATGGGCAGGCATTGAATATCAGCGCACCGTCCTGCCCTGGACGCGCATCGCCGCTGAAGCAGATGCGCGCAATTGGGCGGCGGCCTTGGCGCAAGCGCCGCGCGCATCGCTTTCCTGGACCTCCATTTCCGGCGCCATCATCCATGCCCGGCGCGAATTGGCCGCCTGCCCCTTTGAAGCGACGCGGCGCGTGATTGATGTCTCGGGCGATGGGCTTAACAATAGCGGCCCGCCGGTGGAGGTGCTGCGCGATGAAGCTGTGGCGGAAGGCATTGTGATCAATGGCCTGCCGATCATGAATGATCGCCCGACTTTCGGCCGCCCGCCGCCGGCCAATCTTGATCTTTACTTTCGGGATCGCGTGATAGGCGGGCCGGGGGCGTTTTATATTGTTGCTGAGGATTTCAACAGTTTCGGCCAGGCCGTGAAGCGCAAGCTGATCCGCGAGATTGCGTGACTAACCAGTAGGGAAATGTTGCGCCAGACGGAAGAAAAGGCATTTTTTATGCCATGACGTCAGAAAAACGTCACGGCATCTGACTTGACTAAAATTAAGACTTCGCGGAAGAAGCGCCCCCAGGTGGAATTGCCTAAAAATTAGACTGGAGACTAGATCGATGATGCCTCGGTTGATGGCCGAACTTTTCGGCACCTTGTGGCTTGTTCTTGGCGGCTGTGGTGCTGCCGTTTTAGCGGCTCAATTCCCGCAAGTTGGTATTGGCCTCCTTGGCGTTTCCTTTGCCTTTGGCCTTACGGTGCTGACCATGGCCTATGCGGTTGGCCATGTGTCTGGCGGACATTTCAACCCGGCAGTGACTTTGGGCTTGGTCGCCGGTGGGCGCTTCAAGGCCGCTGACGCAGTGCCTTACATCATCGCCCAAGTCATCGGCGCCTTTCTGGGTGCCTGGATCCTTTACGTGATAGCAACGGGCAATGGCAGTAATCCCTTGGCTGGCGGTTTCGCGTCGAATGGATTTGGCGCGCATTCCCCGGGCAAGTTTTCGCTCATGGCAGCTCTTGTCTGCGAAGTGGTGATGACCTTCTTCTTCCTGATCATCATCCTTGGCGCCACGCATCGCAAGGCTGCCGCGGGTTTTGCGCCTATTGCCATCGGGCTTGGCTTGACGCTCATCCATCTTATCAGCATCCCGGTGACCAATACTTCGGTAAATCCGGCGCGCAGCACTGGGCCTGCCCTTATCCATGGCGGCTGGGCGCTTGAGCAATTGTGGCTTTTCTGGTTGGCGCCGATTGTGGGCGCGGTGCTCGCAGGTGTCGTTTCGCGCCTGCTTTGGCCTCAAGAAAACGACTGAAGGGGTTCTGTCCCCCGTTATGGCATGATGGTGTTGGCGGGATCAGTCATTCCCGCCAGCATTGACCGCACCACCTGACGCCATGGGAAAGGCAGCGAGGCTTTTTTCCACCAGATTCGGCAGGCCCCGACAAAGCTCAGACACGCGGGGCAAATCCCGCGCCACGCAGGCTTCCTCCAGCGAAGACGCAATGGAACGCAAGGCCGCCGCACCAAAAGTGCCGGCTGCGGATTTCAGCCCATGCGCTTCTTCTTCAATCACCGAAACATCATCGGTCGAGGTCAGCCGCGCCACCCGCGCACGGGTTTCATCGGCAAAAACGCCAATCAGGCGCGGCAGCCGCCCCGGCCCGACAGCCGCGCGCAATTCCTGCAAAGTGGTATGGTCAATCAGCGTCGGACCAGCAGGGTTTGGTTCCTCCACCGCTGCACGAGAGCGCCGCGGCCGATTTTCCAATATGTCTGAAACGGCCGCCAGCAGCGCGGTTAGGTCCATGGGCTTCGCCACATGCCCATCCATGCCCGCTTCAAGGCAGCGCGCTACCTCATTGGGCATGACGGCGGCGGTCATGGCAATAATCGGCACGCGACCGGCTGGGCCTTCCAAGGCGCGAATCGCGGCCGTTGCAGCCAAGCCATCCATGCGCGGCATGCGCACATCCATCAGCACCAGATCATAAGCGGCGGTACGCGCCGCACCCAGCGCTTCTTCACCATCACGCGCCAAATCCACCGCATAGCCGGCCTTGCGCAGAATGGCGGCGGCAACAAGCTGATTGGCTTCGCCATCCTCGGCAATCAGGATGCGCCCGCGCGCGCCCGGCGGATGCTTGATGAGGGCTGGTTTCGGCAACAGCGTGCTCGGTGGGCGCCCGGATTCTGCAATGGGGCGCAGCGGAATTTCAAACGAGAAGGTGGAGCCCTTACCGGGCGAAGACGCCAGCACAATCCGCCCGCTCATCAGCCCGACCAGGCGCTTGCAGATCATGAGGCCAAGGCCAGAGCCACCATAACGCCGCGCCGTTTCTGGCCCAGCTTGCGCGAAACGCCCGAATAGCCGCGCCTGAACTTCGGGTGGCATGCCGATGCCCGTATCGGCCACAACAAAGCGCACCTGGCCCTGCGCCTCAGCACGCTCCACGCGAATGCCAACGCCACCAATGGCGGTGAATTTCACCGCATTATCGGCAAGGTTCAGCAATACCTGGCGCAGGCGCCGCGCATCACCAATCACGCGCGCAGGCAAAAGCGGATCAATGCTCGCGGAAAGCCTGATGCCCTTTTCCGCCACGGCGGGGGCAAGCAGATCAAGCACTTCGGCAACGGGTGCCGCCAGGTCGAAGGCTTCTTCCTCAATCGCCAGATGCCCCGCTTCAATGCGCGACAGATCAAGCATCTCATTCACGGTCGCCAGCAGCAATTCACCGCAGCGCCGCGCGGTTTCCGCATAGGCGTGCTGTTCAGCATCAAGTGTCGTATCCAGCAGCAGGGAAATCGTGCCCATCACGCCATTCATCGGCGTGCGGATTTCATGGCTCATGAAGGCCAGGAAATCACTTTTTTCCGCATTGGCGCGTTCCGCCGCGCGGCGGGCGCGTTCCGCATCGCGGGCGAATTGCTCACGTGCGGAGACATCATGTTGAATGCCGAAAATATAGCGCACTTCGCCATCATCGCCGAAAATCGGCGACAGATGCAGTTCATTGACAAAGCGCGATCCATCTTTGCGGTGATTGACGAGTTCAACGTTAATCGCCTTGCCGTTTTCAATCGCCTCACGCAGCGCCTTGATATGGCGCGGATTGGTCCCGGGGCCTTGCAGGAAGCGGCAATTGCGCCCGATGACTTCTTCTTCGCTGTAGCCCGTGATGCGATAAAACGCCGGGTTGGCGTAGATGACGGGGCAATCAGGCAGGTTCGGGTCGCAAACAACGATCCCCGTCGGCGTTGCAAGCACGGCAGCGCTCAGCACGCCCTGCAAGGGCGTCGGCAGATTCGCCGTGGGCTTACTCGCTGTAGGAGACGAGCGCTTCGAATGGGACATCGAGCTTCTTCCTCCCGTCAAGAAATGAAAGTTCAATCAGGGCTGCGGCGGCCGGCACCACGGCGCCCGCCTGGCGCAGCAGGCCAATCCCCGCGGCCATGGTGCCGCCGGTCGCCAGCAGATCATCCAGGATCACCACGCGCTGGCCGGGGCTGATCGCATCAGCCTGCATTTCAATCCGGTCCGTGCCGTATTCCAGCGCGTAATCAAGGCCAATGCGCTCACCGGGCAGCTTGCCCTGCTTGCGCAGCATGATGAAGCCAAGGCCCAATTCCAGCGCGAGTGGTGCGGCCACCAGAAAGCCGCGGCTTTCAATGCCAGCCAAAAGGTCAGGCTTAAAGGGGCGAATCGCCTGTGCCATGCGGGCCATGGCAGCGCGCCAGGCCGGGCCATGCCGGAGCAGCGTTGAAATGTCATAGAACAGAATTCCCGGCTTCGGAAAATCCGGGATGCCGCGGATATGCGCCTTGAGATCAAGTTGGTCGTTTGTATCTGTCACGTTTCTTCGCTGTCTTTGCTTCTGCTGCACCGACCAGCCCCCTGCCGCCTTGGCGGGAGAAGCATGGCCGAGCCCTTCCTGAGGGATCATAACTACGTGACACTTAGAATGTCCAGTCAAGTTGACACTAGTGGCAAAATTTATCTGCCGACCCTAACTACGGCGCATGTCAAAACCCATGCTCGCCGGAATCATCGGTGTCCTAGGCTTTCTGTTCTATGTGGCGGCAGTGATCATGCTTGCCGATTATGTGCTTGGCACGCATTGGACGGTTGAATTCGTCTATTTCGCGCTGGCCGGCATTGTCTGGGTCTGGCCAGCCAAAGCCCTGATCATTTGGGCTGCGCGCTGATATGTTTGGTCGGAGTGAGAGGATTCGAACCTCCGGCCCCTGCGTCCCGAACACAGTGCTCTACCAGGCTGAGCTACACTCCGAGGCCGACCGTGACGTCGGGCGGCTATAGCGGGCGGGGCTAAACCCCGCAAGCGGGAGGGCGGCAGGCTTCGCAGATGGCGGGTCGTGGCCATCCTGTGCGATAAGGTCTTTCTTGAGGCGTCACCACGCCCCTTCAAACAATACCGGGAGAATAAGATGAAACTTTGGAAATGTGCCGCTACGCTCGCCACGGTGCTTGCCCTTGCTGCGCCCGCCTGGGCTCAGGGGGATGTTATTGCTGCCCGCCGCGATGGCTTGAAGGGCGTTGCGCGCCAGATGGATGGCATCAAGGCGGTGATTGATCAGCGTGGCGATCCGCGCATGACAGGCGCCGGCATTGCCGACATGATCGGCTTTTTTGAAGGCTTTCCAGCACGTTTCCCTGCGGGCAGCGGTACGGGCGATACGCGTGCCTTGCCTGCGATTTGGACTGATCGGGCCGGATTCGAAACCGCTAATACGAATATGGTGACCCAGCTTCGCGCCTTGCAAGCGGCGGCGAATTCAGGCGACCAAGCTGCCTTTGGTGCCGCTTTTCAGCAAACCGGGGCGACTTGCGGCGCCTGCCATCGCCCCTATCGCGGCCCCGCCCGGTAAACGGGCTGGCTTGATAAGGCTTGGTTGGGGGCAGTGCGCCTCAAAAGAAGCGGATAAACAGGAATACCGCCGCCCCAGCCAGAGCCAGTAGACCGAGTGCGAGCCACCCTGACGCCAAGCGCGGCGCCTTGGCGCCTTCGGGCAGCAGCTTTTCACCGGTCAGCATGGGCATGACCAGTTCATGCCCTTTGACCAGCTTGTAGAACATGATGGCCAGCACATGCAGCCCAATCGCCAGCAACAGATAACGCTGCACATCAAGATGCAGCGCGGAAAGCGATTCTGAGGTTGCCTCAGTCACCTTCAGCGCCAAAGGCCCATGCTGCGAATAGCTGAACCCGGGATCGTGATTGGCAAAAAGCCCGCTGAAAGCCTGGGTCAGCAGCA
>JBBAUC010000016.1:22778-26113 GCA_040398485.1 Roseomonas sp. | reverse complement strand
CAGGCGCTGCTGATTGAAAGCTATCGCGCGCTCGGCATTGACCCCGCTTTGCATGACATCCGCTTTGTGGAAGACGATTGGGAAAGCCCGACGCTCGGCGCCTGGGGCCTGGGTTGGGAGGTTTGGTGCGATGGGATGGAGGTGACGCAATTCACCTATTTCCAGCAGGTGGGCGGCATTGCCTGCGAAAAGCCAAGCGCGGAATTGACCTACGGGCTGGAACGCCTGGCCATGTATATCCAGGGGGTCGAGAATGTGTACGACCTGAGTTTCAACAATGACGGCGTGAAATACGGCGATGTCTTCCTCCGCGCTGAGCGCGAATACAGCGCCCATAATTTCGAAGCCGCCGACACCAGAATGCTGTTCCGCCATTTTGAGGATGCCGAGGCCGAATGCGCCGCGCTTTTGGAGCGCAAGCTCGCTTTGCCGGCCTATGACCAATGCATCAAGGCATCGCATCGCTTCAATCTGCTGGATGCGCGGGGTGCGATCAGCGTGACGGAACGCGCCGCCTATATCGGCCGTGTGCGGACGCTGGCGAAGGGGTGTTGTGAGGCCTGGCTGGCCGGCGAAGGGGCGTGACCTTGCGCTTTCGGGGGCTTTCTACCATATCAGGGTCGCTTTCTACCAAAGGTGCGTCATGGGCCAGCTAAATATCAAGGACGCCGCGCTGATTGCTGAAGCGAAGGAGTTGGCCTCCATGCTCCATACCAGCATGACCGGTGCCTTGCGCGTGGCCGTGCAGGAAAAATTGGCGGCAACCAAGGAAGCGCGGGCGCGGAAGGTGGCGGCCATCATGGAAATTGGTGAGCGCGCTTCCAAGCTGGTGCCGCCTGGGACCACGAGCGATCATAGCGATCTATATGATGAGATGGGTCTGCCGCGATGATCCTTGATTCATCGGCTTTGGCAGCGATCCTGTTCAAGGAAGCCGATGCACAGCGCTTCGCTGATGCTATTGGGGAGGCAGATGAAGTCGCCATCGCGGCGCCGACCCTGGTTGAAATCACCATGGTAACAGAAGGGCGCGCGCGTCCGGGCATGGCTGAAAAGCTCGATGCGCTGATTGCTGCGGCGGGCGCGGAGATCGTGCCATTCACGGCGCAACACGCAGCCATTGCACGGGATGCCTGGCGCCGCTACGGCAAGGGCCGCCATAAGGCAGGGCTCAATCTTGGCGATTGTTTTGCTTATGCGCTGGCCAAGGAACGCGGCCATGCGTTGCTGTTCAAGGGCGATGATTTCGCCGCAACCGATATAGAGCCGGCGATCAAAAACCATGGCTGAACTGCTGCTTGAACTATTCTGCGAAGAAATCCCGGCGCGCATGCAAGCCCGCGCGGCGGATGATTTGAGCGCCCTGCTTGAGAAGACGCTTGCCGAAGCTGGCTTGGCGACGCAAGGCGTGCGTGGCTTCTACGGACCGCGACGCATTGGTGTGGTTGCGACCGTTGCTGCCGCGACCGAGGCGAAGTTAGACGAGGTTCGAGGCCCGCTGACGATAGCCCCGGCGGTATCAGTCACAGCCTTCAGGTCTAAGTACGCTGGCTCGCATTTCATTGAGCGGCCGGATGCAAAGGCGAAACAAGCAAACGAATTGCGCATCTTTGCGTTACTTCCAGTGCCAAGCCGCCCAGCTTCAGAGGTGATTGCCGGCATACTGCCCGCGCTGATCCGTACTTTCCCTTGGCCGAAATCCATGCGTTGGGGCGGCACATCTTCCATGGTATGGGTGCGCCCCTTGAAGCGCATTCTTTGTGTGCTGGATGGTGCCGTGGTGCCCTTCAGCTTGGCGCAAGGCGCTGATGATGGGCATGGCTTGGCAAGTGGCGATGTCACCGAAGGCCATCGCATCATGTCGCCCGGCGCTTTCGCGGTGCGCAACTTCGCGGACTACAAAACCGGCCTTGCAGCGCGCCTTGTGGTCCTGGAAGCGGAAGACCGCGCGCGCATGATCCGTGATGGCATCACCGCACTCGCCGTCGCCGAAGGGCTGGACGTGGTGCCGGATGAGGCTTTGATTGCCGAAGTGGCGGGCTTAGTCGAATGGCCGGTGCCTTTGCTCGGGCGGATTGATGACGCCTTCATGGATCTACCGCCCGAAGTCATGCGCACCACCATGCGTGTCAATCAGCGCTATTTCGCGCTGCGCAAGCCAGATGGAACCGCTGCGCCGCGCTTTGCGTTGGTGGCGAATATCGCAGCGCCCGATGGTGGTGCTGCCATTGTCGCCGGCAATGAACGCGTGTTGCGCGCGCGCTTGGCCGATGCGCGCTTTTTCTGGGATTTGGACCGCAAACAAAAGTTGGAAAGCTTCCTGCCCAAGCTGGATAGTGTGGTGTTCCACGCGAAGCTTGGCACGCAAGGCCAGCGCGTGGCGCGGCTTGAAAAACTCGCCGGGCTCATCGCAGAAAAGTTGGGCGCCAATGCAACGCTGGCGCGGCGCGCGGCACGCTTGGCGAAGGCTGATCTCGCTTCCGGTATGGTGGGTGAATTCCCGGAATTGCAGGGCGTGATGGGGCGGTATTATGCACTCGGCCAGGGCGAGGATACGCGTGTGGCGGAAGCCATCGCCGCACATTATCGGCCGGTAGGTGCAGGCGATGCCGTGCCGCAGGAGCCCATCGCCATTGCGGTGGCGCTGGCGGATAAGATTGACCAATTGGTCGGCTTCTTCGCCGTGGGTGAAAAGCCGACCGGTAGTGGTGATCCTTTCGCGCTCCGCCGCGCGGCGCTAGGCGTCATTCGCATCATTCGGGAGAATGGGCTGCGGCTGGCGCTGGCGGATATCATGGGCGAAGCCTTTTTCGGCTTCCCGCAAGCAACCGGCAGCACCGCGCAGCCCAGCTTCGGCATGGACATCGCGGAAGCGAAGCGCGCCAGCGGCTGGCAGGCGCCAAGTGGTGCCGTTCATCCCCCAATGGTGGCCGCCTTTGCTGCTGGCCTGCTTGATTTCCTTGCTGAACGCCTGCGCGTGCAACTCCGCAGCGAAGGTGCCAGGCATGATGTGGTGGCAGCGGTCTTTGGCGCGACACCGGATGATGACCTAAACCGCCTCCTCGCCCGCGCTGATGCCGTGCGTGGTTTTGTCGAATCAGAAGCCGGCGCCAACCTTCTCGCCGCCCATCGCCGCGCAGTGAATATCCTGCGCATCGAAGAAAAGCGCGACGGCCACGCTTTTGATACCGGCTATGAAGCGCATCTGCTGAAACTGCCGGAAGAAGCCGCCCTCGCCGCCGCGCTCGAAGAAGCCGGCACCCGCATTCGCCTGGATATCGAAGCCGAGGATTTTGAACGCGCCATGGAAGCCATGGCCGCGCTCCGCGCCCCGG
>JBBAUC010000016.1:0-22768 GCA_040398485.1 Roseomonas sp. | reverse complement strand
TTTCGAAAAAGTGATCGTGAACGACCCGGCGCCGGAACTTCGCCGCAATCGTCTGCGACTGCTCGCTCGCCTTCGTGCCGCCATGGATGCCGTGGCGGATTTCTCCAAGATTGAAGCCTGAGGAACCCCCCCATGACACAATGGGTCTATAGCTTCGGCGCCGGCCACAATGAAGGCCGTGCCGATATGCGGAATCTTCTGGGTGGCAAAGGCGCCAACCTGGCCGAAATGGCCTCGATTGGTTTGCCGGTGCCGCCTGGCTTCACCATCACCACCGAAGTCTGCACCGCCTATTACGATAATGGGCAGAAATACCCAGGCGATCTGGCCGCGCAGGTGCGCGCGGCGTTGGCCTTGGTCGAAGAGGCGGTGGGTAACCGCTTCGGCGATCATCACCGGCCCTTGCTGGTATCTGTGCGCTCCGGCGCGCGGGTTTCCATGCCGGGCATGATGGATACGGTGCTGAACCTTGGGCTGAATGACCAAACGGTTGAAGGCCTGGTCCTGGCTTCCGGCGATGCGCGCTTTGCCTGGGATTCCTATCGCCGCTTCATCCAGATGTATGGGTCCGTCGTGCTCGACGTTGATCATCATCGCTTTGAGGAAATTATCGAGCATGTAAAGCTCGACACCGGGAAGAACGAAGACACCGAACTCACCGCATCCGAATGGCATCGCGTGGTGGATGGCTATAAGGAAATGGTCGCAGAAGTCACCGGCAGGCCCTTCCCGCAGGATCCTGAAACGCAGCTTTGGGGCGCGATTGGCGCGGTGTTCGGTAGTTGGATGAACCAGCGCGCGGTGACCTATCGGCGCCTGCATGACATCCCGGCCGAATGGGGCACCGCGGTCAATGTGCAAGCCATGGTCTTCGGCAATATGGGTGAGGATTGCGCGACCGGTGTGTGCTTCACGCGGGATCCTTCCACGGGCGAGAATATTTTCTACGGCGAATACCTGATCAATGCGCAGGGTGAGGATGTGGTCGCGGGTATCCGCACGCCGCAACCCATGGCGAAGGAACGTTCCAAACCCACCGAACGCAGCATGGAAGATGCCATGCCGGCGGCCTATGCTGAATTGGTGCAGGTGCGGGCGACGCTTGAACGTCATTACCGTGACATGCAGGACATTGAATTCACGGTGCAGAGCAACAAGCTTTATATGTTGCAAACGCGCAATGGCAAGCGCACCGCCGCGGCATCCTTGAAAATCGCGGTGGATATGGCGCGCGAAGGCTTGATTGATCACACCGAAGCCGTGCGGCGCGTGAACCCCGCAGCACTTGATCAATTGCTGCACCCAACGCTGGACCCCAAGGCGCCGCGCAAGCTGCTCGCCAAGGGCCTACCCGCTTCCCCCGGTGCGGCGTGTGGTATTGTGGTTTTCAGTGCGGATGAAGCTGAGGCACGCGCACAAAAGGGCGAAAGTGTCATTCTGGTGCGGATTGAAACCTCGCCCGAAGATATTCACGGCATGCATGCGGCGCGCGGCGTGCTGACCACACGCGGCGGCATGACCAGCCACGCGGCGGTGGTGGCGCGTGGTATGGGCCGGCCCTGCGTTGCGGGCTGCGGCGGTGTCACGGTGGATTACAACAACCAATATCTCAGCGCTGGTGGCGTGCGCATTGAAGCCGGGCAGATCCTCACGCTGGATGGTGCGACGGGTGAGGTTTTCATAGGCTCCGTCGCCATGGTGGAACCGCAGCTTTCGGGCGATTTCTCAACCTTGATGGGCTGGGCCGATAAGGTGCGCCGCCTGCGTGTGCGCGCCAATGCGGAAACGCCGTTAGATGCGGAAACCGCCAGGCGCTTTGGCGCGGAAGGCATCGGACTTTGCCGTACTGAACATATGTTCTTCGACCCTGAGCGCATCGGCGCCGTGCGCCAAATGATCATGGCCGAAACGGAACAAGGCCGGCGCGCGGCACTCGCACGTTTGCTGCCTTTCCAGCGCAAGGATTTTCTTGACCTGTTCGAAATCATGGCTGGGCTGCCGGTGACGATCCGCCTGCTTGATCCACCGCTCCATGAATTCCTGCCGCATAGCGAATATGAAATCTCGGAAGTGGCGGCATCGCTCGGTACTGAGGTTGAGGCGATGCAAAGGCGCATGCAGGAATTGTCAGAAGCGAACCCTATGCTGGGGCATCGCGGCTGTCGGCTCGGGATTTCCTTCCCGGAAATCTATGAAATGCAGGCGCGCGCGATTTTCGAAGCGGCGGCCGAGATTGGTCGCAAGACGCATAAGGCCCCTGTGCCGGAGATTATGATTCCGCTGGTTGCGACCAAGCGCGAATTGGAAATCACGCGCGCCATGGTGGATCGCGTCGCGCAGGAAGTTTTCGCCGAAAGTGGGTATCATGTGGTCTATAGCGTCGGCACCATGATTGAATTGCCGCGCGCCGCCCTCACGGCCGATGCCATTGCTACTGTGGCGGATTTCTTTTCCTTCGGCACGAATGACCTGACGCAAACCACCTTCGGCCTTTCGCGTGATGATGCCGGCAAGTTCCTGCCGCTTTACATCGAAAAGGGCATCTTCCCGAAGGACCCGTTTGTCTCCATTGACCCGGACGGCGTGGGCGCTTTGGTGCGCATCGCGGTCGAGAAAGGTCGCAGCGTGAGGCCGGATATCAAGCTTGGCATTTGCGGTGAGCATGGCGGCGATCCGTCATCCATCCATTTCTGCGAAAGCGTCGGCTTGGATTATGTTTCCTGTTCGCCCTATCGCGTGCCGGTGGCGCGCTTGGCGGCGGCGCAGGCGGCGCTGCAATCGGGCGGGGCTGATCGCACCGCGTAATGGCCGCCGCGCCGACATCCGCGGGGCGGGAAAAGCGTTGCGGGGTATGCGGCCAAGAAAGCCGCCAACCAGGCTTTCGCCCGCCCGTGCCGGAACAGGCGCCCGATCTTGATTTAAGGCCGGGCGAGCCGGTGCGCTCCACCATGTCGCGCTGGCTGCAAGCCTGCCCGCATTGTGGCTATGCGGCGCCCGATGTCGCAGAAGCGCATCCCGCAGGCGCGCAGGCCGTGGCGGCCGCGCCTTACCGGGCTTTGATCGCTGATACGGCGCACCCGGTTTTGGCGCGGCGCTTTTTGGCCTGGGCGCATGTGCTGGAAGAAACCGGCGCCTTGCACGCGGCGGCGGAAGCAACCTTGCACGCGGCTTGGGTGGCAGATGATCTGAACCGCGACGATTTGGCGCGGCAATGGCGCCGCGAAGCAGTGGCACTGTGGCGGAGCGGCCCGGCGCTTGATGCCGAACAATCTGTCCGCGTGATTGATGCGCTGCGCCGCGCGGGGGATTTCGCGGAAGCGGAAGGCGCAGCGGAAGCGCTTGCTGCGCTCAACCCGCCCGAGGCGGTGGCACAAGTTGTGGCGTTAGAGGCGCGGTTGATCGCGGCGGAAGATATGGGGCGGCATAGCATGGCCTCGGCCCTCGCCCCCCCGGCGCGGCGGCCGCATGTAACGCATCAACCAAAAAAAAGGCCGCCCGAGGGGGGCGGCCTAAAATCCTGGCTGCGCAGGATATTTAAAAGTTAGGCAGCGCGACCCGTCGGCAGATCGCCATCATTGGCGGCCTGAAGCGCGAAGCCCGGTTCAAAAACGCGGCTGATTTCACCGCGCGCCAAGCCGATATCGGAAAGCTGACGGTCCGAAAGCTGATCCAGCGCCTTATAGGCATCGCGGCGGGTCGGCCAGGTGGCGATAGCGGTCAGCACGGCGCCGATGCCGACCCCAATCATCTTGAAGGCATTGCCAAAGGCGCGGCTGCGTGCAGCAGCGCGGGCGGCGGCAACTTCCTGGTGAATAGCCTCAATCGTCGCGGCGCGGGCCGAGAGGCTGGTTTCGAGATTGGCGAAATGCGGGTTCATGTTTAGCTTTCCTTTGCGGAGGTGCCGGCCGGTAGGGTAGCATCACTGTCCGTTGGACGATTATATAGAGGCTTCTGGGGTACAGGTGATGCGCAAAGACCACAGCGGAGATATGCGTCTGACGCATGATTCCACAGGAAGTCATGCAATATTTGTGAAATATTTGGTCAGGAGTTGCTCATGAACCGTGCTGAACGCTTGGGCGCCTTGCGCGCTGAACTCGCGCGGATGGGGGTGCAGGGCTTCCTGATCCCTCGGGCAGATGAGCATTTGGGGGAATATGTGCCGCGTTCCGCCGAAAGGCTGGCCTGGCTGACGGGCTTCACCGGCAGCGCGGGGCTGGCGATTGTGCTGCCCCAGCAGGCGGCGGTGTTCTCCGACGGCCGCTATACGCTGCAGATTCGCAACCAGATTGATGTAGCACTTTGGGAACCGCGCCACATTACGGAAGAACCGCCTGCCGAATGGCTGGCCGCCCATGCGGATGGCCTGGTGATTGGCTATGACCCCTGGCTGCATAGCGAACCGGCGCTGGAACGCCTGCGCCGCCCCGGTGTGACTTTTCGCGCGCTGCCAGCGAACCCGATTGACTCTATCTGGGCGGATCGGCCGCGCGTGCCGGAAGCGCCGGCCCGCGCCCATCCGCTTTCCTATGCCGGCAAGCCATCCGTCGAAAAACGCAGCGAAGCGGCGGCGGCATTGCGCGCCGCCGGCGAAGATGCGGTGGTGTTGGCCGATGCGCATTCCATCGCCTGGCTGTTGAATATCCGCGGCGGCGATCTGGACCACACACCTCTCGCGCTTGGCTTTGCGCTGCTATTCGCGGATGGCGCGGTTTCATTATTCATGGAACCGGCGAAGCTGGACCACGAAACCCGCACGCATTTGGGCAATGCGGTGGCCATTGCGCCGCGTGATGCCATGCCAGCGGCGCTGAATGCCTTGAAGGGTAAGCGCGCCCGGATTGACCGGGAAGCGACACCTTCCTGGATCACGGATTGGCTGCGCGACGCCGGTGCGGAAATCCATGCGGGAGAAGACCCCTGCCGCATGCCGCGCGCTTGCAAGAACGCGGTGGAACAACAGGGCGCCCGCGCGGCGCATCAGCGCGATGCGGTGGCGATGGCGCGCTTCCTGCGCTGGTTTGCCGAAGAAGCGCCGAAGGGGGGGCTTTCTGAAATCTCGGCCGCTGCGCGCTTGCTGGCGTTTCGGCGCGACGTGCCGCTGTTTCAGGCGGAAAGCTTCCCGGCCATCAGTGGTGCGGGCGAAAACGGCGCTATCGTGCATTACCGCGCGACAGAGGCGAGCCACCGCGCGATCCACCCGAATGAATGCTATTTGATTGATTCAGGTGGGCAATATTTGGATGGCACCACGGATATCACGCGCACGCTTTGGACCGGGCCGGGTGCGGCGCCGTCACGTTTGCGGGAATGTGTCACGCGCGTGCTGAAGGGGCATATTGCGCTTGCCACGCTGCGCTTCCCCGCCGGTGTCGCCGGGCCGCATTTGGATGCGCTGGCGCGGCGCCCCTTATGGGATGCGGGGTTGGATTATGATCACGGCACGGGGCATGGCGTTGGGTCCTATCTTTCGGTGCATGAAGGGCCGGCGGCTTTCAGCCGGGCAGCGCGTGTAGTGGCTTTGGCTGAGGGTATGATTCTGTCCAATGAGCCCGGCTATTACGCGACGGGTGAATTCGGCATTCGGCTGGAAAATCTGCTGCTGGTGCAAAAGGCGGATATCGCTGCCACCGCAAAGCCGTTTCTAGAATTCGAAACCCTGACTCTGGCGCCCTTTGATCGTGTGCTGATCGAACCTGCGCTGCTGACGGTGGCGGAACGTGATTGGCTGAATGCCTATCACGGGCGCGTGGTGGCTGAGGTGGCGCCGCTATTGGATACGGAAACCGCTGCTTGGCTGCGTGCGGCCTGCGCACCGATCTAGGCGAGACTTCGTTTTGGGCGACTGATTCACCGCTTCGGTCATGCGACCTACGCGGATCAGGCGCCTGCCATTTCCAACCATTCGGCTTCCGTCAGCACCTTCACGCCAAGCTCTGCCGCCTTGGTGGCTTTGGAACCGGCATCCGCGCCGACAACGACGAAATCGGTTTTCTTCGAGACCGATTTGGTGACTTTGGCACCAAGCCGCTCAGCGAGCGCTTCGGCTTCATCGCGCGTCATTTTCTCAAGCGTGCCAGTGAAGACCATGGTCTTGGCAGCGAAGGGGCTATCGGCGGCGCTGGTTTCTTCCACCGGCAGGGGCGAGACTTCGGCAGCCAGATCATCAAGTGCTGCCAGGTTGCGCGGTTCGGCGAAGAATTCGACAAGCTCCTCCGCAATGGTGGGGCCGATGCCCTGGATGGAGCCTAATTCCTCCCGCGCTTCTGACCCGATGATATACGCGGCGATCATGGCAGCGCGCCAGGCTTCCAGGCTGTGATAATGCCGCGCCAAGAGCTTGGCGTTTTGTTCACCGATACGGCGAATGCCGAGCGCGAAGATGAAACGCTCCAGTGCCACACTACGCCGGGCATCAATTGCTTCCAGCAATTTACTGATCTTGCGTTCGCCCCAGCCTTCAAAGCCCGCCAGGGTTTCGCGCTTTTGGTGCAGGCGGAAAATATCAGCGGGGCTTTTGATCAGCGCGGCATCGAATAGGAATTGGATGTTTTCCTCACCAAGGCCCTCAATATCGATCGCGCGGCGGGAGACGAAGTGCCTCAAGCGTTCGGTGGTTTGCGCGGGGCAGGTCAGGCCACCGGTGCAGCGGCGCACGACATCCTCTCCGTCGCGGATTGCATGGCTGCCACAGGCGGGGCAGTTTAGCGGAAAGGCATAGGCTTCTGAATCAGCAGGGCGTTTTTCCAGCACCACGCCCAGGATTTGCGGAATGACATCGCCGGCGCGTTGCAGCATGACGGTATCGCCGATGCGTACATCCTTGCGCGCGATTTCATCCTCATTATGCAGTGTCGCATGGCGCACCACGACGCCGCCGACATTCACGGGTTCCATCACCGCGCGTGGTGTGAGTGCGCCGGTACGGCCCACCTGGATCTCAATATCAAGCAGCTTTGTCACCGCCTGTTCAGCGGGGAATTTCCACGCCACTGCCCAGCGTGGTGCGCGGCCCACAAAACCAAGGCGGCGCTGCCAATCAATCCGGTCAAGCTTATAGACCACGCCATCAATATCATAAGCGAGTGCGGCACGGCCCACGCCGATTTCGGCCTGGAAGTTCTCAGCCGCGTCTTCGCTTTCCAGGCGCTGCGAGAGCGGGTTCACCGCGAAGCCCCAGCGGCGTAGTTCATCAAGAAAATCATGGTGCGTTTCGGCTGGTGCTTCGCTCGCCGCGCCCATGGCGTAGGCGAGAAGTTTCAGCGGCCTGGTTGCCGTGATGCGCGCATCAAGCTGACGTAGCGAACCAGCGGCGGCGTTGCGAGGATTGGCCGGGATCACCACGGCGTCGCCCAGCTTTTCGCCTGCGGTGCGGCGCGCTTCGCGTGCTTCACTGGCTTCTTCCTGCGTGGCGCGGAAGCTGAGGAAATCCGCCTTCTCCATGAAGACCTCGCCACGGATTTCGATGCTGGCGGGGAAGGGTGGCTTCAGGTGGCTTGGCAGTGATGGGATAGTTAGCAGATTGGAGGTGACATCTTCCCCTTCTGCGCCATCGCCGCGTGTTGCACCTTTGATGAAGACGCCGTTTTCATAGAGCAAGTTGATGGAAAGCCCATCTATCTTGGGCTCACCCACAAAAGCCAGCGCTTCATCTTCGGCCAATCCCAGGAAGCGGCGGATGCGCTTACAGAGATCGCTGAATTCTTCGGGCGAGAACACATTGTCCAGGCTCAACATCGGCTCGCCATGGTGACTTTTGGCGAAGCCTTCCGCGACTGGTGCGCCGACGCGCCGCGATGGGCTGTCGCTGCGGACTAGCTGCGGGAAGCGTGCTTCAAGCGCGCGGTTGCGTGCTACCAGCGCGTCATATTCCGCGTCTGTGATCTCCGGCTGGTCTTTGCTGTGATAGAGCCTGTCATGCCGAGCGATGTCGCGCGCGAGCGATGCCAATTCAATCACCGCATCCAATTCCGAAAGGCTTTGTATGGCAGGCGCCTTCATGCCGCGCCCCTCATGCAAGTGCGGAAGGATAAAAAAAGGAGGGGGCGCGGGGGAGTTCTCTCCCCCGCCCTTTCTTTGTGTCTCACGCGCTATCCCCCAAAAGGCTCCGCGCCGCCGCCCGCGCCGCTTCAGTCACTTTCTCCCCCGCCAGCATGCGCGCCAGTTCCTCATATCTTTCCGCCTGATCAAGTATTTCCACCCGCGTCTCCGCGCGCTGCCCCTTCACTTGTTTCGCTACGCGGAAATGCCGTGTGCCGCGCGCCGCGACTTGCGGGCTATGGGTCACGACCAGCACCTGCACGCGGTCTGCGACACGCGCCAGGCGTTCGCCGACTGCGGCGGCGGTGGCGCCACCAATGCCACTGTCTACCTCGTCAAAGATCAGGGTTGGCACGGGCGACCCGCGTGACAGCACGACTTTGAGTGCGAGCATAAGGCGCGAGAGTTCCCCGCCTGAGGCGATTTTCGCGAGTGCGCCTGGTGTTTGCCCTGGGTTGGTCGCGACCAGGAAGCTGACGCGATCCTGCCCATCCGCGCCCCAGGCGTTTTCGTCGCGCGCGGTGATATCTATCACCAGGCGCGCGCGGTCCAGTTTCAGCGGTGGCAGTTCTTCAGCAAGCGCCTTTTCAAGCTCGGCCGCGGATTTACGTCGCGTGGCGGAAAGCTTGCCGGCGGCGGCGATGTAGCTGCTGCGTGCTTTTGCTTCGGCGGCTTCAAGCGTTGCGACTTCGCCTGCGCCGGCATCCAGCGCCTCCAGCCGGGCGCGTAGCCTGCCGAGCAAGCTTGCCAATTCCGAAACCGGCACGCTGTGTTTGCGCCCGCCGGCGCGCAGCGCGAATAGCCGTTCTTCCACCTGTTCCAGTCGGCGTGGATCGGGGCCGGCTTCGTTCATGAGGCGCGTGAGCAGGGTTTCTGCTTCACTCAAGGCATCCTGTGCGGCGGCAAGGGCCTGGATCGCGGGCTGCGCTTCCTCATTGGGTGGCGGTAGGCGTTCCAGCGCGCGGGCCGCTTCGCGGAGTGCGCGGGCCGGTGAGGCCGCACGGCGGTCACGCGGCGTGAGTTCTCCAAGGGCGGTGGCGATGGCCTCGGCACGGCGTTCGCCCTGTTGCAGCTTTTGGCGTTCGGCAGCGAGCGTATCTTCTTCGCCTTCTTCTGGGGCAAGGTCGGTCAACTCCCCAACGGCGTGGCGCAGCCATTCTTCTTCGCGCTGCGCGCTGGCGATTGCTTCGCGCGCGGCGGCCAGGCGGCGCGTGGCGTCGCGCCAGGCCGCCCAGGCGCTGGCGGTGGCGCTGCGTTCACCGTCCAAAGCGCCGAAAGCATCCAGCAGCCCGGCATGGGTGGCTGGGTCGGCCAGGCCCACTTGTTCATGCTGGCCTTGCACTTCCACCAGTGTCGCGCCCAGACGTTTGAGCAAGGCAACACTGACGGGCTGGTCATTGATAAAGGCGCGGGATTTGCCATCGGCTTGCAGCACGCGGCGCAGCACCAGTTCATCTTCGGCGCTGATGCCTTGGTCGCGCAGGATATCGAAACAGGGGTGATCGGGGCTTGGGAGAAAGGCGGCGGCGACACTTGCCTGTGCCTGCCCGGCGCGCACCAACCCGGCTTCGGCGCGGTGGCCAAGGGCAAGGCCCAGGCTATCCAGCAATATGGATTTCCCGGCGCCGGTTTCGCCGGTGAGCACTGCAAGCCCGGCATCGAAGCTCAGGTCGAGCTTTTCAATCAGCACCACATCGCGAATGGCCAGAGAGGCGAGCATCGGCGCGCCGCCCCGTGCTCAAAAGATCTTGTTCAGCATCCGGCTAACAAAGCCGGGACGCTCACCACGGGCTTCGGCGCCGGCGGCAACAAGTAAGGCGTAGCTATCGGCGTACCAATCGCTGCCGGGGTAGTTATAGCCAAGCACGGCGGCGTTGCGGCGCGCTTCTTCTGTCAGGCCAAGGTTCAGGTAGATTTCTACCATCCGATGCAGAGCTTCGGGCACGTGGTTCGTGGTCTGGAAATCCTCCACCACGCGGCGGTAACGACCGATGGCTGCCTGATACAGGCCCTGGCGCTGATAGAAGCGCCCGACGCTCATTTCCTTGCCGGCCAGATGGTCTCTGCCCAGGTCAATCTTCAGCCGCGCATCGCGGGCATAGGCGCTATCGGGGAAGCGGTTGATGACTTCCTGCAAGGATGCAATGGCGATGGTGGTCTGGCGCTGGTCACGCTGCGCATCGTTGATTTGTTCATATTGGGACAGTGCGCGCAGGTAATAGGCATAGGCGATGTCGCGATGTGATGGGTGAAGTTGAATGAAGCGATCAAGCGCGCCAATGGCTTCAGTGTAGCGATTGCGCAGATATTCGGTATAGGCCGCCATCAGCTTCGCGCTGGTAGACCAGGCGGAATAGGGATGCTCCCGTTCAATGGCATCGAAATATTCCACTGCGCGGGCGTAATTGCGCTCACGCAGGTTCCGCATGCCAAGCGCATAGAGAATTTGCGGTTCCTCATCGGCTGCATTGGCGGTGACGCGCCGCGTGAGTGAGGGATCCGCGCCGGTGCCAGGCGCAGGGGCTGAATCGCTACAAGCTGCCAGGGCAAGGATGAGGGCTAAAGGTACAAAGCGGCGCATGATTCCCGGATCAACAGAAGGATGCGGTTGATATAGGGCAGATTGGCCGCGGGTGAAATCGCCTTGGCGCAGAGGCCGGGTATCAGGCGAAGGCCGCGGCTTTTGGCTTGGCCCGCGCGGTGGCGGCATGAGCGGGCGCGGAGGCGCCGCCAACCCAACGCCAAGCGTCGTTATCGGCGAAAAGGGCGCGGAGAAGCTGATTGTTCAGCGCATGTCCCGAACGATTGCCCCTGAAGCGGGCGCGGAGCGGTGCGCCGGCCAGGGCCAGGTCCCCCACCACATCCAGCAGCTTGTGGCGGACAAATTCATCGGCATGGCGGAGCCCGCCGGGGTTCAGAATGGCCGGACCATCCACCACCACGGCGTTTTCCAGGCTACCGCCCAGGGCTAGGCCAGCTTGACGCAGCCGCTCCACCTCCTCAGCCAGGGTGAAGGTGCGTGAATCGGCCAGCGCCCCCCGGAAGGTTTCGGGCGTGATGCGGAGCGCCAGGGATTGCTGGCCAATGGCGGTGTTCGGGAAATCAATGTCCAAAGCCGCATCGAAGGCGGTTTCGGTATTGGGGTGCAATTCGGCAAAGGCGCCGCGGCCATCTTCCACGCGGACCGGGCGCAGCACTTCAATGATCTGGCGTGGTGCTGCGCTGGTGGCGATGCCGGCGCAGTCAATCAGGAACAGGAAGGGCGCTGCAGAACCATCCAGAATGGGGATTTCCGGCCCATCCACTTCAATGATGGCGTCATCAATGCCAGCGCCGGCCAGCGCGGCCATGACATGTTCAATGGTGCCGATGCGCACTTCCGGCGCATTCGGATGGGCGATGGCAGTGCAAAGCCGCGTATCGGTCACGAATTCGAAGCGGGCAGGGATATCAACGCCAAGATCAACGCGGCGGAACTGGATGCCGGCGCCAGCCGCCGCCGGGTGCAGCGTTAGGGACATCCTGCGGCCAGTGTGCAGCCCATCGCCCACGCACCCGATAGGTGCCTTGAGCGTCTTGCGCCGACCATGTTCCGCGGGAATAAAACCGTCCATCGCATCCTTCATTTCTGGTCTGAAAGCCGCGCGGGGAGCGCAACTCTTATCAACCCAGTGTTACTTTCTCATGACGGTCTGACAAAAGCGATTCAAGCCTTGTTTCTGCATGTTTCATCGCAAACATCTGATTTCATTGAAATGGTGCGAAGCAAAAAGGGGCGAAATCAAGGCGGGCCTGCCCAGATCATTCCCGCCGCAGTACCTGGTCCACCAGCCGATCCGCCCAGGCGTTACTGGAAAAGCTCTCCCGCAAAGCAGCTTCGGAATAGGTATCGCGCACCCAATCCAGGAAGGGGGTGCCCGGATTGTCGTGCTGGAAGGCGGCGAAGGTTTTGAAGAAAGCGTCCAGAATACCGGTGCGCGCCGCCGCGACATGGCCGTGGCGGAGCGTAAGCTGGGCCAAGGCTTCGCTCGCCGGGCGGCCTTGCAGCAAAAGCCAGATACCGGCCGCAAGCCCGGTGCGATCAGCGCCCGATTTGCAATGGATCAGCGCTGGTTCCTCGATTTCCTGGAAAATCCCGGCCAAGCGCATGATACGGTCCTTATGCGGGGCGCCGCGGCTTTCAAAAGGCGCATCTATATGGGCAAGGCCAAGCCGCGCGGCTTCGGCCCGGCTGAGTGCATCGGCGCCGCAATCGGCGCGATTGCCGCGCAGATTAACCAGGGTGCGGATGCCATGGCGCCGCGCCGCCCGGCGCAATTGCCAGGGCAGCGGGTGGTTACATCGGTAAAGCCGCCCAGGCGCCACCACGCCCCAATTGCGCCAGCTAAAGCGCAGAATGGCATGGTCAATGAAAAGCGCATTGCCCCAGGCGGCAGCGGGGGTCACAGGCCGCTATTCCAGCCTGGCGCCGGAAACCCGTACCGCTTCCTGCCACATGGGCCGTTCGCGCTGGGCACGCGCGATCATGTCTTCCGGTGTGGACCAGACGGCCTCGGCACCCACGCGCAGGAAGCGTTCCTTCACGGCGGGGTCGGCGACAATGCGGCGCAGCGCGGCACTGACCCGCTCGATCGCGATGCTGGGGGTCCCAGCCGGGAAGACAAAGCCCTGCCAGGAAGAAACGACGAAGTCCGCCAAGCCGGCCTCGGCCATGGTGGGCACATCCGGCATGGTCGGCCAGCGCGCGGCTGAAGTGACGGCCAGCGCACGCATGCGCCCTTCCTGAATGACCGGCACATAGGAAGCGAGGTTATCCAGCGCGGAATCGAGATCACCCGACAGCATGGCGGGGATGATCTGCGCCGCGCCGCGGAAGGGCACATGGGTGCCTTCCACATTGACGCGCCCAGCGAAAAGCGCGCCGGTCAGATGCCCCGTGGTGCCAACACCGGGCGAACCATAGGTAAAGCCGCCCCGCTTGGCGCGCACCCAGCCAGTGAAATCCGCGAGGCTCCGCGACGGATTATGCTGCGAGGAGACCACGACAACATTGGGCAAATCCCAGGCGATACCAACCGGCACCAAATCCCGCGCCGGGTCATAGGGCAGCCGGGCATAGAGGAAGTTGTTGATGACCAAATGCCCGACGGAAGCGATGCCCATGGTGTAGCCATCCGGCGTGGCCTTCGCGGTGGCATCAATGCCAATATTGCCGCCCGCGCCGGGGCGATTTTCGATGATGAAATTCTGCCCCAGGATCGGCTGCATCAATTCACAATAAATGCGCACCAGCACATCCGTGGACCCACCCGGCGGCCAGGGCACAATCACGCGTACCGGGCGTGCCGGCCATCCGCCCTGGGCGCGGGCGATGGAAGGGGCGGCGAGCATGGCGGCGGCCAGTAGGGGGCGGCGACTGATCATGGTTGTTTCTCCGGCGACAATGTCAGGAGGCATATAGAGAGGCGGTTGCTGCCTTGCAAAGCGCCTGGTGTCGCGCCTTTCGCATTGGACAGGGGCGGCGAATGCGTCAATAATCCTGTCCAAATGGGGATGCGGGCAATGCCGACACGGGGCAGCACCAATATTGCGGAAATGGCTGAAGCGCGCGCCCTGCCCGCCGGGCGTAATCTGCTGTTCCTGCGGGAAGAAGAACTCCGCCTTGCCCAGGATTTGCTGTTCTTTGGCTATCGCGATTTCACCGCCGGTGCGGATGAAATTCTGGCGACGCTGGATATGGGGCGGGCGCATCATCGCGTGCTGCATTTTGTGGGGCGGCGGCCTGGGATCACGGTTGGCGAATTGCTGGGGATTCTGGGCATTACCAAGCAAAGCCTGGGGCGCGTGCTGCAACCGCTGATGAGCGATGGCTATGTGGTGCAGGCGCCAGGTGAGAGCGACCGGCGGCAAAGGCGCCTGACACTGACCGATAAGGGCATGGCTTTGGAGCGCCGCCTTTTTGAACGCCAGCGAGAGACGGTGATGCGCGCCTATCGCGAAGCAGGCCCCGTGGCGGTGGATGGCTTTCGCCGTGTCATGCGCGGGCTGATGGGGGAAGATGCGCAAGCAAGCCTCGCCCGCCTGGAAGGGCCGGAAGCCGAGGGCAGCAGGCGATGAGCGGCCAGGAAGACCCCGCGCATATTCTGGTGGTGGATGATGATGCGCGGCTGCGCGCGTTGTTGCAGCGCTTTCTGACCGAACAGGGTTTTCGCGTCAGCACCGCCGAAAATGCCGCCACGGCGCGGGCGGCCTTGGCGGATATGGCGTTCGATCTTCTGGTGCTGGATGTGATGATGCCGGGGGAGTCGGGGCTGGAACTGACCGCCGCGCTGCGTGCCGAAGGGCAGGAAGTGCCGATCCTGATGCTGACCGCGCGTGGCGCGCCGGATGATCGCATCGCGGGGCTGGAACAGGGTGTGGATGATTATTTGGCGAAGCCCTTTGATCCGCGTGAATTGGCGCTGCGTATTCGCACCATTCTGCGCCGCACCACGCCAGCGCCCGCCGCGCCGCAAAGCCTGGCGCCCATGCAGATCGGCAATCGCTGGTTTGACATTGAACGCGCCGAATTGCGCGGGCCAGATGGCGTTATTCGCCTGACGGGCGGTGAGGCCGCCTTGATGCAAGCCCTTGCCCGGCGCGCCGGCGAAATCCTGAGCCGCGAGGATATCGGCGAAGCGCTTGGCACGCCCGATGCCGGCGAACGCGCGATTGATGTGCAGGTCACCAGGCTACGCCGCAAGGTGGAACCAGACCCGCGGGAGCCGCGCTTCATCCAGACCATTCGCCATCGCGGCTATGTCTTAAGGCCAGGGCCGTGACTCCGATGGACAGGGGCTTGCGCCGGCTGGTGCCGCGCGGGCTTTTGGGCCGTTCGCTGTTGATTATTCTGGTGCCGTTGATCCTGTTGCAAGCTATTGCCTTGCAGGTCTTCTATGGCAGCCATTTGGATGTGATCTCCCGCCGCTTGGCCGCAGGTGTCGCGGGCGATGTGGCGATGGTGGTTGGCCTGCTGGAACGCGAGGCGGAGGAAGAGGATCGCGCCTGGATTTTTCGTGAAGCAGCGTGGCGGCTGGATTTGTCTCTTGCCTATGAAACGGGGGCGAGGCTTGCCACAACCGGTGGGCGCCCCGCCGCCATGCCCCTGCTGCCGCTCGAGGAAGATTTGGAAGCGGCCATGCAGGAACGTGTGCGCCTGCCCTTTGATGCGGATTGGCAAAGCGATCCACGCAGCGTGATTATTCGCGTGCAGATGCCCGATGGCGTCTTGCATGTGGAGGTTGCGCGCAAGCGGCTGTTCAGCGGAACGATTTATCTTTTTGTAATTTGGGTCGTCGGGTCTTCCTTGCTGCTGTTCCTGGTGGCAGCGATTTTCATGCGCAACCAGGTACGCGCGCTGCGCAAAATCTCGGCCGCCGCTGAGGCTTTCGGCATGGGCCGCACGGTGGGCCCAATGAAACCGGAAGGAGCCGCCGAGGTGCGCCAAGCCGCGACGGCCTTCAACCGCATGGAAGAACGCATTCGCCGCTTCGTGGATAGCCGGACGGAAATGCTGGCCGGCATCAGCCATGATTTGCGCACCCCCCTTACGAGGCTTCGACTTGGGCTTGCCATGCTGCCAGAAGCAGCGCGCGAAGATGCCGCGGCGATGACGGAAGATGTGGAGGAAATGGATCGCCTGATCGGCGTGTACTTGGCCTTTGCACGCGGTGAAGGGCTGGAACAGCCGGAAGAAACTGACCTTGCTGCCTTGCTTCAGGGCGTTGTCGCGCAACAGGCGCGCGGTGGCGCGGCAATACCTTTTGAAGGCCCGGAAACGCTGCTGATGGCGCTCCGCGCCGGTGCGATGCGGCGTTGCTTTGCCAATCTGCTTCATAATGCCCGTAAGCACGCCACGCAGGTGACGGTGACGTTAACGGAACAGCCACGCGGCCAGAATGGCATCTGGGCGGATATCTCGATTGATGATGATGGACCGGGCATTCCTGAAGCGGCGCGGGAAGACGCCTTCAAGCCCTTCACCAGCCTGTCGGGCGGTGGCACCGGGCTTGGGCTTGCGATTGCCCGCGACATTGCGCGGGCGCATGGCGGTGATGTTTTCCTGGAAGATAGCCCCTTGGGCGGCTTGCGGGCGCGGATCAGGGTGCCGGGCTAGGGCTGGACCAAGCTGGCTTCTTTGGCGATGCTGGTCTGAAGCATTCGAAAGGGAAGGCGCCATGCAATTTACCAGCGGCGATTGGCGGATTGATGTTCTGATCCAGGGTTACCCTGGCAAATCCACGCAGCATGGGGGCCTGGGCTGGAGCACCGTGGCGCTGCTGCGCGGCCATGGCCGAACCGTGGTGCTGGATGGCGGCGGCTATGGCATGCGCAAACCGCTGGTCGAAGCACTCGCCAAGCAGGGGGTGAAGCTATCGGATGTGACCGATCTGCTGGTCAGCCATTTGCACCATGATCATGTGGTGAATTGGCCCATGTTCCGCGATGCGCGGATTCATGTCGGGCGCAAGGAATTGGCCTGGGCGCTTGGTGTGGGTTGGGGCGAAACTGCTGTGCCGGAACATGCGGTGGAAGCGCTCAGCCGCTGGCCGACCATGCAATTGATGGATGATAGGCAGGAAGTGCTGCCGGGCATCACAGCGCATCTTTCGCCTGGCCACACCCCTGGGCATTTGCTGTTCCTGATTGCGGGCGCGCCGCAGGCGGTGGTGCTGTTGCAGGATGCGGTGAAGAACCGCGTGGAACTCACTACGCGCACCACCGATATGACCTATGACGCAGCTGTCAGCCGCGCGACGATTGAAATGGTGTGGGAGATTTGCCGCACCAATCCGGGCTGCGTGCTGATCCCCGGGCATGATGTGCCGGTGATGGTCGAAAATGGTGTCCCACGCCCGCTGTCCAGCCATAGCGCTGGCATACGTTCCTGGTTCGGCAAGGATTTGCAGGACACGACGACGTTTTCCTTGGCGCAGCCTTCCACCTGAATACAATACGCCCTGAAAGGACAAGATGATGGACCAACAAGAAGCCCATGATGCGCTGCGCGCGGAAGGCCGTGCGGTAATGCATGAAGTGCTCGGCCACGCCTATATGGAAAAGCGCGACGCAGGCACCAATCCCTTCAACGCAGCAGTGCGCCGGCTTTCCGAGGAATTCGCCTATGCCACGCTATGGCAAAGGCCAGGGCTTGATCGGCGCGAACGCAGCCTGATCACGCTCGCCATGATCTGCGCGCTTAATCGCCCGCATGAGCTTCGTATCCATCTGGTGGCGGCGCTGAATAATGGCTGCACGGCTGAGGAGATTTCAGAGATTTTCACCCATGCCGTTGCGTATTGCGGCTTTCCCGCCGCGATTGATGCGCTGCGCGTGGCGGAAGAAGTGCTGAAGGAACAGGGAAAGCTGTAACAAAAGAGCCGCGGCGGCAGGGTTCCCGAAGCGCGGCTTTTACGGCAGGCTAGGCGCCGCAGCATGGGGGCGACCATTTCAATGACTGAAGAAGAAATCCTGGCCCGCGCGGCGGGCATTACCGCTGGGCTCAAGACCCATCCCAAGGAAGTGGCTGAGGCCATTGCCGCATCGCGGCGCATGGCGGGTGCCTTCACGCGCGTTGTCAATGAAACCGCCGAACCCATGCCGGCCTATGCCGCGCCAATCTCCGCCAAGGGGTCACGCGCATGAAGGCCTTGCATGAGCTTTCGCTGACCGAAGCCTCTGCCGGCATTGCGCGGCGGCGTTTCTCCCCCGTTGAATACCTCGATGCCTTGCACCAACGCGCCGAGGATGTGGGTGGCAAGGTCAATGCCATTGTCCGCCCGCTTTGGGATGAGGCGCGCGAACAAGCCGTGAAGGCCGGGCGACGCATTGCCCGCAGCGGCCCGCGTTCGGCGCTGGATGGCCTGCCTGTGGGGCTCAAGGATATCATTGACCTCGCGGGGCACCCCACCACCTGCCATTCGCGCATTCTGCTGGATAACCAGAAAAGCGCCGACGCGGCGGTGGTGGCGCGCCTGCGGGCAGCGGGGGCAATCTTCCCGGCCAAGCTCGCGACACATGAATTCGCCATTGGCGGCCCGGCCTTTGATCTGCCCTTCCCGCCCGCACGCAACCCCTGGAATACGGCACATCATCCGGGCGGGTCGTCCTCCGGTTCCGGCGCGGCGGTGGGGGCCAATATCCTGCCCGCCGCGCTTGGTACCGATACCGGCGGTTCCGTGCGCCACCCGGCCAGCCATTGCGGCATTGTCGGCATGAAGGCGACTTATGGGCTGGTCTCTCGCCGAGGCGTCTTCCCGCTGGCCTTCACGCTTGATCATGTGGGGCCGATGACGCGCACGGTCGCCGATAACGCGCTGCTGCTTGGCATGATGGCCGGGCATGATCCTGCTGATCCCGGCAGTGCGGCGCATAAGCCCGAAAACTATGCGCGGCAGATGAAGAAGGGGCTGCGCGGCCTCACCATCGGCTATGTCCGGCATTTCCATGAAAAGGATCAGCCGGCCTCCGCCGAAATGGCCTCCGCGCTTGATGCCGCCGCGAAGCTGCTCGCGAAGGAAGGGGCGAAGATCAAGACCATCACCTTGCCCTCGCTCACGGAATTCGCCGGCGTCAATCGCGCCATTCTGATGTCTGAAGCGGCTGCCATCCACGGCAAATGGTTGCGCGAAAGGCCGGGCGATTACGCCAATATCACTTTGCGCCGCCTGCTCCCCGGGCTTTTCATGCGCGCCGAGGATTACGTGCAAGCGCAGCGCCGCCGGCGTGAATTGGTGGCTGAGGTGGAAGCGGCCTTTGCGGAGGTTGATCTGTTGTTGACAGCATCATCCATGGATGCCGCCTGCAAGATTGATGATCCGGAAGCGGTGGAGCTTACTTATCCGCGCCAGGCGCGCACGCCCTTCAATGTCACCGGCCATCCGGCCATGACCATGATGTGCGGTATCTCAAAGGTTGAGGGCCTGCCATTGTCGCTGCAATTGGTCGGCCCAAGCTTTGGGGAGGCGGCTATCTACCGCGCTGCTGCGGCTTATGAACGCGCCGCGCCATGGAAGGATCTGCACCCGGCGCTGTAGTTTCGCGTATGTTCCTCACTCACCTTCTTGATCGGCGCTGGCGCCACCCCGCGCTGGTGCCGCTATTCTTTCTGGCGCTTGCGCTTTTGTTGCGGAGCTTTTCCTTCGTCGCTGCCGTGATTGATACGGATGAGGGGCTTTACATGCTCCAGGCGCGAGAATGGCTGGATGGGAAGTGGCCCATTGTCGCGGTCTGGGACATGCATCCGGTTGGTGCACCGGCGATTTTCGCTGTGTTCATGGCGATTTTCGGCGATGATATCTGGGTGCTGCGCGCGCTTGGGGCGGTTTGCGTGGCGGCAACGGCCTCCGCACTGTTCAGCGCAGTGCGCTATGCGGGTGGGCCACCGGCTTTAGGGCTGGCTGCGGGCGTGCTCTATATCGCCCATAGCGGATTGCTGGGCGGGCTTGCCACCAATACGGAAATTCTATTTGCACCAATGATCGGCTGGGCCATGGCGCTGGGCTTGCGTGGTGCGGTGGATGCGCTGGAACGCAGCAAAGCCCCGCGCTGGCGCGATATGGTGGTGATGGGGGTGCTGATCGGTTTTGCGCTCACACTCAAGCCAGTGACATTCTTCGAAGGTGCGCTCGCCTGGGTGATTTTGGTGCTGCCTGCCTTTCGACTTGGGTTGATGAGCCTGGGTCGTCTTGCTGCCATGGCCGGCGCTTATGCTTTGTTATGCGCAGCACCCACCTTGCTCTGGGCGCTGGCTTATGCGCTGCGGGGGGAGTTTGGTTTTTTTCTGGAAGGCGCGTTTCTGGCGCCGCTCCGCTATGCGGGATCGCGGCTGAGCTCTGCGGATTCCTTCCGCTTTGCGCTTGTTGCCGTCCTGCTGTTGCTTTGGGCGTTTTTGCTCACGCTGCCGGCCTTGTTTCGTCCGCGCAATCGCGAAGGGCCGCTCGCCAGGCTCAGGCAATTTGGCATGATCTGGTTTGTGGCGGCGACTTTTGCCGTGGTATTGCCCGGGCAATTCTACCAACATTATTTCCTGATCTGGCTATTGCCGCTGTCACTGCTGGCGGCACTCGGCGCGCGGCAATTGGCGCGGTATCTGCGCACTGGCATGGTGGTGATCGGCTTTCAATTGCTGATCGGCGCGGTGGCTTTGGATGCCTGGCGCGTTGCTGCCCTGCCCAGGCTTGATCGCGGCATTGGCCTTGGCGCGCCTGATCCGGTGCGACGCACCGCTGCGGCCGTGCGTGCGGAAATAGACCCGGGAGACCCGATTTGGGTCGTGAATTATCACCCCGTGGTCTATGTGCTAGCGGATGCTGCCATATCCACGCGCTACGCCTTTCCGGCGCATCTGGCCGGGCCGTTTTATCGCGTGACGGGGATTGATTCCTACGCGGAAATCAATCGAATTCTGGAAACCCATCCCCGCGTTTTGGTGATTGATCGCGGCTGGTGGCCAAGCGTGCGCCGCCGCGCCGCGCTATTGATTGAAGCCGCTTTGGACGAGCAATATGAATTGGTCGCGACAGTGCCGGAAGAACGTGGCCCCGTTGAAATTTGGCGCTTGAGATAGGCAGCGCGGATTACGGCGCGAAAACCGTGAACACAAAAGTCGCGGCCAGCACCAAATGAATGATGCCTGAGAGAATATTGGTCCGCCCGGTGCCGTAAGTCAGCATGGCGACCGCAAAGCCCAGCGCCAGCAGCACCGAATGGCCGGCTGAAATGCCAAGCGCCAGAGGCATGCCCTTCCACCAAGCGACGAGGGCCACCGTCGGTACGGTAAGCCCGATCGAAGCCACGCCGCTGCCGAGCGCCAGGTTGATGGCCGGCTGCATGCGGTTATGCGCGGCGGAACGGAGCGCTGCGCCAGATTCGGGCATCAGCACAATGGCGGCCACAATCACCCCCACCAGCGCCGCCGGAGCGCCGAGCGCCGCCACCCCTCCTTCCAGCGCCGAGGTCAGGCTTTTCGCCAGCATCACAACCGAAAACAGCGCCACGCACAGCAACAGGAAGGAAATCAGCGCCATCCGCCCGCTTGGTTGCGTATGGCCCTCACCCCCCTGGCTTTCCTCCGGCAGGAAGTAGTCTCGGTGCCAATTGGTCTGGATGAAGAGGAAGGCGGCATAAAGCCCCAGACAAACCAACGAAACAAAGGCCAATTGGCTGGCGCTGTAGTAGGGGCCGGGTGCTGAAGTCACGTGATTGGGCACGATCAGCACCAGCACCGCCATGGGCATCAGAACGGCCAGCAGCGCATTGGCGCCCGCAACGCGGAATTGATTTTCCCGATGCACAATGCCGCCGACTAGAATGGCAAACCCCGCAATGCCGTGCAGCACCAGCATAACAGTCGCCAACAAGGTATCGCGCATCAGAGTGGGATTGCCATCCGTACTCAGCATCAGGGAAATGATCAGCCCGGCTTCAATCACGGTGACCGCCAGTGCCAGGATCAAACCACCAAAAGGCTCACCCACGCGCAAGGCCACCACTTCAGCGTGATGCACCGCCGCCACCACATTACAGAGCAGTGCGGCCAGAACGGGAATGGCCAAAAGCTCCAGCCCAACCTTGCCGAGGCCAAGCCATGCGGCAATGCCGGCCAGGGGGGCGAGGATGAAGAAAAGCGGAATGCGATCTGATACGTGCGCGGCCATGTTCAGTGGCTAACCAAAAATTAGGATCGCTGCAAGCGCAGCCATCAGAATAATAGCCCCTTTTTCAGCATACCATGCACGCCCTTTTCGCCATTCACCGTCTGCGTCACGCGGAAATCCACCGCAAGCGAACAGAATTGATAGGCATCGGCATCAGAAAGATTGGTCCGCGAACAGATGAAGGCGATCATTTCCCTGAGCGCCTGCTTCATCGCCAAATCCAAATCCTCATTCATCCCCATGGTGATGAAATGGGTCTTGGTCTCCGCGCGGGGGAATTTCAGCACCGGGTCCTTGGCGCCGCCGCCCTTCACCACGGAGAGTTTGAAATGGCCGGTCAGGCAGATTTCGAGTGCATTGATGCAGACCTCCCCATCGCCCTGCACGCCATGGCCATCGCCGGCGGAAAACAAAGCGCCCTTGTTGAAAATGGGCAGGAACAGCGTGGTGCCTTCGGTCAATTCCTTATTGTCGAGGTTGCCGCCAATGGCGCGCGGTTCCTTGGTGTTCACCATGCCCCATTCGGGTGGCGGCGCCACGCCCATCACGCCAAAAAAGGGTGCCAGCGGCAGATCAAGCCCGCCTTCCTGCGGCCCGAAGGGCAGGCGGCAGGTCATGGCCTGCTTATTCACCGGAATATGCAGCGTGCGGCGATAGGGGAAATCTTCCGGCAGCGTCCCGAAAAGCGGGCGGAAGCCGCAAAAACCCCAATCCGCGCCGAGCTCGATCTTTTCGATATCCACTCGCAGCGCATCACCTGGCTCAGCGCCGCGCACTTCAACCGGGCCGGTGATGATATGCGCGCCGAGCCTGGGCAGCCTGGTGTGGATTTCCGAAATCGCGGGGTGCAGCGGCAGGCCCTTCTCCGGCCCCGGCATCACTTCTGGCCCGCCCGAGACGCATTCCAGAATGATGGTTTCGCCCGAGGCAATGCTCGCCACCGGCGCAAAGGAAGCGTCAAACCCGCCCCAACGGCAGGTAGCGACAGAAGCGGGGATCCGCGTTGCTTGCGACATCATAATTTCCCTTGT
>JBBAUC010000015.1:0-26213 GCA_040398485.1 Roseomonas sp. | reverse complement strand
TCGCTGCGCGCGCAGGCCGCCTTCCCCGATAAGCCAATCCGCCTGATCGTGCCCTTCGCGCCGGGCGGGAATTCGGACTTGACGGCGCGTGCCTGTGCGCCGGCCATGTCGGCGAAGCTGGGCCAGCCTGTGGTGGTGGAAAATCGCGCAGGGGCGGGCGGGAGTGTTGCCGCGCAGCAGGTCGCGCGGGTACGGGCAGATGGCTATACGATTCTGCTCGGGTCGAATGGGCCCCTGACGATCAATCCTTCGGTGCAGACCAATCTTGGCTATGACCCGATGCGCGACTTCATGCCGATTGGGCTTTTTGTGCGCACACCGATGGTGATTGCCGTGCATCGCAGCTTGCCGGTGCAGTCGGTGGCGGAACTTGTGGCGCATTCGAAGGCCAATCCCGGCAAGCTCGGCTTCGGGTCTTCCGGCATCGCCAGCACGGCGCATCTTTCGCTTGAGATGTTCAATGCGGCGACCGGGGCAGGCATTACCCATATCCCCTATGGCAGCGGCGGGGCGCTGACGCCTGATCTTGTCTCCGGCACCTTATCCGGCGCCATTACGGAAATTTCCACGGCGTTGCCGTTGCACCGGGAAGGCGCGGTAAGGATTTTAGCGGTGGCGGCCGCAAATCGGTTGCCGCAAGCGCCCGAATTGCCAACGGCGACCGAGGCCGGCGTTGCCGGCTATCAGGCCGCGGCCTTTGTTGGCATTGTCGCGCCTACGGGCCTGCCCGAAAATGTCGCGAAGGCGCTGGGTGAGGCTGTGGCCGCCGCCGTCGCCGACCCCGCAGTACGGTCGCGGCTGGAAGGCATGGGTAGCCTGATGGCCAGCGCAACAGAGGCAACGCCCCCAGGCTTCGCTGCCTTTCTGCAACGGGAAACGGCTTGGACCCGGACAGCGGCGGAACGTGCGGGGCTGCGGGCGGGGTGAGGGTGGGTGATTACAAATCCACCTTGATATTGGCGCGCTTGATCACGTCACGCCATTTGTCGCGTTCCGCTTCCAGCCGCTTGTCACCATCGGCGGGTGATGAGCCCACATAATCAAAGCCCATTTCCTCAAAGCGCCTCATAACATCAGGCTGGCGCGCAGTGGCGATGGCGACTTCATGCAGGCGATTAACGGCGCGGTCCGGGGTTGCCTTGGGCGCCACCAGCATCGCCCAGGTATAGACATCGTAATCCTTGAGACGTGGGTCGCTTTCCGCCATGGTTGGCACATTGGGCAATTGTTTGATCCGTTCGCGCACCATGGTCGCCAAGGGCCGCACCGTGCCTGCAGCGATCTGTCCGGAAGCGCCGGGTACATCGGCAAAGACCATATCCACTTCGCCAGCAAGCAGCGCAGTAATCGCGGGGCCACTGCCGCGATAGGCAACATGCGTCAGGTCCACGCCCATCATCAGCTTGTAGAGTTCTCCCCCCAAATGCAGCGGTGTGCCGCTGCCCGCTGATCCGTAATTCAGCCTATTGCCACGCTCCCGCGTCCAGGCATGAAAGCCTGCGATGTCCTTGGCCGGGCTATCGGCGCGCACAATCAGAACATAGGGCGATGTTGAAATCAGGCTGATGACGCGAAGCTGCGCCACCGGATCATAGGGCATGGGGTCGGCTGTCAGCGGCGCCGTCAGGAAGGAGATGGAGCCCATCAGAATCGTATGCCCATCCGGGCGCGCCTGCACCACGGCGCGGGTGCCGATGGTGGCCCCTGCCCCGGCGCGGTTTTCCACCGTCACCGGCTGGCTGAGCAATTCACTCATCTTCGGCGCCAACAGCCGCGCGGCGATATCCGGCGTGCCGCCAGGCGCGAAGGGCACGATCATATTCACCGCGCGATCAGGAAATATGCCTTGCGCGAAAGCGGAGGGGGCGAGCACGCTGGCACCGGGCAGGGCGAGCGCATGACGGCGGGTGAGGGTAAGGGGCATCGGCGTTTCCTTTCTGGTTGCGATTAGTTTGTCAAATACTGGTGTAAGTTGGAAGTTCTATTGGCTCCGCAGCCCATTCGCCGGCACCTCACGCGGAAGCAAATGCGCGCGCCAGAACAACGCAATCGCTACCGTGCATAAGGCACCAAAGCCCGCATAAAGCGCGCCGGCATCGGCAAAGCCGATTTCCCCCACCAGCGGCCCGGCGATCATCAGCCCAACCGGCAGGCCATAAACCGCCAGCATGCGCAGCCCCATTACGCGGCCGCGAAAATCCTGCAAGGTGATCCTCAGCAGCAGCACCGCCAGCGGCACCATGCAAAAGCTTTGCACAAACCCCGCCAAAGCCAGCACCACGCCGCCCAGCACAGGGTCCTTCAGCCGCGCGAAAACCAATAGTAGCAGAAACCAGGAAAGCGCTGCTGCCAGCATGGTGCGCGCCGGCGGCAGCCCGCCTCCCCTCGCGCTGATGAAAAGTGAGCCCAGCATCGCGCCGCCTGCGAAACTCGCGGACAGATAACCAAGCCCGGTGCGATCCAGCCCATAAACATCGCGCGCCACATGTGGCAGCAGGCCGCCGCTGATCGGATAGGCAGCGAAATTGGCAAGGCACGCCAGCAGCAAGGCCGCCAGCACGGGCGGCGTTGACCGCGCATAGGCAATGCCATCGCCAAGATCAGCCCAGGGGGTTTTCATCGCGATCCCTTGGGCGGCGCGGGTTGGTGGTTCATCCACCTGCAAGGTCAGCAGAAAGGCGCAAAGATATATCGCCGTCACCGCCATATAGGCCGGACCAATGCCGAGGAACGCGACCAGCCCCGCGCCCGTCAGCGCACCAATCACGCGGGCACTATCGGCACTCATGCGTTCAATCCCCATGGCACCCATCAGCAGCGGGGCGGGCATGCCGGCTGCGATCAGCGCATTGCGCATGCCCATGTCGGAAGGCCGCACGAGGCCGCTCAGGAACGCCACGCCACAAACAAGCCAGGGGGAAAGCAGCCCCGCCATAGCGCAGGCCGTCAGCACTGCAGCCAGCACCGCATACCAGGCACGCATGGCAGAAAGCACGCGCCGATGCCCGACCCTATCGCCCATCACGCCAAACATCGGGGAAAGCAGCGTGCCAATCAGCAGCAAGGACCCAAAGATGGCAAGCCAGGTGACCGATCCCGTCTCAGTCAGCACATACCAACCCAGGATCAGCGTCTCCATCTCAAATGCCCAGGAGGTGGCAAGATCAGCCGGCCATTGAAACCGAAAGCCGCGCTGCCCGAAGGGCGCAAGAACACCGGTGGCGCGGAGCTTCCCGCCTGCCATACTGTTTCCCCCTAGCCGCGCTGATCGGGCGGCCTTGGCGCATGATGCCCGAACCAGGGGCGCGCGCCAGGGGGCGGGCTGATTTCATTCACGTCGCTTCTGGGTTAGGCTTCCGCCATGATTGCTGGTCGCAAAATCCTGCTGATCGTCTCGGGCTCCGTCGCCGCCTATAAGGTGCTGGAATTCACGCGGCTTGCGCGCAAGGCAGGGGCTTCTGTCACCGCCATTCTGACCGCGGGCGGGGCGCGCTTTGTCACCAAGGAAGCGCTTGCCGCCATTACCGGCCAGGCAGTGCATGATGATCTTTGGGCGGCTGAGGCCGAGATTGGGCATATTCGCCTGGCGCGCCTGCCCGATCTGGTGCTGGTGGCGCCCGCTTCGGCTGATGTGCTCGCGAAAATCACGTATGGCTTGGCGGATGATCTGGCGACTTGCGTGCTGCTGGCAACACGCGCGCCGATCATGGTGGCACCCGCGATGAACCCTGCCATGTGGGAAAATCAGGCGACGCAGGCGAATATCGCAACGCTGCGGGCGCGCGGCATGATGATCGCCGGGCCGGAAGTGGGCGCCATGGCGGAACCGGAATCGGGACCGGGCCGGTTGATTGAACCAGCGGCGCTGCTTGAAGCCGTGCAGGCAGCACTGACACCCACCGCGCAGCCCCTGCAAGGCCGCCATGTGCTGGTGACGAGCGGGCCTACGCATGAGCCCATTGACCCGGTGCGCTACATCGCCAATCGCAGTAGCGGCAAGCAGGGCCACGCCATCGCCGCAGCGCTTGCTGCGCTTGGTGCGCGGGTGACTTTGGTCTCGGGCCCCGTGGCGCAGCCGGACCCGAAGGGTGTCACCATGCGGCCCGTGGAATCAGCGCGCGATATGCTGGCGGCCTGCGAAGCCGCACTGCCCGCTGATGTCGCGATTTGCGCGGCGGCCGTTGCGGACTGGCGAAGTGCCGCGGCCGCGGATCAGAAAATGAAAAAAATCGCGGGGGAAGTGCCGCCGCCCATCGCCCTTGCACTCAACCCGGATATTCTGGCGACGCTTTCTGCCGCTGGGCCGCACCGACCTAAGCTGGTGGTAGGTTTCGCGGCGGAGACCGAAAAGCTGGAAGAACATGCGCGCGCCAAGCGCCACAAGAAGGGCTGCGATTGGATTGTGGCGAATGATGTCTCGGGCGATGTGATGGGGGGCGCGGAGAATACCGTGCTGCTGATCACGCCGAAGGGCACGGAAGCCTGGCCGCGCATGAAGAAGGAAGACGTCGCGGCGAAGCTTGCCGCGCGCATTGCAGAGGCTTTGGCATGACCCCGGAAATTGCTGTGATACGCCTGCCCCATGGCGCGGATTTGCCGCTGCCAAGCTACGCGACGGAAGGTGCCGCGGGCATGGATTTGCTGGCGGCGATCAGCGCGCCGATGGTGATCCCGCCGGGCGGTCGCGCCTTGATCCCTACGGGTCTCAAAATGGCGATCCCGGCGGGGTATGAGATTCAGGTGCGGCCCAGGTCAGGTTTGGCGCTGAAAAACGGCATTACGCTACCCAATAGCCCCGGCACAATAGATGAGGATTATCGCGGCGAATTGGGCGTGATCCTGATGAATGCGGGCAATGAGCCTTTCACCGTGGAACGCGGCATGCGCATTGCCCAGGCCGTGCTGGCGCCGGTGACGCGCGGCGTTTGGCGCGAAGTGACCGAACTGCCAGAATCCGCACGCGGGGCGGGCGGTTTCGGCAGTACCGGGACGAAGGTCTGATTCGTTTCAGTCCAGCACGCGGAAAATTGCCTCGATCTCCACCGGGATTTGATTGGGCAGGCTGCCAAAGCCAACGGCGGAACGCGCATGCTGGCCATTATCACCCAGTACGGCGACGAAAAGATCAGAACAGCCATTGATGATGCGCGGATGCTCGCGAAATTCCGGCACCGCATTGACCATGCCAAGCACTTTTAGCGCACGCAGCCGGGAAAGCCCGCCGACAGCAGATGCTGCCACTGAAAGCAAGGAAAGCCCAACCCGGCGCGCGAGTTGATAGGCTTCATCAATGCTGACTTCGGTTGGCACCTTGCCGCTGATGGGTTTGCCTTCCGCATCGCGCGGCCCCTGACCCGAGAGATAGATGATGTTCCCATCGCGCCGGAAGGGCACATAGGTGCCAAGCGGCTTCGGCGCCGGCGGCAACACCAGGCCAAGTGCGGCCAGGCGGGCTTCGGGGGTGTCTTCGGACATTTATCGCTCCGTCTTGTTGGTCCTTATACTCGACACGGCTTGGCCAAGGCTGGCAAGCTTTGGGCGTGAATATCGGAGTTTCCCCATGCCCCAGGATCAGCACGGCCTTGCCATCACCAGCGCATCGGATGCCGCAACGCGCGCTTATGATCATGTGCTGACAGGCTATCTGAAATATCGCGCCGATACGCCCTTGCGCATGAAGGCGCTGCTGGAAGTGGATGGCGATATGCCGATGGCGCGGGTGTTGCAGTCAGCACTCACCTTGCTCGGGTACAAGGCATCGCTTCTGCCTGCCGCACGCGAAGCGGCCGCAACCGCAACCCGCCTTGCCACCAAGGCCAGCGCACGCGAGGCGGCGCATGCAGCCGCCGTCACCGCTTGGGCAGCGGGGGATTTGGACAAGGCTCTGGCAGGGTGGGAGGCGATTTTGCGCGACCACCCGCATGATATCCTGGCGTTTCGTTTGCATCACTTCAACGCCTTTTGGCTGGGGCGTGTGGGCGTGATGCAACGCGTCGTGGATGGCATCTATCCGCGCTGGACTGCAGCGCTGCCCGCCTATGGCAGCATTCTGGCCTGTCGCTGTTTCGCGCATGAGGAATGCGGCAATTACCAGGTGGCGGAAGAAAGCGGGCGCGCGGCGATTGATCTTGACCCTGGCGATTTATGGGCCGCGCATGCGGTGGCGCATGTGATGGAAATGCAGGGTCGCCGTGGCGAGGGCATTGCTTGGCTCACGGGCTTGGAAAAGCATTGGGAAGGGGCTTCCAACTTGGCGCATCACTTGTGGTGGCATCGCGCGCTGTATCATTTGGAACGCGCGGAATCTGAAGAAGTGTTGGCGCTTTACGACAAGGGATTTCGCAATCTGAAAAGCCCGCTCACGGAAGCGGCGCCTGATTTGTACATTGATGTGCAGAATGCCGCTTCCATGCTGTTTCGCTTGCAGCGCCAGGGCGTGAACGTGGGTGCGCGTTGGGAAGAATTGGCCGACAAAGCGGAAGCGCGGATTGGCGATTGCCTTTCCGCCTTCACCCTGCCGCATTGGATGATGGCGCTGACAGCCGCCGGGCGCTTCCAGGCGGCGGCGCGGCTATTAGACGGCATACGCGATGCCATTGCCGCTGGCGGCACACTGGCGCCCATTCTGCGTGATGCGGCGCTGCCGGTGTGTGAGGCTGTGCTGGCCCACGCGCGCGGTGATCATGCCCGCGCCGTTACCGTGATGCGCCCTGCCATTGCCGTGATGCATCGCATGGGCGGCAGCCATGCGCAGCAGGATGTGCTGGAACAGCTTTTCCTGAATGCGGCGATGAAAGCCGGTATGTTGGCCGATGCGCGGTTATTGCTGGAACGCGTAGCCGGGCGCCATCCCGTGCCGCCGGAACGTCGTGTGGGTTATGCCAGCGCCGCTGCGGCCGTAATGCATTGAAAGGATAATGAGCCATGACTGAAGTCAAGGATTGGGCAAATTACAGCGCGGGGCTGAAGGCGCGCGGCAAGGAATTGGGGCAATTACACCCTGATATCGTCAAGGGTTTTGTGGCACTTTCAAACGGCGCGGCGCAGACCAAGCATCTGGATGCCAAGACGCGCGAATTCATCGCTCTTGCCGTTGCCATCACCACGAAATGCGATGGCTGCATTGATGCCCATGCGCGCAAGGCCAAGGCCGCCGGCGCCACCAAGGAAGAAATCGCAGAAGCGCTTGGCGTCGCCATCGCGCTTAATGCCGGCGCGGCCTATACTTATGCGCTGCATGTGCTGGATGAAGTGGGGGATTAGCCTTGTTCACCCCAGAGTTTTCTTGGCCACCGCAAGGGCAGTCCGCTGTTCCTTGGTGACCGCGGGGTAATGCAGATCAAGCTTTTCAAGCGCTTCGATGATGGCCGCCACCACCACAAGGCGCGTGAACCATTTCGCATCCGCCGGCACCACGAACCACGGCGCATGAGGCGCGGCGGTGGCGCTTATCGCGGCTTGATAGGCCTTCATATAATCTTCCCAATGGGCGCGTTCCGCTACATCATTGGGTGAGAATTTCCAGTTCTTCTCGGGTTCTGCGATACGGGAAAGGAAGCGCTTTTTTTGTTCATCTTGGCTGACATTCAGGAAGAATTTCAGCACGACCGTGCCCTGCCGCGCCAGATAGCGTTCATAGGCCGCAATATCTTCCAGTCTTTCATCCCAAATCTTCTTGCCTATCAGGGAAGGCGGCAGTTTCTGTCTTGCAAGCAATTCAGGATGCACGCGCAGCACCAATACTTCCTCATACCAAGAACGGTTATGGATCCCGATGCGCCCGCGTTCGGGTAGTGCGATGGAATGGCGCCACAGGAAATCGTGGTCCAGTTCCATCGCCCCCGGCGCCTTGAAGGAATGCACTTGGCAGCCCTGCGGATTGACGCCCGAAAACACATGCCTGATGACGCCATCTTTGCCTGCGGCATCCATCGCCTGGAAAACACATAAGACAGACCAGCGATCCTGCGCATAGAGCTTGTCCTGCATCTCCGCGAGACGCACGACACCCTGTTTCAACAGCGCCTCGGCCGCGGTTTTTTCCATCTCAAGCGCGGCGGTATCGCCCGGGTCATAATCCTTCAGGCGAAAGCCGCGCGCCTTGGTCACCCGATAGCGATCCAGGATTTTGGTCACTCGTTTTTCCATCACGCGGGTTCCTTTCGTGCTTGCCACCAGGGCATCAAAATCCAAAGCGCTGCTGCCAGTTGGATGGAGAATGTCATGCCCAGCGCCCAGACATAACCCTCAGGCGCCCAGCCGCCAGTCGCGTTACGCGGCCAGAGATCAAGAATAGCACCGATCCCTGTCTGGAAGACAAAAACCACGCAAAGCATCAGAAAATTGATGGCGGTGGAAACACGCCCCGCCAAAGCCGGCGGAAAGCCTTGTGCAATCGCGGCATAGCCCGCAGGCCCGACCGAGCCTGAGAAGGAAAAGAAGAACCATAGGAAGGCCATGGTCCAGAAATCTGTAGGCCCCATCATCAGCATGGCCTGCGCGAATAAGCAGCCAGCGACACCGACATAGGGCATCAGCATGGGCGAAAAGCCGCGCGCCTGCGCAAAAGATGCGGCCTGCCCTGTGAAAAGACTGCCGAACATCATGCCAAGCGCATAGATCAGCAAGGCAGCAGCGCGCGTGCCATCATCCAAGCCGCCGACATCACGCAGCCAAGGCCCTGCCCAAAGCCCCTGATAGGTGAAGTTCAGCGTGGAGAGCATGCCAACCGTCGGCACCAGGCGCAGAAACACTGGGTCTTTGAAGATGCGGCCATATTCAGCGATTTCCTGGCGTAAGCTACGCCGCGGCGCGGGTGCGACACCGGGCGGCGCATTCGGCACGGAAAACCAAATCCAGGCCGATACCATGATGGCGAGCAGCGCGAGCACGGCAAAAACCCCGCGCCAGCCAATGAAGGGCAGCGCCCATTGCACCGGCATTGTCGCGGCAAGCCCACCCATGGAAGCGAAAAACAAGCCAGCGCCGGTCACTGCCGCGACTCGTTCCTTCGGATACCATTGCGTATTGGCCTTCAGCATGGCCATCAGCCCTGCCGCCACACCAACACCGGCCACACATCGCCCCACCGCCAGCATCAGCACATCTGTGGACAGCGCACTGATCACAAAGCCCGTTGCAGCAATCAGCGCCAAGGTCGCCTGCACGCGGCGCGGGCCTTTCAAATCCAGCGCAAGCCCGATTGGCAATTGCGCCATGGCGTAGCTTGCGAAGAAACAAGCCGCGAGCAAGCCAAGCTCTGCCGCCGTCAGGCCGAATTCAAGCGCGAGTAAGGGCCCAATCACCGCAACCAGGGAACGATTGGCCTGATTGATGAAATTGATCGCCGCCAGCGGCAGGGTGATGCGGGTGAAAAGCGACATAGGCCGAGCATGGCACGCCAGCCCCGCCCCGCCCATAGGGAGGCTCAGGGCAGACGGAGTCGGACGGAGATCGGGCAGTGATCGCTGATCACATCACGCAACGCCGGATCACGTTCCGTATAGGACAAAACGCGAAAACTGTCCTTGATGAGCCAATCCGCCGCGCGAAGCCCCAGCAGGATATGGTCAATGAAAGCGCGCCCCTGCCCATCCCGAGACCAACAGGGATTGGAAAAACCTTCCGTGGCACGGCGCATGGGTGATGCGGCATTCAGAATGGAAAGCACATCGTCGTCCCGTGAAAAACGTCGGTTGAAATCACCCAGAATGACAAAGGGGATATTTTCGCGGCGTCTATCAGCGATCCACTCCGCCAGGATATGCGCCTGCTGGCCAAGGCTTTGGCAATCGCTGTTATTGGGCTGGCGCACGGAACCCTGTGAGCATCCGCCGTCCAGGTGGATCGAAAGCAACCGCAGGCGGGCTCCATTTTCGCCATGCAGCGTGATATCCGCGCCGCGCCGCAAGGAACGCCGCGCAGTCTGGCGAAGATCCAGCGCCATCAGGTCAGGGTTGCGCGTGACATTGAGCCCCTTGCGCCAGGCAAAGCCCGCGCGCTGCACATCACTTTCCGCCGGAAAGTGAAAATCATAAGCGGTGGAATCAAAAACGCGCGCGGCGGCCAAAGGCCCATCCACTTCCTGCAGCGCAATCACATCCGCCGCCAGCCGCTCGGCATAGGCGCGCAGGCGCACAAAATCGGGCTCGGTCCTTGTTGTCAGATCGCGCGGCAGATCGGGATGGCCGGCGGGCTTGGTGGTGAGCCAGGCGATATTCCATGTGGCGAGTTTGATTTCCTGCGCCCATGCGGGCAGCGCCAGGAACATCAGGGCCAGAAGGATCAGCGCGCGCATGGTGCCCTCATAAAAGCTGCGCCAAATAGGGCGCGGGTTCTGGTGCTATGGTTAAAGCTTCAAGGGGCCGCGCGCCAGAGGCCATCAGGAAATCAGCCAGCGCATCCATCTCAGCCGCCGGGCGCGTGATATCGTGGAAGGGATCATCGGTGGCGGAACCGGGCGGGACCCAGATGATCGTCTCATAACGCGCGCGCGTCAGCAGCACGCGATAGGTATTCAGGATGTAGCGCTGTTCCTCAGCGCCGCGCACGATCTGCCATTGATGGCCGGCAAAGCGCCGCGCGCGCCATTGGCTGGCATGGCGTAGAAAATCGCCTCCCCAAGCCAGGCCCACCACGTCCAATTCCAAACCCTGACAATCATATTCGGTAGCGAAGGTTTCAAGCGCTTCGGAAGAACGGATATCCGGCCAGCGTTTCAGGAACCAATCGGCGATATCGGGCACCTGCACACCGAGCCCTTCGGCGCGCAGGCGCCGCGCTCCGGCGGAAGCAACAAGGCCAGCGCGGCGCAAGCCCCTTGTGCGGGCGCGCAAGGCAGCGCGCCAGGCAGAGGCATCGCGCGTGACGTAGTAGGGCAATTCTGGCGTCGCTTCTGCAATGCGACGCGCGGCGGGCGCATCACCTTGCAAGACCGCATCCACCCATTCGGTACCCCTGCTGGTGCGCAGGCTACGAATGGGGGTTTGCAAGTCCAGATCATCAACAAAGCTGAGCCAAGCCGGTGCGCCTTCGGCCAGGCGCTGCGCGGGGTCAGCGGCCGTGATGCTGCGCCGCGCCGCAACCGCACGCCAGGAAGATGAAGCCGCAATGACGCGGCCCCATTCGGCAAGGCCGGCTTCACCCGTATTGATCTCCTGCCCATTGCCGATCAGCGCGACAATCACGGCCCAGCCTTCATGCCGCGCCATGATTTCCAGCGTATGGGCGGGTTCGCTCATGGTCAGGTGGCTTTTGCGGCGCTGGCCATCGCGTGTTGCTTGCGCTTCATCCCAGGCGCGTTGGGCTTCATCGAACACAATGATTCGCGCTTCGGGCACTTCATGCGGGTGCACCACGTGATGTTCCAGAAAGCGATGCACATTCTGCAACGCGGTGCGCGCGGCGCGTTCCGCTGCCAGAAAGGCCGCGCCGCCTTGGGGTGCGGCATCGCGCGCCAAAGCTTCCCGCAATACCGTCACCAGCGGTACATTGCCGGAAAGGAAGGCTGCGCCGGACTCTCGCAGCGCGCCAAACACAAGATTAAGGCCGCAAAGCGTCTTGCCGGCCCCGGGAATGCCGGTGACGAAAACGACATAGCGCCCGCCTTCCACACGCGCCTGCGCAATCACGCGCGCAATGGCATCGGTGGTGCGGGTCAGGTTATGCGCATCGGCGCGTGTGGCGCCGATATCGGGCACGGCATTGCGCCGATACAAAAGCCGCGCCGCTTCCAGCACGCTTGGCACAGGGCGATAGGCGGAACGCGCCCAGGCATCCGCTTCAATGGGTATCGCTGGCGGCGCGATGGCCGCCTGCGCGCGCGCCACAACCTCCCGCAGCATGGCGCCATTGGCGACCATCACCGGCGCAACGCCATGCCAGAATAGCGGCAGGTCAAGATCGCGCTGCGGCGCGGCAGGGGCAACCAATATGGGAATGATCGGGACACCACGGCTGCCAGCATGAAAATCATGCAAATCCATGGCGTAATTATCGGTCTGGCGCAGATCAGTAAGGTCAGGCTTCTGCGCGCCCATCTTGAATTCCAGCACAAAAATCGCTCGGTCAGTCAGCAGAATTGCATCGGCGCGTTTTTCCAGGCGGAGCAAATCGCATTCCATGAAGATGTGCCAGGAAGCGTCGCCCTCGGCCAGCGCATCCTGCAACAGGGCCGCGCTGGCTTCCCAGGAATCGCGTTGCTGCACTTCAAGCCCGGCAAACCGCGCCGCCTGTTGATAGGCCAAGGCTGCGGCAATTTGCGCTGGCGTCTGGCAGCGAAAAGCGCCGAGGCTTTGCGCGAACCACGGCCTCATGCACTTTGCCTTCGGGGCCAGGTTGCGATCAGCACACTCAGCATCATCAGCGCGAAGCCTACGGCGTGGATGGCGGTGAATGCCTCCTGCAAGATCACCACTGCCACCAGCGCGGCGGTCGCGGGTAGGAAGGCAGTAAAAATGCCAGCAACACCGGCACCCACACGCTTCAAGCCGGCATACCAGAGCAGTAGGCAAAGCACACTCGCCGTCACGCTATGAAACACCAGCAGTGCCGCAAGGCGGGGATCCGCCAGCGCGGCGATGCTGGCAATATCCGGCAAGGCAAAGGGGGCGAGCATCAGGGCTGAGAAAATCTGCATCCAAAGGCTTGCCGTGATCACGCCAACGCGCCCCACGATACGCCGCGCCAACAGCACGTAAAGCGCTTCGCCAATGACGCCGCCGAAGATCAGCAGATTGCCAAGGACAGACCCCGCAGCCCCCTCACTGTTGCGCGCAATCGTCATCGCCGCCATGCCGAAGGCCGCGAGGCTGACGGCGATCCATTGCGGCGGCGTCAGGCGTTCCCGCAGCCAAAAAGCGCTGCCTAAAGCGACCACCGCGGGTAGGCTTGCCAATACCAGCCCGCCTTCCAAAGCCGAGGTCAGGCGCAAGCCCGCCAGCAAGCCCGCATTATAGATCACGGTGCCGAATAACGCCTGCCAGGCAAGGTTGCGCATAACATCGCCATCAGGCCGTGGCGCGGCTTCCAACAGGCGCGCCAAGGGCCAGAGCAATGCCACCGCCAAAACGCAGCGCAGAAAAGCGATCATCGGAATGGGTAGCGCTTCCGCCAGCAATTTCGCCACAGCGACATTCGCGCCGACCAGCGCCATGGAGGCCGCCAATTGCAAATAAGCGATGCGCGGCGCGCCCGGCGTCACGCCGTATCATCCGCCTGGCGAAAGGGGGAAAGCGTCGCAAGCGCGGCCATTTCGCGTTCCATCGCCGGGCGTTCGCGCGCAAGAAATTCACCCACCGCGCGGGACAGCCCAGGATGCGCAATCCAATGCGCGGAATAGGTCGGCACGGGCAGATAGCCACGCTGGATTTTATGTTCGCCCTGCGCGCCGGCTTCAACGCGCGGAATGCCATGCGCAATCGCGAAATCCATCGCCATGTAATAGCAAAGCTCAAAATGCAAAAAGGGCACATCCACCATGGTGCCCCAGTTGCGGCCATAGATCGCATCGCGCCCGATCAGATTAAGCGCGGCAGCGACGGGTTCCCCATCCCGCTCCGCCACCATCAGCAGAACGCGATCACCAAGCCGCTCACCCAGCAGCGGCCAAAAAGCCCGCGTGAGATAGGCGCTGCGGCCCCATTTCTTATCCGTGGTGGCACGATAGAAACGGTGAAAGGCCTGCCAATGGCGGGGCGTGATTTCTGCCCCGCGCAATGTGCGCAGCGTCAGCCCCGCCGCCTGCACATCGCGCCTTTCGCGCTTCAGCGCCTTGCGCTTGCGCGATGCCAAGGCGCCCAGGAAATCATCAAAATCGCGATAGCCCTGATTGGCCCAATGGAATTGCGTACCAAGCCTTTGCAGCCAGCCTGCATCACCCAAGGCGCGCCATTCGGCTTCCGTACAAAAGGTGGCATGGACAGATGAAGCGCCAATACCCTCGCAGGCCTGCACCAAGGCGCCAGCCAAAACATCCGGCCCAAAGCCGGCTTCAGGATGCAGCAAAAAGCGCGGTCCAGGCACAGGGCTGAAGGGCGCGGCCACTTGCAGTTTTGGGTAGTAATCCCCGCCAGCGCGTTCCAGCGCATCGGCCCAGCCATGGTCGAACACATATTCGCCCTGCGAATGGGATTTGGCATAGGCCGGTGCGCAAGCAAGCACGCGCCCGGCGGCGTCACGCAAAGCTGCGTGTTGCGGCAGCCAGCCGCGTTCCGCCACCGCGCTGCCGCTTTCTTCCAGCGCCAACAGAAACGCATGGCTCACAAACGGATTGTCACCGCCCGCACACGCATCCCAATCGCACGCCGGAATATCGGCAATGGAGCGATGAAGCGTGAGCGTCAGAGAAGGTGGGTCATTGGACATGGAATGCTTTATCATTCTTAGCATAGCGGGATGGAGCGTTAAACTGCGCAACCAATGGTGCCCATACCGCTTTCACTGCGGCTCTTTGCTGTGCCATTCTTAGGGTCCACCCCTTGAATGGAAGTTCCTCCTTGTTCCCAGAAATGCCTGATGAACCCGTGTTTAATGAGCTTAATGAGGTAACATTAGCGCCGATCCGCTCTCCACAGGGGCCTTGGGGCAAGCATTTTTTTGGCGCTTTCGATCGGAACGGCCAATTCATTGATGGTTTTGCGCATCCCTGGTGCGCGATTGATCGCATGCCAGCGGCGCCCATAGCGCGACATCAGGGAACCGCTATTTATGGGGGCGTCGCGATGCATCATGTCGGCCACTTTCTGCTGGAAGGCCTCTCGCGGCTTTGGTGCCTGAAACGTTTTCCCGAACTCCCGATCATCTGGCACTGGATTGATCTGCCAATCCCGCATCCAGATGATCGCAGCTGGCAAGGCGAATTGATCGGGCTTTTGGGTTTGGCAAAACATCGTCACATCTTGCTACGTCGCCCGCTTTTGGTTGAGCGCCTGCTGCTGCCCGAACCCGGATTTCGGTCCGGCCAGTTCTTCCATCCCTTGCAGGCAGCTTCCTTGCGCTGCGTGTCTGGGCCGGAAGCCATTCCAGGGAAACGCATCTGGCTTTCGCGCAGCGCTTTGCCCAATCAATTCGGACGCGTGGCGGGAGAAGAACAGGTTGAGGCGCTTCTTTCAGCCAAAGGCTGGACAATCATCCATCCGGAGCGTGAAAGCATGCGCCGTAGCGCAGCGCTTTTCCATGAGGCCGAGGTGGTCTCGGGCTTCATCGGGTCCGCCTTCCATACGGTGCTGCTCCATGCGACGCCACGGGCGCGCCTGCGTCCAGTTATCCGCCCTGGTATTCCGCTGGCTGATTATCGCATCGTTGCGGAGGCCAAGGGGCTGGACCTTACCGCTATCGAAACCCCGATGGCTGCCTTGGACCAACGGGCAAGCTGGACTAATTTCCAGCTAAAGGCGCCAGCGGATTTGGTAAACACCCTCGCTGAAAGTTGAAAAGGCGCTTTAGATCAAGCGATCTCAAACATGCCTTCCACTTCCACCGCCGCATCACCAGGCAGGGAAGGCACGCCAATGGTGGTCCGCGCATGGCGGCCGACATCACCAAACACTTCCACCGCCAGATCGGACGCGCCATTCATCACCAGCGCGTGCTGGGTGAAGTCAGCCGGCGCGGCAATGAAGCCGCCAAGCCGCACTACGCGCGTGACGTTATCCAAATCTCCGGCGGCGGCCTTCAACTGCGCCAGCAGATTGATGAAACAAAGCCGCGCCGCTTCGCGCCCCACTTCAATGGAAACGCCCGCGCCCAGCTTGCCTGTATAGGCAATCTTACCATCGCGTACCGGCACCTGGCCGGAAATCACCACCAGCTTTCCGCTGATGTTATAGGGAATGTAATTCGCAATCGGTGCCGCCGGCGTTGGCAATACAATGCCAAGGGCAGCAAGCTTCGCTTCGATTTTACCGGCCATGATCCTGTTCCTTCAAAAGCGCCAGTTACGCTGCGGGGCGCAAATGGCGACGCAACCGGGGCGAAGGATGCGCCGGCAATTCCAAGGGAAGCAAGGGCAGCACCGCAGCCCGCGGTTGCAGCGTTTCTTCTTCCACCGGGTCCGGCAGATCCTCGCGCCCCAGATAATCGCGCGCTAGCCGGCGGAAGGCCCAATCCAGCACGGAAGTCGCGCGGCGAATGCCAGCATCGCCTTCCACCGCGCCGCCATGGCCAGGCGCATAGGCATAGGCGTTCACAAAACTCGCCAAGGGCACGCCCTGCGCCAGGCCAAGCGATACGGCCTGAGCCAGGGCTTCCATCAAGGCGCGCGTCATCGCCGCTTCCCGCGGAAGGGAGAAGGAAATCTCCCGCAAATGGCCGCGATCATCTTCAATGGCGCGCAGTGCGACGCGATTGCCGGCAATGGCCACACGCCAGCAGCGATTGATCGGCGCATGGATGGGCCGAGGCGCGGCGCGGCGCGCTTCGGGCACATCAGCCGGGGCGGGCATGGCAGGCGGCGGCGCATCCAGGAAGGGCATCACCGCCGCTTCCATGGCGCGCCGCGCCTGCGGCGCCACGGGGGCCAAAAGCCATGCGGCATCAACGCCAGTGCGTTCAGCCGCGCGGGTTGGCACTTGCGTGATGCGCCCATCCTCGCCGCGCGCCGGGCGGCTTGCGCCAGGGGCAGGGGCAATGCCGGCACTCTCCGCACCCAGCAGCGCTTCCACCGCATCGGCCGGGGCCAAGGCAATACAGCCGCGATGGCGCAGGCCCGGAGAGGCCGCCGCCGCCGCCAAAGCCGCGCGCGCTGCCTTGGCCAGGCCAGGGATCGCGGTTTCCTCGGGTGGGGTCGGGCAGATCAGCGCCACCGCATGGCGTGGGCCGAAACGGGTGGCGAGCCGGCCGGATTCCGCTTCAGCAGCACCACGCGTCAGGCCGGCAATGGCGGCGGCGACATCGCGCGCCTCATTGCTGTCATAGCCAAGGCCGAAACCGGCCAGCAGCCCGGCCAAATCGGCAAAGCCAAGGCGCAGGCTTTCCACCTTGCCATGGCCCCAAATATCAAGCGTTTGCACCGCAAGCTGACAGGCCGCGCGATAGGCCGGTGCATCAAAGCCGCCTTCCCCATCCAGAAAGGCCGGCAGGTTGAGCACAAAACGCCCCTCAGCGCGGGCATCGCGCCAGATCTCGGCCCCGGGCGCGCCGCGCCGGGCCAGAATGAGTGAACGCAGCCCAGCCGCCAGGCTTTCCGCCGCATCGGCGCCATCCAGCAAGCCAAGGCGCCGCCCACGGAGCGTCAGGCGTTGAATCCAGGCCTCTGCCGCACTTGGTAGCGTGGCTGGGCCGCTCCCCGGGGCGAGCGCGGCCAGCGCTTCCCCGGCCTCATCTTCCCAAGGAACAGGGACAGCGACAGCGCGCGGCGGCGAATCAGGATCCGCCCCCGCTTTCAAGCGCCGCAGCGCAACCCCAGCCCAGATGGTTCCAACTATTCCAGCCATGAGGTGATGCTAAGCGCGACTCGAAGGCCTGGGAAGCCTTATTTAGTGGTTTTTGGGGGTCGGACCCACAATATCCTGTGGATAGCTTGCGGATCGCTTTGGTTTTGCGTGGCCCGCGCGGCTGTGCGATTATACGCTACATTTTTCTTGCACCGGGAAGCCGCCATGCAGTTGCTCAGTACGCTGTTTATCCGCCTCACCAGCCGCAAGGTTGGGCAGGACCGCTTTGGCAATACCTATTGGGAAGCCCGCGGCCGGCGAGATTCCTATGGCCGGCCCATGCGGCGGGTGCTTTACGCGAAGGAAGCCCAAGCCTCTGCCGTGCCGGCGGAATGGTGGGGCTGGTTGCACCACACTACGGAAAACCCTCTGCCCGAGAATGCGCCGCGCCGCCCCTGGCAGAAGGAGCATCTGCCCAATATGACCGGCACGTCCGAAGCCTGGCGGCCAGTGAACCCGGCGGCGCAACGGGGTGGGGATTACGAAGCCTGGACTCCGGGGCGTTAGAAGGCCCTTAAAAATGCAAAAGCGCTCACTTGCTGAAATCCTGACCGGTTTGGTCGTACTGGCCATTGCGGCAACCTTCCTTGGCTATGCCGTGACCAGCACGGGGCGCAGCCTTTCTGGGCCTGGGATGAACCTGACCGCCAAGTTCGATCGGATTGATGGGCTCGGTCAGGGTGCTGATGTGCGCATTGCCGGCGTGAAGGTCGGGCAGGTTGTGGCGCAGCGGATTGATCCGGCAAGCTTCCTTGCCGTGTTGACGCTGCGTGTAGATGCCGGGCTGAAGCTGCCGCATGACACCTCGGCCGAAATTTCCAGCGAAGGTTTGCTCGGCGGCAAATATGTTGCGCTGGTGCCGGGTGGCGATACGCGCATCCTGCGGGACGGCAGTGAGATCACCATCACGCAGAGCGCCATCAATCTGGAAAGCCTGTTGGGGCGGTTCATTTTTTCGGCGGGTGAAACGAATCAGCGCGGCAATCAGGAAAACGCGCCGGCCACGCCGCGATGAAACCACTGCCCAAGCCACCTGCCGCCTGGCCTGGGGCGGATGGGAAGCCTGTATCTTGCAACGAGAAGCTGAAAATGCTCGCAGAAAATCATACGGAAGCCGCGACGGTGTTGCGCGATGTGTTTGAAGACGCGGTGCTGATGGGCGTGGGTGAAGCGGCGATGCGCCAGATTTTGCAGGAACTGATTGCGGCTTTGCCAAGCCCGAAGCAGGGCGCATGAAAAAGCTTGTGGCCTTGGCGCTGTTTTGCCTGCCAAGTCTTGCGCAAGCGCAGGAATGGGTGCCGCGCCAGCAGGCACGTATCCAGGCGATGGATAAGGTGACAGCGCGCGTCACAGTGCTTGAAGGCCGCGTCGGTGAAAGCCTGAGCTTCGGCACGCTTAGCATCCGCATCGGTGCCTGCCATGCGCGCCCGCCCACCGAAGTGCCCGATTCCGCCGCCTGGTTTGAAATGACCGATAGCCGCGCCGCGCAAGGCAGCCCACCCGCCTTTCGTGGCTGGATGTTCGCCGATGCACCGGGCGTGAGCATGTTGGAACACCCTGTCTATGATGTGCGTATTCTAAACTGTCGCTGATTCGAAGATTTCCTTTCTGCAAAGCGCCAAACCAGCTACATTAGCGTACGCTTCAGGAACTTCAGCCCATGTCAGCTACAGCGAATAGCGCCCGCATCCAGTCGTTTTTCGATGAGGCGACCAATACGGTCAGCTATCTGATCTCCGACCCCGCGACACGCCAAGGCGCGGTGATTGACCCTGTACTGGATTGGGACCACCGCAGCGGAGAAGCCGATACGCGTTCCGCGGACCGGGTGATTGAAGCGGCGCGGCAGGAAGGCATTGCAATTGCGCTGATCCTGGAAACTCATGCCCATGCGGATCATCTGACCGCCGCCCCCTACATCAAGCAGTTTTGCGGCGGGCAGATTGGTATTGGCGAATACATCAAAGATGTACAGCGCATCTTCCGCCCCGTCTTCGCGGCTGAGGATGTGAAGCCCGAAGGTGGTGACTTCGATCTGCTGTTTCGTGACGGCCAGCATATCGCGCTTGGATCGCTGGATATTGAGGTGATCCATACGCCAGGCCACACGCCGGCCTGTGTTTGCTACCGCATTGGTGATGATGTCTTCGTCGGTGATACGCTTTTCATGCATGATTACGGCACAGCGCGCGCTGATTTTCCGGGCGGCGATGCCAGGGTGTTGTTTAGTTCCATCAAGCGCCTGCTGGCACTGCCGCCGCAAACCAGGCTTTGGATGTGCCATGACTACAAAGCGCCCGGGCGCGATAGCTTCGCCTGGCAGAGCACGGTGGCCGAACAGCGCGCGCATAACCCGCATGTGAAGGATGGCGTGACCGAGGATGAATTCGTGGCCTTCCGCCAAGCCCGCGATGCGAAGCTGGCCGCACCGACGCTGCTGCTGCCCTCGATCCAAGTGAATATCCGCGCCGGGCGCTTCCCGGAAGCTGAGAGCAATGGCGTGCGCTACCTGAAAATTCCGGTCAAGGCGCGGGTTGGGCTTGTGTGAGGCGGGGGCTTTGGGTTTGAGTTGTTGCGCATAATTTTTGCCCAAAGAGGCAAAGAAATTCCAGGGAGGAAACAAGGATGATGCGACGGATTTTACTCGGGGCAGCGCTGGGCTTGGCACTGGCCTCACCCGCCATGGCACAGGGCCTGCCGGATCGGCCCATTACGCTGGTGAGCGGCTTTGCCCCCGGTGGGTCCACCGACATCACCGCGCGGCTATTGGCTGAACGCATGCAGGCGCATATGGGAGCCAATGCGCGCGTGGTGGTGGAAAACCGCCCCGGCGCATCCGGCACGGTGGCGGCGGAATGGCTGCGTCGGCAGCCCGCTGATGGTACGGTGCTCATGCTGAATGAGGCATCGTCCCACGGGCTGATCCCCGCCGCCATGCAGGGCGGTACGCGCTATGACCCGATTGCGGATTTCACCCATATCGCCGTTGCTGCCAATGGCCCGCTGATCCTGGTGTCAGCGCCGAATTTCCCCGCCGGCACGGCGGCAGAGGCAGTGGCCAGGCTGCGTGCCGGGCCGCAGGATAACATGCCCTATGCGTCATCTGGCGTTGGTTCCATGCCGCATTTTGCCGCTGAGGCGGTGGCGGTATCCTTGCTGCTCGGCGGGAAATTTTCGCATGTGCCGTATCGTTCCGGTGGGCTGATGGTGGAATCCATCGCGCGTGGAGAAACGGCCTGGGGCGTTGCAGTGCTGGCTTCCGCCGCCGCGCAGGTGCGCGATAATCGTGTGCGCGGTATCGCGATTACCGGGCTGGAACGCTTTCCGGCCTTCCCGGATATTCCAACGCTCGCGGAATCAGGCATGCCGGGTTTTGACATTGGCAATTGGTTCGCGGTGGTGGGGCCGCCGCGCATGCCGGAAGGCACCGTGACGGCGCTGAACCGCGCCATCAATGCCGCTTTGGCTGACCCGCAATTGCGGGAGCGTTTCCTGATTGGCGGGATTTCGCCCTGGACACGGCCCAATTCGCCCGCCGATGCGCGCGCCTTTTTTCAGGCTGAGCTTGTGAAGTTCAAGGGTGTGGTGGAACGCACCGGCGTGAAGATGGAACAGTGATCTGCGAAGGCTGATGAATTCCCGGGCGCATCATTCAGTTCTTTGCAAAGGCCGTCACAGCGCGGTGTCTGATCCAGATTTCATCGTGGAATGCGTAAGGCGTTTCAAAGGGGCGTCATGGCCGAGACCGAATTGAGCAATATCGCATCACCTGATCGCTTTTTCATTGACGAAAAGGAAGGCGATCCCGTCAGTATTCCAGGGCAGGGGCAGCGCCTTTCCCTACCGAGCCTATTGCAGGCATTAAGACGCAATATCCTGTCAGGATGGCCCAAACACGCTTACGAGAGGGATGTCTTTGGTTTTAAACTGATGCAGCAGGGCTATCTTGTCTGCAATAGTGCCGAAAGTGTTCGTCGTGTGTTTTTGTCAGAACACGACAATTACGACCGCAAAAGCCCGCAGATGCGCCATGCGCTGGAACCATTGCTAGGGGATGGCCTTTTTGTGAGCGATGGCGCGCTATGGCAAGCGCGTCGCGCGCTGTGCGCGCCCGCATTTGAACCCCATTTAATGCAGGATTTCGCGACCGTGATGACTGAGGAAGCGGGCCGCCTTGCCGATCAATGGCAAGCCCTGAAACCTGGTAGCTCGGTCCATATGCTTGAGGAAATGGCGCGCTTGACCGCGCGCATCATCGGCCGAACTGTCTTTGGCGATGAGACAAGCGATGCAGAGGCAGCGCGGGTCGTGCGTGGCTTTTCAGACTATCAACGAGAAATAGAACAAAGCGGCTTGGCTGATACATTGGGGCTTCCCGCACTTGGCTGGCTTACAAACCCGCTTCGGCGTTACCGCACCCGCAAGGCCGCGCAAATGGTGCAGGATGTAATTGATCACATTATTCAGCGCCATCGCAGCGGTAGTGAGGGTGGACGCTTTACGCTGCTGTCCCAACTGTTGAAGCATGGTGAAGATAACGGCGGTGGTTGCCCTGTCAGCGCGAATGCCGCGCGTAATGAAGCGATTGTGATGTTCATGGCAGGGCATGAAACAACGGCGAACTCCCTCGCCTGGTGTTGGTATCTTTTGGGTCATAGTCCACGCGCCGCGGCCAAGCTGCATGCCGAACTGGATGAGGTGCTTGGTGGGCGGGCACCAAGCCTGGAAGATGTACCCCGGCTGCATTATACGCGCGCAGTCTTTGAAGAAGCCTTGCGTCTTTATCCACCCATACCCATCCTGAGCCGCCAGGCAAGACAAGATGATGCGGTGAACGGACATCAGATTTCGAAAGATACCATCATTCTTGTTGTGCCTTGGCTTTTGCATCGGCATAAGGCGCATTGGGAAAAACCAGATCATTTCATTCCGGAACGCTTTCTGCCGGATCAACCGCGCCCAGACAAATTCATTTATCTTCCCTTCAGCGTGGGCCGGCGCGTCTGTCTAGGACTACGATTCGGCATGATTGAGGGAATTCTGTGTCTCGCAACCCTGGCGCAGCGTTTCACCGCTGAAGTCGAGAAGGACCACAAGGTTGAGATCGAATGCCGCCTGACGCTGCGGCCGCATCAAGGCCTGCCCATGCGCCTGAGCCCAAGAAGAGCCGCATAATGGCGGCACGGCCGAAGAGGAAGGAGTTGTTCGAAGCCTTTATGGTGCAGCTTCTGCGCCGCCTGCCAATCACCTGGGCATCCTGGCTTGGTGGTGAGATAGGCGCCATGCGCGGCAGGTCGGCACTGAAAGGTACAAGCCTTTGGGTACAACGCCTGCGCAGAAACATCGCACATTTTTCGGGGATCACCGACCCGGCTGAGCTTGATCGGCGCGTTATCGCCTTCACCCGAAGGATTGGCCAGCAATACGCTGAATATCCAAATCTCCAGCGACTCTTCGCGTCAAGCAGGGTCGAAATCGTCGGCGGGGAACATCTTGATGCTGCGGGCAGACCTTTCATCCTTGTTGGCTGCCACGTTGCGAATTGGGAATATGTTTGCACTCTGGCCTATAATTGGGCAGATTGGTCAGCACTCTACCTGCCGCTTGGTAGCGGAATTCGAGAGAAATTAGTGCTTGATGCACGTAAAGCCTGGCCCGGTCTGGAATTCATCCCCGCGTCGCCATCAGCCGCACGACAACTCGACCGTACGCTACAAGAAGGCAAAGGCCTTTTGATTTATATTGACGAAGAAAAGAAGGGGTATGTCTGGAGCCCAAGCCTTGGTCGTACCCTGCCCTATGCCGGCAATCGCTGGCTCGCGGCACGACTTGCGGTGCGACATGATGTCAATATTCTTCCCGTTTTTGTCGAGTATCTGGGGCTGGCAAAATATCGCGTAGTGGTTCAGCCAGCTTTGGAACGGCCCGCAGGCATGAAGGGTGAAGCGCTAGCGCGGCATCTGGCAGACCAGATTGACGCGCGGTCAGAGGCATGGATCCGGCCGCGGATCGAGAACTGGTATTGGCTACCCTATTTCGAAGCCGATGCGCCCTGCCCGATCGAACGACCCGCAACCACCTCTGCCGAGCCAGACGCAATAGGCGCCTGAAGAATCTTCAGGCGCCCGGCTTGTTCAGTCCTTCGGCGGCAGATGAAGAGCAACCACTTCGCCCCCCTGCCCTGCCACTTCCGGAAAGCGCCGCCGCACATCCGGGTCATGCCCCGGGATCACGCGGCTATCATCGCCACCCGCCAGCTTCTTTGCCGCGCGCCAGCCGGCTGCCATCGCCCCCAGATCGAAAATGATCGGGAAGGGATTGCCGCTGAGTGCATTGGCGTAGAAATGCATGGCGTCTGAGGCCAGCACCACCGGCCCGCGTGCGGTTTGCACACGCACCACTTGCAGCCCATCCGAATGCCCGCCGACGCGATGCACGGAAACGCCCGGCGCCACTTCGCCATCGCCATCATGGAACACGACGCGATCAGCATAAAGCGCCTTCACCATGGCGACCACATGCGCCGCTTCGAAAGGCAGGCGAATGGCATGCACGCACATATGCCGGCCGGTTGCGAAGTGCATTTCGCGTTCCTGCAAATGGAATTTGGCACCGGGGAACATGCCAAGTGATCCCGCATGATCATAATGCAAATGCGTGATGATCACATCGGATACCTTGGCAGCATCCGTACCCATGGCCTTCAGGCTGTCGCGCACATTGCGCGAAATGGTGCGGCCTCGGCCAGCCGCCGTTTCCTCGTCAAAGCCAGTATCCACCACGATTTCTTGCCCATCCGGCGCACGCAGCAACCAGATGAAGTAATCAAGCGGCATGGCTTCATGCGCATCGGGCACGGGCAGCAGAAAATTCGTCTGCGCCGTGCGTTCATGCCGCCCGTAACGGATGGCATAGACTTCCCAATTCATGATTCTTGATTCCCCCCAAGTACCGTGCCGGTCATTTGTTCCAGCATTTTTGCAACCGCGGTGTGATCCACGCCCGGGCCGAGCGTGGTGGCTGCCGCCAGCCACATTTCCCGGCAGAGTGCTGAGAATGGCGCGGGCGTTGTTGTCTCCCGCCCCACTTCAAGGGCGATGGACAGATCCTTCACCATCAGATCAAGCCCAAACCCCGCATCGAAGCGGCGTGAAAGCACATATTCCTTGAACTTCTTCTGCGTGGAATTATTCATGCCCGAACTGGCATTCAACACATCAACCATCGTCGTCGGATCAAGCCCAAAGCGCTGGCCGATCAACAAGGCTTCAATGCCGATCAGATAACCGCCGGCCGAAACCAGATTATTCAGCGCCTTCATGGCCTGCCCGGCGCCAATATCTCCGCAGCGATAGACGGATGTGCCCATCGCCTTCAGCACGGGCTCCGCACGATCAATCTCAGCGTCCGGGCCACCCACCATGATGGCAAGCTGGCCGGATTTGGCGCGCGGCACGCCACCCGAAACAGGGCAATCAATCATCGGCACGCCATGGCCTTCCAGAATCGCCGCGATTTCCCGCGTGCGGCCTGGCTGGCCAGAGGTCATGTCAATCACCAGCATGCCAGGCTTCAGCGATGGCAGCATGGCTTCCACAGCCTCCCCAACCTGCTTGCTGGTCGGCACAATGATCACCACGCAATCGGCGCCAGCGGCAGCTTCTGCCGGCGTTGCGGCGGCTTTCGCTCCGGTTTCTGTGGCGAAGGATGCGGCGCGGCCTGGTACCACATCGCATACCGTCACATCGAAACCCGCCTTCACCAGATTGGCCGCCATGGGCCAACCCATATTGCCGATGCCGGCGAAGGCGATGCGCTTCAGTGCTGCGGGCATCACTTCTTCCCCGGAATCGCGCCTTCGGCGATCAGCACCTCATGCGCGGCCTTGAAGGCATCAAGCCCAGCAGGAATGCCGCAATAGGCGGTGGCATGCAGCAATGTGGCTTTGATTTCATCCACGGTGACGCCGTTATTCAGCGCGCCCTTCACATGCAGCTTCACTTCCGGGATTTTGCCGAGTGCCGTCAGCATCGCCAGATTCAGCAGCGAACGGGTCTTGCGGTCCAGTGTGGGATCGCCCCAAGCCCAGCCCCAGGCCCAGGCGGTGGTGGCGCGCTGGAAGGACATCATGAATTCATCGGCCTTCGCCATGGACGAATCCACATATTCCGGGCCCAATACCGCACGGCGGATGGGCAAACCCTTGTCGAACAGCGCCTGATCGTCGGACATCTTATGCTCCTTCATGGATTGGATGGGGCAGGCTGGCGTGATGGCGCCATGCGGTCAACCGGGGTGGTTTGCGCGAAAGCTATTCCGCCTTTTCCGGCTCATACCAAGGCCAGCGCTGCTTCACGACAGGGCTATCCGGCGCATAGGCGATGCAGGTGCCAATCAAGGCGGGCCTGACCTTTTTTTCATCCACCACTTCACCGGCGGCGCGGCGCGCTGCGGCCTGTTCCACTTCCCGCTGGCGGCGCACGGGATAGAGCGTTTGGAAGGCAACCGTGCCCATCTGGCCGATCACTTCGCGCAGATGCGTGCAGCCATGGATGCCGCCGACCCGTTCATTCACCGCGCGCACAAAACCAGGCCCGATCTTCAAGCCAGCGAGCCGCGCAAAATTGGGCGCGGCAGCCGGGCAGATATCATAGGGCGTGAAATCGGATGCGGCTTCGCAGGACAGCACCTCAAAATCCTCAGTGATGGTCATGCGGATCCACATGCCATGCAAAGCCTCACCGGGTTCAATCCAGCCGCGGCCTTCATTATTGAAGCCGT
>JBBAUC010000014.1:15403-26718 GCA_040398485.1 Roseomonas sp. | reverse complement strand
CCGCCCCGAGCAGGCGATGAGCATTCTGCGCGATTACATCAGGTTGCGGAAAAGCTTGGGCTAATTCTGCGGCGAACTGATCGCGTATGGTTTGCATTTCAACCATGAACTCGCGGACCACCCCGGCCGCCGCGCCCTTCAATTCGGTCTTGAGCAATTCAAGCGCACGCGTATCCACCGGGGCCTTGGCGGTCGGGGCAGGGTTGTCGATGCTAGCGCCTGCATCTTGGTTCCTAGGTGCTGGGCGCTGCAGCAGGGCGGAAAGGGCATTGGCGAGCATATCGCGGCTCAAGGGCTTGCCGATATGTCCGTTCATGCCGGCCTCATGTGCCGCTGCTATCTGTTCAGGCATGACGGAGGCCGTCAGCGCGAAAATTGGCACCTGGCTAAGGGGGCCTGGGATAGAACGCATGGCGCGGGCAGTTGCAAAACCATCCATGTGCGGCATCTGTAAATCCATCAGGACCAGATCAAACTGATCCGTCGGCAGTTTTTCCAGCGCTTCACCGCCGCTGCCCGCGAAACATGCCTCATGACCCAAGCTGGCCAATAAGGCGCCGGCCACATCGCGATTAACCTTGACGTCGTCAACCACCAAAATGCGGAGTTTGTCTTGATTGGCTGACCGTGAGAGACCCCGTCTCGGTTCCTCGGGCTCAATCTCGGGCACTTCGGCCAAAACGAGAGGGATCTCGATCCAGAAGGTGGAACCCGCGCCAGGATTGCTCTCACAGCCGATTTCCCCGCCCATCTGCTTGACAAGTCGGGATGTGATGGCGAGCCCAAGGCCCGTACCCAGTGCTTCACTTTGTGTCATGGACACGATCTGCACGAAATCCTCGAATATCAGGCGCTGGTCTTCCGGCGAAATCCCGGAGCCTGTATCCCGCACTTCGATGCGCAGCTTTTCTTCGCTTTTCCGCGTGGCCTGGAAGTAGATACTTCCCCCTGAGGGCGTGAACTTAACCGCATTTGACAGCAGATTGAGTATGACTTGGCGCAGCCGTGTTGGGTCGCCAATCACGGCCTTGGGCAAGCGCTGATCAACATTCAGCGTAAATTCCAATCGCTTGCGTGTGACATCGGGCGCCATCAGCGCAGCACAGCTTTGGATTACCTCATGCAGAAGGAAGGCGCGCTTGGCTAGTTCCATACGCCCTGATTCAATCTTGGAAAGATCAAGTAAGCCATTTACCAATTCCAGCAGATGCTTGCCCGCGTTGCTGAGATTGCGGATTTTGTCGCGCTGATCGCTAGCCAAGCGCTCATCTTCCAGCAGCAATTCGGAAAAACCCAGGATGCCGTTCAAAGGTGTACGCAATTCATGTGACATACGCGCGAGGAACTGGCTTTTTGCTTCACCTGCGGCGCGCGCAGTGTCGCGGGCCGAAGCCAAATCCTGCATGGCGCGCTTGAGCGGGGTGATATCGGTGCGGATGCCAACCACACCACCATCAGGGGTGCGGCGTTCCGTGATCAGCACCCAGCGCCCATCGGGCAAAAGCCGCTCCATCGGCGGATGATTGCCGCGGTGAAACGCCTTGCTGTCGGCAACGAATTTCTCGATATCGCCCTGCGCCTGCGGGTATTGTCCACGCAGCGCACCTTCGCGCATGATGTCATCGAACAACGCGCCTGGCACAATGAAGGGCGCGCTGATTTTGTAGAAATCCTTGTAGCGACTGTTACAGGCAATCAGCCGATCATCCGGATCGAACATCACAAAGCCGTCCGACATGGATTCCAGAGCGTTTTCAAGCGTGCGTCGCGCGGTAGCGCGTTCATCTTCCACGCGTTCCCTTTGGCGCAGTCCTACCATAAGGGCGCCTGCTACAAGTAGTATCATCAAGCCGAGCGCACCTGAGACCAGAAATGCCCGGCTACGATCCGCATACCAGCCACTCAAGGCGGTATCCACCTCAAGCGTTACCGCCACTGTCAGCGCGGGATAGAGTGTCGGGCGCACTGCGGCGAAGACCATTTCCGACGAGAAGCGACTTCTGATCTGTTCCGCTGTTGCTATTCCACGAAGCGAAGCCGCCGGCGGGACAAGTTTCTGCCCGATCCGCGTTTCATCATGCGGGACAGAGGCGAGTAAGGTCCCGTCATCCCGCTCAAGCGTTACCCTGAGCCCCAAGCTTTCACCAGCACTTGAAAGGATGCTTTGTACAACGGGCACCGGCACTTCTGCGACTGCCATCACCGGACCCAAGGTCGGCAGAACGATATTACGGGCAAAGAAAAGCGTCCATTCGCCGGTATTGGCATTCAGCACCGGCCCGCCAATCAAAACACTACCTCCACGTGCGGCGACTTCCGCGAAGGAGGAAGCGCTTGGCAATGACAACCGCCGACGGCGTGATACGGGCAAGGCAGTCGCAACCGGCAGCCCGTCCGCGCCAAGTACCAATATGTCCCGGTAGGTGAAGTTTTGATTGTTCAATTCACGCAGCACACGATTGACCTGGGATACTTCCAAGCGCCCATCACGCTGAAACGGCGCCAGCACCGCAGGCAAGCCTGCCAGCATGGCATCAACCTGGACAAAGGAACGGTTGATCGCCGCTTCGGTCGCACGCCCGATCTTGTTCAAGGAATCATTGGCTGCGGCGATTTGCGCTTCCTTGGCGCGGTTCACCATCAATGTGGTCGCCACAATTTGCGAAATCAGCAGCAGCAGCGCGGCAAAAAGGACCGCATGGCGAAGGAAGCGCGTGGAAAACACGGTGCTACTCAGCCCGTGCTCTTATGCCGAGTACGGGCGCCAGGGTCTTGTTCCAGGCATCCACGCATTCAGTACCGCAGCGCCTAACCCAGCCGGGCAATATGCTATCGGTCAGCAATTGGCGCCGCCGTTGTTCGTCAGTATCAGAAACGGGCACGATCACCATATTGCCGCGCCGACCGTTCCGACAACTCTGCTGACCGGCATTGCAGGCAAGCCCTTCACCCGTTTCGCGATCCGCCGCGTCCCAGATATCGGCTTCAAGCTTGGCGACTTCCGTTCGGATGGTATCGCGCGCCCATTCCGGCAACGCATTCCAAGTGCCGAGATTGGCACCAAAGATGGAAAGGCCCCAAGTGATCGCCATGCTATGCACATGGGTGGTCACTTCATGCAGGCCGATATCATTGCCGGACAGTGTCCCAGTGACAGCGCATTCCACCACGCCGGACCTGATCGCGGAAACAATCTCGGCAAAGGGGATCACAACCGGCGTTGCCCCAAGTGCGGCGAACATTTCCGATTGGCCAACCGAAGATGTCCTGATCCGCCGCCCCGAAAGATCGGCAAGCCGGGAAAACGGCCGGCGACAAAACACGACCTGCGCAGGATAGACATAAACTCCAATTAGTTCGACATCATAGCGATCGCGTAGGGTTTCGGTCAGATGTCCCCGGAAAGCGGCGACTGAACGCCGCAACGCGGCGATATCGGGATTTACGGCGGGCAGGTCTATGGCGTTGAACTCTGGCTCCTCAGTGCTCACCACCGCTAGCAGCGCCGTCCCAAAGGAAACGACGCCAAGGCGCATCAAGGAAAGCATTTCCTGGCCGCGGATGCCGCTGCGGTCGAAGGGGGCAATCTCCGCTACAATGCGCCCATTGGTCGCTTGTGCGATACGCTCACGCCAGAAGGGTTCTTCGTAGCGCAGATATTGGCTCACATCGGCAAGCCCACCCACGATGCGCATACGAATGGGCTCTTCTGCATAGGCCGGGACAGGGCGCAAAACGGCGGGGCAGAGCAGCAAGGCCAGCACCAGCAGTTGGCCGAGGCGCAGCGCCCTGCCGGGCGAAGGCCGAGGGAAAGAGCCGGAAGGGCGGGAGAGGAATGATCTCGTCATGCGGGAAGCCTACAGGGTTTTGCTACCAATACGCGAGTTTTTTCATCGCCTTTAAACCATTCCGGGGTCCGGCCTGGATCGCCCGTTTTGCGGCGCGGCTTCAACTGGCCGAAGGGGCCGCCGCCAAGGCGAGGTCCAAGGCACGCTTCATGGCCGGCGAATCAGGCTCCACCCGCGCCGGGAAACCCTGCACCTGCCGCCCATCGCGCGCGACCAAGTATTTGTGGAAATTCCAGCGCGGCTCGCTGCCCGCCCGTGCTGCCGCCCAGCGGTAGAAGGGGTGCGCTTCCGGACCCCTCACTTTGGAAAGTGCCGCCATGGGGAAGGTGATGCCGAATTGCGCGTCGCAAAACTCCTTGATCTTGCGGCCATCCTGGCTTTCCTGATTGAAATCATTGGAAGGCACGCCAAGCACCACCAGCCCGGCAGCTTCCTGCGCTTCATGCAGGCGTTGCAGTGCGGCATATTGTCCCGTGAAGCCGCAAAAGGACGCGGTATTCACCACCAGCAATACCCGCCCACGCCAGGCGGCCAAGTTGTGTTCGCCGCCTTCAAGGGAGGGGAAGCGGAAATCCCAGGCGGTTGAGGGGGCGGGGGCTGCGGCCATCAGGGGCAGGGCCAGCAGTGCGCGACGGGTCAGCTTAACCATAGCGTTCCTCAAGCCAGGGATCGCCCTGATTGTGATAGCCGCGCACCTCCCAAAAGCCGGGGCGATCTTCCGCCAGCAATTCGATGCGCGTCAGCCATTTCGGGCTTTTCCAGAAGTAAAGCCGCGGCAGCACCAACCGCACGGGGCCGCCATGTTGGCGGGTGATCGGCGCCCCTTCCCAGGAATGCGCCACCATCACGTCAGCAGCGGCGAAGTCCTTCAGGGTAAGATTGGTCGTGTAGCCATCATAGGATGTCATGGACACGAAGCGCGCTTCCGGCCGCGGGCGGGCCAATTCCAGCAAGGTCGCGGTGCTGACGCCGGTGAAGCGGTTATCATAACGGCTCCATTGCGTGACGCAGTGGATATCGCAGACCATCTCACTTTGCGGGAGCGCCATGAAGCCCTCCCAATCGAAGGCGAGGCGATTTTCCACGAGCCCTTCAAGGCGTAGCCGGAACTTGGCGGTGCTTACATCAGGCTGCACGCCAAGGTCCAGCACCGGCCAATCCTTCACGAGCGTCTGGCCAGGCGGCAGGCGTTCGCGCGTGGGATCGGCGGTGGTGCCGGTCAGCAGGCGGCCTTCTTCGGCCCAGCGTTCCTTGGTGCGCACCAGCTTTTCGCGGATCTGCCCTTCTAGCGGCACGTCTTCCTGGTCCAAGGCATCACCTCTTTCTTGAGCGTCTCAGCGCCACCAAATAGATAGCACCTGGCGTCTCAGCCTTCCAGGACATAGGTTTCCGCCCGCGCATCAGCAAGCAAGGGGATGAAGCTACCCTGACCGGCCAAGTGCCGATGGCGTAAGCGGGCCTCCTTCGGTAGAAATACCCAGACCTTCCGGCGCAGCGCCAGCTTCGCGGCCCAGGATCCATTCGGCGGAGACATAATGGCAAGCGCAGACGCAACGCACCTGGAAGCGAGATTGGATCAAGGGGCTGCCCCCCTTGAACTCACCATCCTCATGCCCTGCCTGAATGAGGCAGAAACCCTCGCGACCTGCATCCAAAAGGCGATGGGGTATTTGGCGCGGAGCGGTGTTTCTGGCGAAGTACTGATCGCAGATAATGGCAGTACCGATGGCAGCCAGGCCATTGCGCGCGGCCTTGGTGCACGGGTCATCGCCGTGCCCGAAAAAGGCTATGGCGCGGCCTTGATTGCGGGGATCGCGGGCGCGCAAGGCCGCTACATCATCATGGGCGATAGCGATGATTCCTATGATTTCAGCGCGCTTGATCCCTTCATCGCGAAGTTGCGCGATGGTTATGATCTGGTCATGGGCAATCGCTTCAAGGGTGGGATTGCACCCGGCGCCATGCCGCCCTTGCATCGCTATTTAGGCAATCCCGTGCTGTCCACCATTGGGCGGGTTTTCTTCGGCGGGCCGATCCGCGATTTCCATTGTGGCCTGCGCGGTTTTTCGCGTGCGGCGATTGCATCGCTTGATCTGCGCGCACCGGGCATGGAATTCGCCTCGGAAATGGTGGTGAAGGCCACCATGCGCGGGCTTCGCATCACGGAAGTGCCGACCACGCTTTCGCCGGATGGCAGGTCGCGCCCGCCGCATTTGCGGTCCTGGCGCGATGGCTGGCGGCATTTGCGGTTTTTGCTGATTTTCTGCCCGCGCTGGCTATTCCTTTACCCGGGCGCGCTGCTGTTTGCGCTGGGCGCGCTTGCCATGGCGGCGCTGCTGCCGGGGCCTGTTCGGCTGGGCGGTATCACGCTGGATGTGCATAGCTTGCTTTATGCGTCGGGCGCCGTGGTGATGGGGTTTCAGGCCATGCAGTTCTGGGTCTTTGCGCGGCTTTATGGCGCGGTGACAGGGCTTTTGCCCGAACCCCAAAGCCTGTCGCGCTTTGGCCTGGAAGCGGCGCTGGTGGTGGCGGGGGTGCTCTTGCTGCTTGGGCTTGGGCTGGGCTTTTTTGCGGTCGCGCAATGGGGCACGCAGGATTTCGGCGCGCTTGCCGGCGGCAGGGTCATGCGTCTTGCGATTGCTTCCCTCACCGCCATGCTGCTTGGCCTGCAATTGGCCTTTGGGGCGTTTTTCCTGGCACTGCTTGGCATGATGCGCCCGGCGCCAGGAAGGTGAGTCCCCCGTTCAGCCCCTGCGCTTTTGGATGCTGGCGGCCCGGCGCCCATCCCGGCAGGCATCCGAACAATAGCGCACCTCCTCCCACACCCGTTCCCATTTCTTGCGCCAGGTGAAGGGACGGTTGCAGGCCGCGCAAAGCTTTTGCGGCAGATTGGGCTTGCGATGCGCCACGCTATTCGCCCGGGCGAATTTCGCCGACCACGCGCCCGCGCGCGGGGTCAAACAGCAGCACCCTTTCGCCATCTGGGCGCACCACCCAAATGGCGATTGTCTTTTCCACCCCAGCTATGCCAGCAATGCGGGTGCCGGCAGGCTGCCCCAGGGCTGCCGAATTGAAACCAACCGTCGAACCACCTGAACGCTGGACGATCAGCACAACCAGCGCCACGGTTGCCGCGACGATCAGCACACCCATACCAATGACCAAAGCCTTGAGAAACCGCACGGAAGACCCCCTTTTGAACGCTGAACGCCACGAATTCCGCGCGCCCATTGAAGCGGCCGGCATGCGCGCCGATCGCTTCCTTGCTGAGGCGATAGGTTCTCTCTCCCGCTCCCGCGTCAAGGCCCTGATTGTTGCGGGCCATGCCAGCCGGGATGGTCAGACGCTCCGCGAACCCGCAGACGTCATTCGCCCCGGAGCGCTTTACGCGCTTGAAATCCCGGCCGCCATCCCTGCCCTGCCGCAGCCACAGGATATTCCGCTCACGATTTTGCATGAGGATGCGGATCTGATCGTGCTCGACAAACCCGCCGGCCTGGTCGTGCATCCCGCACCCGGCAATCAGGATGGCACGCTGGTCAATGCGCTTTTGGCCCATGCGGGTGATGACCTGCCCGGCATCGGCGGCGAAAAGCGGCCCGGCATTGTGCATCGGCTGGACAAGGACACTTCCGGCGTCATGGTTGCGGCCAAGACCGAATTGGCGTTGCGCCGCCTTTCCGAAAGCTTCGCCGAGCGTGATCTGGAACGGCATTATTTGGCGCTTTGCTGGGGCCTGCCGGAGGCCATGGAAGGCGAAATCAATGCCCCGATCGGCCGGCACCCGGCGGATCGCAAGCGCATGGCGGTGGTGGAACGCGGCAAGCCGGCCATCACGCGCTATAAGGTGCTGCGGTCCTGGGGGACGTCCTGCGCCCTGATTTCCTGCCGGCTGCAGACCGGCCGGACCCATCAAATCCGCGTGCATATGGCCCATCTGGGCCACCCTTTGGTGGGGGACCCGGTCTATCTGCGCCGCACCCCAGCCACCGCCCGCACCCTGCCGGCAACGGTGCGCGACGCGCTTCTTGCCTTTCCGCGCCAGGCTTTGCATGCCGCAAGCCTTGGCTTCCGCCACCCCATCAGCGGCCAGGCGCTGCATTTCGAACGGCCGCCGCCTGAGGATATGGCCGCGCTGCTTACATTACTGGATGGTAACACCGAGTAACCCGAGTATTTCAGTCGGTTTTTCTTGCACTCCTACCCGATTCCGGCTAGTAATCAGATGTCGGAATCCTCGAAGTGCCATTCAAGGCACGGCCGGCCAAGGCCCCCGCAAGGGGCAGGCGACCAGTCAGGGCTTTGAGGAAGATGACAAAAATGTAATGATCGGCCAAGGATGCCGCCTTCGGGGCAGAGTAAGCCGGTTCAGGAGGTAAATGAAAACCATGGCATCTTCTATGGCCATTCCGATGGCGACCGAGGGCAACCTCTCACGCTATCTCCAGGACATTCGCAAATTCCCGATGCTCTCGGCTGAGGAAGAACTCAGCCTCGCGCGCCGCTGGCGCGACAGTGCCGATGAGCCGGCAGCGCATAAGCTTGTCACATCCCACCTGCGCTTGGTGGCCAAGATTGCCATGGGCTATCGCGGCTATGGCCTGCCGGTAGGTGAGCTGATTTCCGAGGGCAATGTCGGAATGATGCAGGCGGTCAAGCGCTTCGACCCTGATCGCGGCTTCCGTCTTGCCACCTACGCTATGTGGTGGATCCGTGCCGCCATTCAAGAATACATCCTGCATTCCTGGTCGCTCGTGAAAATGGGTACCACGGCTGCGCAGAAGAAGCTGTTCTTCAACCTGCGCCGGCTGAAGGCGCAGATGTCTGCCCTGGAAGAAGGCGATTTGCAGCCCGAACAGGTGGCCAAGATCAGCCATGTGCTGCAAGTGCCGGAACAGGACGTGATTTCCATGAACCGGCGCCTTGCGGGCGCCGATAACAGCCTGAATGCCCCGCTGCGCGCCGATGGCGAAGGCGAATGGCAGGATTGGCTGGTGGATGAAAGCGAGAACCAGGAACAGGAACTCGCCGAACATCAGGACATGTCAAACCGCCGCGAATTACTCAGCGGCGCGCTGAAAACGCTGAATGAGCGTGAGCGGCATATCCTGATCGAACGCCGCCTGAAGGAAGAACCGACGACGCTGGAAGAACTTTCGCAGCAATACAACATCAGCCGCGAACGCGTGCGTCAGATTGAAGTGCGCGCCTTTGAAAAGCTGCAAAAATCCATGAAGCAGCAGATCATGGATCGGCGACTGACGATTGGCTGATTAAGCCTTGCGCAATAAAAAAGGCGGTGGAAATTCCACCGCCTTTTCTTTTGCCCGGATGGCTTCAGCGCATCGGGGGCGCGTACTGCAGGCCGCCCTTGCTCCAGAGATTGTTGACACTGCGCGGGAAGCCGATCGGGGTCATATTGCGTTCCCAGATTTCCCCGTAATTGCCGACAGCGCGGATGATGCGCGGCGCCCAATCCCGCTCAAGGCCCAGCATCTGGCCAAGATCACCCGTCTGGCCCATGAAGCGCTGGACATCAGGGTTGGTGCTATTCGCGAAAGTACCGACATTGGCTTGCGTAATGCCAAGTTCTTCCGCCGTCAGCAGGGCGAAATGTACCCAGCGCACGACATCAAAGTAGCGCCAGTCACCCTTGCGCACCACGGGGCCGAGAGGCTCCTTGGAAATGATTTCGGGCAGCAGCAGGAAACGATTGGCATTGGCGCCTTGTGCGGCCGCGAAGGACGCCAGGGATGAAGCATCGGTCGTATAGGCGTCGCAGCGCTTATTGATGAACGCGGTGCGGATTTCTTCGATATTCTCGATCACCACGGGGGTGAAGCGCAGCCGATTGGTGCGGAAGAAATCGGTCATGTTGAGTTCGGTGGTCGTGCCTGGCTGCACGCATACCGTGGCGCCATCAAGCTGCTTGGCGGAGGTCACGCCGCTATCGCGATGCACCATGAAGCCCTGGCCGTCAAAAACATTGATGCCCGCGAAAACCAGGCCGAGCGAGGCTTCGCGCGTCAGCGTCCAGGTGGTGGTGCGCGACAACAGGTCAATTTCGCCAGATTGCAGCATGGTGAAGCGCTGCTGCGTCGAAGAAGGCACAATGCGCACCCGGTTGGGGTCGCCAAGGATTGCGGCGGCAACGGCGCGGCAATAATCCACATCTAGCCCGCGCCACACACCCTGGCTGTCCGGCAAGGAAAAGCCGACCGTGGAGGGGGAGGTGGAGCAGACAAGCTGCCCACGGGCACGGATGGCGGCCATGGTATCGGCCGCCGGCGCTTGCGCCATGGCCGGGATGGAGGCGACGGCCATAAGCCCCGCCAAGGCCGCGCCGGAAAGGGCGCGGGTAAATCGGATCATATTTCTGTCTCCCATAGGTTCTGCAAGCCGGATTGCGCCAGCCACACCCCTATAGCATGACCGCTGCCGGACCCAAGGCCAAGCCTTTTCTTGGCGCCCCCCCGCCCGGTTTAGCCGCGCGGCCTGACCCCACACCAATTCGCGATGAAGGTAGCGATGGTGCGGGTGCATTTGCGCAAATCCTCGATCGAGGTCCGCTCATCAAAGGCATGCGCCCCCTCCCCCTTCGGGCCATAACAAAGCCCGGGGATATCGAAATAAAGCCCGTAATAGCGCGTATCATTCACCGCCGTTGTGCGGCGTTCCGGCAGGCTACCGCCATGGACCGAGGCATGGGCGGCGGCCAAAACGGCCTCGGCCTCACTGCCCGGTTCCAGAACATAGGGGTCGGTCTGAAAGCCGGTCCAGACGATCTCGGGCGGGTTATTGGCCATGAAGCCATCGCCCTTGGCCGTGGCGCGCACCGTCGCTTCGATGCCGGCCATGGCTTCTTCCGGCGTGGTGCCGGGGACCAGGCCGATGCGGCAATCCACCTCACACCAGGCGGGGGTGGAAGATGCCCAATCACCGCCGCGAATAATGCCGGGATTGAATTTGATCGGGTCCTTGATGTCGGCATACCAGGTGCTGGCGCGCGCGGCTTCATTCAATTTGCGCGTATGGTCGTAAAGCGCCTGGATCAGCACATAGGCGGACATGATGGCATTGCTGCCATCCTGCGCCACCGCGACATGCACCGGAATGCCGCGCACGCGCAGCCGAAACCAGATGGTGCCGGTTTGGCTGCGGGTAATGGTATGGCCCGTTGGTTCCGGCACCAGCGCGGCATCGGCGCGATAACCGCGCAGCAGCGTGGAAAGCGCGCCATTGCCGGTACTTTCTTCCTCGGTCACCGTTTCCACATAGACATCGGCGGCGGGTTCGAACCCGGCATCGCGGATGGCATCCATGGCATAGACCATGCACGCCACACCCGATTTCATGTCATGCGCGCCGCGGCCATACATCCAGCCATCGCGGATCACGGCAGCATAGGGCGGATGGGTCCACATATCGGCGGGGCCTTCGGGCACTACATCAATATGGCCTTGCAGA
>JBBAUC010000014.1:2701-15393 GCA_040398485.1 Roseomonas sp. | reverse complement strand
GATTCTTGGCGCGATAGGCCGCCACCACCTGCACGCTGCCGGCGGGATCACATTCCACCATCGGCGCCATTTTGGGGTGCTGCGGCACATCGGCCAAAGTGTAGCGATCCACCGCATAGCCACGCGCGGCCATTTGGCGGGCAAACCAATCCTGCAAGGGCGCTTCCCGCCCGCGCAGGCTTGGAAAGCGCACCAATTCGGCCAGGAACTGCACCTGCTTGTCGAAATTCACGTCTATGGCGGCGGCAATGCGCGCCATGGCTTGGCTATCGGCCATGCTGATCATTCTTTCCTGTTCAAGGGGCTCATGCTGCGTTCAGGGCGGGCTCGCGAGCAGCGCATTGGTGTACCAGGAAGGCGAGGCATCATACTTCACCTTATTCCTGAGCCCCGCCCAGGAAACTTTCAGATAGAAGATTGGAATGACGCCGGTATCTTCCATACCAATCCGCATCGCCTCAGCCGTCAGCGCATTGCGCCGCGTGGTGTCCATGGTGCGCAAAGCCTCGGCCAAGGGCGCATCCATCGCCGGGTTTGAATAATGCTGACGATTGAAGGGGCCGGCGCCGGTTTCGCTGTTTCGCGTCATCAATACCTGGCGCAGCGTATTGGCCGCGATGGAGGAGGTATAGGTGGTCATGAACATTGAAAACTCCCGCGCAGTGGCACGGGTGAAGAGGTTAGCGGGCGGCAGGACCTCGACACGGGTTTCAATGCCAAGCCGTGTCCAACCCTGCGCGATGGCCTGCGCCACATCTGTATCCGATGCGAACCAGCCATTGGGGCTATGCAGCGTGATACGAAAGCCATCCGAATAACCCGCTTCACGGAGCAAAGCACGCGCCTGGTCCAGTTCATAGCGCGGGGGTGGCATATTGGGCGCACGATCAGCAACGGCCGGGGCCGCGAATTGTTCCGCCGGCATGCCCTGGCCCATGAGCAGCCTGTCCACAATGCCCTGGCGATTGATGGCAAGCGAAAGGGCGCGGCGCACACGCGCATCACGCAAGGGGTTACGTTCAAGAACGCGGCCCTGCTTGTCGGTCACGAAGGGCGAAGGGTCACGCGCTGCATCGGGGAAAAGATAGGCAGTCCCATTGCTGGCCACGCCAAAAACCGAAAGCCGGGCATCATTGGAAAGGCGTTGCACATCCTGCACCGGCACGAAATCAATCAAGTCCACATCGCCGGAAAGCAGTGTGGCCACACGCGCCCCGGGATTGCTGATGAAGCGCGTTACCACCCTTTCCCAGGGCTGCGCTTCCCCCCAATAGGCAGCGTTGCGCGTGATTTCATGCCGTTCACCCAGCGTATAGCTGACATGGCGATAGGCGCCGGTGCCGATCATCGCGCGGCCCGCATTGAAATCGCCCAAAGTCGCATTGGCATGCAGGTTGCGGGAGAGGATCATGATGTTGGAAAGGTCCCAATCCAGGAAGGGGTTGGGTTCCTTGGTCCTGATCAGAACGCGGCGCGGTTCCGGAATTTCAATGGCGGCAATGCTGCGCACAAAAGGTGTGAAGGGGCCCGGGCTATTGGCGATGGTGGGCACGCGTGCATAGGAAAAGGCAATATCCTCGGCCGTGAAGGGCGTCCCGTCGTGGAATTTAATGCCGTCACGCAGGCGGAATTCCCAGGTGAGGTCATCAATGGCGCGCCAGGATTCGGCCAACCGCGGCACTAGCCGGCCAGAAGTGTCGAAATCCACCAGAGTTTCGAAAATCTGTCGCAGGATGGCGTTATTGGGGTTGGAGGAGTGGTAATGCGGGTCCATCCCCGATGGTGCGCCTTGCGCACCGATGGTGAGGGTGCGCTGCGCCTGAGAGGGCGCCGGGCACAATAACAACGCGCCGGCCGCCAGCATCAGCGTTCTGAAAAATCCCATCGCCACACTCCCAAAGGTTTATGAAGCGATAACGTCACCCTTCATGCGGCTGCGGTCAAGCAGCAAAAGCGCAGATGGCTTGACCCGCCCAAGCTGATGTCACGGTGCCTTATTTAAGGGGAATTTCACTCTTGCCTGATTAGAATGCAAGCCGATCCAAACTCAGAACTGGTTTGCTTCAATGTTTTCTGCGCCTTCGTCGCCCAATGAAATTGCTTGTCGCTCGCGCGGCGTGGCGGGTCATTCTTGTTTAGGACATTTGGCGTAGGAATTTCCCCATGACGATAGCCCTGCCCAAACACCCAGAAGCCGCACCCGTGTCCGGTTCGGAAGGGCGCGCCTGGCTCGAATGGCATGCAGATACCGATAGGATCATTCTTTCCAGCGCTGCGCTTCGTCTTCTACAATTGACCACTTCCGATGCGCCACAAAGCGAGATCGCTTTTGGTGAATTTTTTGACATACCCAATCGTAACAAGTTGGCGATTGCCTTCGAAGATATACTGACCCAGGAAGGGCCGGTTTCAGTTGAATTGCTGCACCAAACTTCCGCCGGCCCCCAGGTCCTGCTGTTTCGTGGGGAATTGGACAGGTCGCGTGAAGGCCGGATTGTGGTCGCAAGCCTTGAAGACGTCACAGATAGCAGTGAAGGGCATCAGCAAATCGCTGCGAAGAAGCGGTTTGAGACCTTCGTCAGCCTGATTCAAAAAGACCCTGCCTATTTCGATTCGGTCCCGCTTGGGCTCATGATGGTCGGTGCCGGCTTCATCACCCAGGCAAATCCAAAACTCGCCGAGATTCTGTCAACCCGCATCGGAAGCCTGATTGGTGAACCGGTGTCGCGTATCCTGTCCGCCAAACAAAGCTATGATTACTACATGGAATCCGTTTGGGGTGAGGCGACAGAAGACAGTCAAGATTTCGTCGAAACGGAATTTGAAAATGACGATGGCGGACTGATCTGGCTCAGGGTCAGCGTCTCACCCATTTGTACCGCAGGTTCAGAACACACCTGCCTTTGTGTTGTTGAAGACATCACGGCGCGCAAAAAGCTTGAACAGGATGTATGGACTGGATTGGCGGAAACCCTCTCCGCCAAGGAAGCTACTGACAATGCAAGCCGCATAAAAAGCGAATTTCTTGCTATGGTCAGTCACGAAATCCGCACGCCACTTTCCGCGGTGATCGGAATGCAAAAACTTGCATTGCGCGACCCGGCGCTCAAGGGAAAAACCCGCCAACATCTTGATATGGCCCAGACCAATGCGGAGTTTCTGCTGGATTTGCTGAATGATATCCTGGATTTCTCCAAAATAGAGGCCGGCAAGCTGCTGCTTGAGTCGGTGGATTTTTCGCTGCGGCATCTCATCACCGAAAGTAGCGCCCTGCTGATGGAACGGGCGGCCACGAAGAATATCGCACTGACGATAGATACTGAAGCTGCCGTTCCGGATACGCTGGTCGGCGACCCGGCGCGCGTCAAGCAAATCCTGATCAACCTGATCGGCAATGGCATCAAATTCACGGACAAGGGGGGTGTGGCGCTACGCGTTCAGCTTGAAAGCAGTGTTGCGGATGTAAACAATATCCGCTTTGAAGTGGAAGATACCGGCATCGGCATTTCACGCGATGCACAGGCGCAGCTTTTTCAGAAATTCGCCCAGGGCGACACTTCAACAACACGGCGCTTCGGCGGCACGGGTCTTGGCCTTGCCATTTGCAAACAGCTTGTGGAGTTGATGCAAGGTGAGATCCGCCTGAAGAGTGAGCTTGGCAAGGGAAGCTGCTTCAGCTTCATCATTCCGTTCAAGATCGGCACGGCGCCCGCCAATATCCTGCCGGTCGTCCTGGTGCCGCATTCCCACCAGTTGAATATTCTATGCGCCGAGGATTTCCCCCCGAACCAAATCATCATTCAGGGCTTGCTGGATGAAATGGGACATCGGGTGGAATTTGCCGATAATGGACGCAAAGCGTTAGAGGCGCTGGCGCTACGTAGCTATGATGTCATTCTGATGGATGGGCGAATGCCCGAAATGGATGGCGCAACCGCCATTCGCCTGATCCGTACTGAAGGTGGCGGGCAATACTACATCCCAGATCCGAAAATCCGCATCATTATGCTAACGGCGAATGCAGGTGATGAAAGCCGGCAATTCTATATCGCCAGCGGCGCCGATGATTTTCTGGTCAAGCCAATTGATGAGGCGTTGCTGCATCAAAGCCTGGCGCGGGTGATTGAAGCGCGCCTCACGGAAGGGGCATCGCTACTGCCAATCTTGCGTCATGGTGAGCGAGAATTGGAAGATGTGTTCGGCGTGGTGGCGCCGGCGGGGGCTGGTGTCGCACAATTCATGCCGACCGCGCCCGTGGGTAACCCTCGGGAGGAAAACAGAAGCCTCAGGGAAAGGCTGCGGGAGGCGCTGCGCGCGGATCTCGGCGCTCGGCGCAAGGCGCTTGATGAAGCTTACACCAGGCGGGATATGCAGACACTCGCCAATCTCTTTCACAGCCTCAAGGGAAGCGCTGGCTATATTTGGCCTGGGGGCGTGCTGCAAAGCATGAGTGCCCTTCTTGAACAAGCGGCTGACCGCGAAGATTGGCACACCATAGAGAGAGAAATGCCCGGCTTCCTCGACATACTGAACGATATAGCAAAAGGAACCATTTCATGAGAGCGCTGGTGGTTGATGATGATGTGGTTTCGCGCATGGCGCTCGCCGATTTGATGCGTAGCTTTATCGAATTGAAGGTGGTTGAAGCGGTGGATGGCCAGGATGCCTGGGAACAGATGGAAATGGGGCCGGCCCCCATGATCTGTTGCTGCGATGTGCAGATGCCGCGGCTTTCCGGCATTGGCCTGTTGAAGCGCGTGCGTTCTTCCCCGCGCTTCAAGGACATCCCCTTCGTATTGGTCACGGCCGCGGCTGATCTTGAAACCGTGAAGCAGGCGGTGACGCTTGGCATCAGCCACTACATCATCAAGCCTTTCCATGCGCGGGAAGCGCGCGGGTCCTTGCAAAAAATCCTCAATTCCGCCTGGGAGAGGATCGCAGAACCACCCCCCGCAACGCTGAACCGGCTGAATATCGCGCCCGATCAGCTGATGGCCTATCTTTATTCACTGCGCGGCCAGTGCGCGGTTTTTGCGCGCGACCTCAGGCGGTCCAAAAACCTTCAGGATGTGCAGGATGTGGTCGGGCGGCTGAAGGGCTTGCATACGGGCTGCCTGACCCTTGGGCTGCATTACGCGGCCGAATTGGTTTTGCAACAGCGCGACGAGGATTCGGATATCGAACGTGTCGAACAGGCGCTGATCGAAATCGAATTGGCGATTTCGTCGCAGGAAGAAAGGGTCAAGGCGCGCCACAGCCTTGCCGGCGGCGCTGCTCCCATCAAACGGAGCGCCATGGGCGGCGCTCTGGCCTGAAGGCCTCTGGCCGCTTTCCCCAAGGGGTCGCTCTGTGCTTTGGTATGATTGCAGGAGCAAACCATGCCAAACGCCGAATCGCCCGGGCCAACACCCACGCGCCATACGCAAACCGCCATGCTCGCCGAAAGGGCGGCGGTTTTGCTGCTGCTGGCGCTGTTGCTGTACGGCGTTATTCGCGTCTTGGAACCCTTTGGCCTGGCGATAGCTTTCGGGGGTTTCATCGTCATTGGGACGTGGCCACTAAGGCAGGCGATGGTCAGCCGCGGCATCCCGCGCGGCATCGCCGCGACGCTCATGCTGCTGGTGCTGATCCTGTCCGTCGCCATTCCGGCGCTTGCGCTGACGCCTGAATTGGGCGGGCAGATTGCCCATGCGGCAAAGGTGGGGCGTGAACTTCTGGCCGGCCTGCCAGAAGCCGCGCCGGCTTGGCTTGCGGGGCTGCCCTTGGTGGGTGGGATAGCCAGCGATTGGTGGCCGCAATTGCTGCATTGGCAGGGTGATTTCGGGGCCCTTCTGGCGCCCTATACCGGGCGCATCACCAGCCTTTTGGTGGATATCGGCCAGGCAGCAGCGGCAAGCGTGGTGCAAATCCTGCTCGCGCTGATTGTCGCCACCGCCTTCTGGGTCAGCGGCGACAAGCTCGGCGATGAGGTGACGGACATTGCCGGGCGCTTGGCGGGTGAGACGGGCCGCAATGCGGTGATGGCCGCTGAAGGTGCGGTGCGCGGTGTGGCCTGGGGCATTGTCGGCACTGGCATCATCCAAGCGTTGCTGATGGGTATTGGCCTTGCCATTGCAGGCGTGCCTGGCGTTGGGGTGATTTCCTTCCTGACGCTGATCTTTTCCATCAGCCAGGTGCTCGGGCCGCTGGTGGTGTTGGCTTGGCTAGGCGCGGCGGCTTGGCTCTACAGCGAAGGTCAGCTCGTCTGGGCGATTTTCATGGGGCTTTGGGGGCTGATCATGGTCTCCGGCAGCGATAATATCGTGCGACCCCTGCTGATCAAGCGTAGCAGCCCCATGCCGCTCTCGCTCATTATTCTCGGTGTCTTTGGTGGGTTGATTGCCTTTGGCTTCCTTGGGCTTTTCATTGGCCCTGCCTTGCTCGCCGTAGCGCATGGGCTGCTCAAGGCTTGGCGTGCAGAGGAAGCGCCCACCAACCCCTGACCCCCGAGGGCTGGCAAAGCCCGCATCCCGCGTTATGACTAGCCTGAAGAAAGGGCAGGAGAGACCCCATGGCCACACGCAAGCATCGTATCGCCGTCATCCCCGGGGATGGCATTGGCAAGGAAACCACGCCCGAAGGGCTTCGCGTGCTGGATGCCGCGGCGCGGCGCTTCGGCTTTGAACTGGAACTGACGCATTACGATTGGTCCTGTGAAACCTACGCCAAGACCGGCAAGATGATGCCGGATGATGGCATGGATCGGCTGAAGGACAGCGACAGCATCTTCCTGGGTGCCGTGGGCTGGCCCGGCGTGCCGGATCATGTCTCGCTCTGGGGTTTGCTTATCCCCATTCGGCGCGGCTTTGACCAATATGTGAATCTGCGCCCCTGCCGGCTGCTGCCGGGGGCGACCACGCCGCTCGCCAATCGTGGCCCCAAGGATATTGATTTCATTGTGGTGCGCGAGAATACGGAAGGCGAGTATTCTTCAAGCGGCGGGCGCATGTTTGTGGGGACAGACCGCGAATTCGTCTCCCAGGAAAGTGTCTTTACGCGCATCGGGGTGGATCGCGTGCTGCGCTACGCTTTTGAATTGGCCAAGACCAGGCCGCGCAAGAAGGTGACGAGCGCCACAAAATCCAATGGCATCACCTTCACCATGCCCTATTGGGATGAACGCTTCGCCGAAATGGGGAAGAATTATCCGGGCATCACCACGGATCAATTCCACATTGACATCCTCTGCGCCCATTTCGTGCAGCATCCGGATTGGTTTGATGTGGTGGTCGGGTCCAACCTGTTCGGTGATATTCTCTCAGACCTTGGGCCGGCGGTTGCGGGTTCCATCGGCATTGCGGCGAGTGCCAATATCAATCCCGAAAAGCACTTTCCTTCCATGTTCGAACCCGTGCATGGCAGCGCGCCGGATATTGCGGGCAAATTCATCTGCAACCCGATTGGTCAGATCTGGTCGGGCGCGATCATGCTGGAACACCTCGGCGAAAAACAGGCAGCCGTTGCGATCCTGGCGGTGATTGAAAAGCTGTTGGCGGAAGGTGGCCCGCGCACGCGCGATATGGGCGGGCAGGCCGGCACGGTGGATGTTGGCCGCGCCATCGCCGAAGCGGTGGCGAAGTTCTGATCAACCCAGGATAGCGCAAAAAGAAGGGCTCGCCGGATCAAACCGGCGAGCCCTTTTCATTTGGCGTCAGACGCCGAGGCTAAAACTTACCGCTCCAGGCACATGGCAACACCCATGCCGCCGCCGATGCACAGCGTCGCCAGCGCCTTCTTCGCGCCACGCTTTTGCATCTCAAACAACAGGGTCGTCAGCACGCGCGCACCAGAAGCGCCAATCGGGTGGCCAAGGGCAATGGCGCCGCCATTCACATTCACCTTGCTGGTATCCCAGCCAAGATCCTTGTTCACGGCAATGGCCTGCGCAGCGAAGGCCTCATTTGCTTCGATCAAGTCCAGATCATCAATCTTCCAGCCCGCTTTGGCCAAAGCCTTGCGCGATGCCGGGATTGGGCCGGTGCCCATGATGGAAGGATCAACGCCGGCGGTCGCCCAGGAAACAATGCGGGCCAGCGGCGTAATGCCGCGCTTGGCCGCTTCGGCAGCCGTCATCACCACCACCGCCGCCGCACCATCATTGATGCCGGAAGCATTGCCGGCGGTGACAGACCCATCCTTGGCGAAGGCCGGGCGCAGCTTGCCGAGGATTTCCATCGTCGTTTCCGGCTTCGGGTATTCATCGGCGGAGACAACAACATCGCCCTTGCGGCCCTTCACCGTGACCGACGTGATTTCATCGGCAAAGCGGCCAGCGGCCATCGCCTCGCCCGCCTTGCGCTGCGAATTGAAAGCGAATTGATCCTGTTCATCGCGCGTGATCTGGAAGGCGCGGGCGACGTTCTCCGCCGTATTGCCCATATGGTAGCCATGGAAGGCATCCATCAGCCCGTCGCGCAGCATGGTATCCATCAGGGAAAGATCGCCCATCTTCTGCCCGGCGCGCAGTTGCTGCGCATGCGGCGCCTGGGTCATGCTTTCCTGACCGCCCGCGATGACAATGCGCGCATCGCCGGTGGCAATCTGCTGCGCCGCCAGGGCAACGGCGCGCAGGCCAGAACCGCAAAGCTGATTGATGCCGAAAGCGGTATGTTCCACCGGAATGCCGGCATTCACCGAAGCCTGGCGCGCTGGGTTTTGCCCCGCGCCGGCGGCCAGGATTTGGCCCAGGATCACTTCGTCCACTTCCGCACCTTCAATGTGGGCGCGTTCCATGGCGGCCTTGATGGCAACAGTGCCCAGCGCATGCGCGGATAATGAGGCGAAAGCCCCGTTGAAGGCGCCAACCGGGGTGCGGGCGGCGGATGCGATCACGATTTCGGTCATGGGGGCTGATATCCTTCCTGAAGAAGTGGGGGTTGCAAGCCGAAAATTTCATTTATCTAGTTGACGGGAGCACTACCTTAATTGGGGCACAGCTTCCACCGCTTTGCGCTGCCAAGACTATCCTTCATCAAATCTTATCACAAACCGCGCAACCAGTCGCGCAAGGGCTGCCACAGCGCGGCCTCGGCAGCGATGCCGGCGACCATGCCGATATGCCCTGCCGGCGCCATATGCAGCTTGACCTGACGCAAGCGGCCGGTCAGCGCAAGGGCAGAAGCGGGGGGCACAATGCGGTCCCGATGCGGAATGGCGGCGAAGGTTGGGCCCTGCCAAAGGGCCGGGTCCACCACCTGCCCCGCCACGCGCCAGGCCAACGCCGCCGGTTCATTCCGCCCATACCAGCCGCCAATACATTGCCGCGCCACAGGGGCGGCCAAAGGCACGCCATCATTCAACCAATCCTCCAGCGCCACAAAGCGCCGGGCGGCAGCGGATGCTTGGTCAAGCCGGCCAAAACCGCGGAATTTCTCGGCGATGCCAAAGGGATCAAGGCTGGCGAACAGTGTTTGCAGCACATCCACCGGCAGCGCGCCCGTGGGTTCCATCAGCGCTTCCAGCCCCGGCAAGGCGGCGGCCGCGGCGCGGGCGCGCGCCTCGCCTTCCGGCCCGGCATGGAAATCCCAAGGGGTCGCCAGCAGCGCCAAGCCACGCACCAAATCCGGCCGGCGCAAGGCCAGCGCCAGGCCGAGCAAGCCCCCCATGCAATAACCAGCCAGGATCACCGGGCCGGGGGCCGCCATCAGCGCCCGTTCCAGGCGCCCGGCAGTGTAATCGGTCAGGGTGAAGTGCCGTTCGGCCTCGTCCGGCCAGCCCCAATCCAGCAATAAGGTGCGGAACCCCTGCCCCGGCAGCCAACGCAACAAGGAAGCTTCCGGCATCAAATCAAGCACATAGGCGCGGTTCACCAGGGAAGGCACAAAGACCACTACAGGCCCCTGCCCGCCGTAATCGAGCAATTTAGTGTCTTCCTCGGCCCAAATCGCCGGCACCGGTGGGGCCTGACGTTCAAAAGGATGGCGCCTATAGGCGGCAAGCCCAGCCACCAGCGCGCGATCCGCACGCAGCAGCCGGTTCAGAACCGCGCCGCGAAACGCCTCAGGCGCGTGGCCGGCGCTGGCGAGGGCGGCGCTGATGCGCGCTGCCTCCGCCTGCCCCGCTTTCGAGATCGGCCAGGCGGCGCTCAAGGATGGCGATCCGCTCGGCCATGGCATCCCGGGCAGCGCCCCCGCTGCCGCCATCGCCCGCATCCCCGCCAGCCCCAGATGGAGCGGCAGCGGGCGCGGGCCGCGACGGCGGAACGGTGCTGTCATGCTGGGCCGCCGCACCGGGGGTGAAAGGCTTGGAGAATTGCGCCGCCGCACGGAACCAGGCCGCCCCAAGCGAGGCAAAAGCCGCCCATTTTTCTACCAATTCCGGATCGGCGGCGAGCCCGGCTACCTCGCTCTGCCACAGCGCGATCCAGTCTTCCGCAAGCTTTTCGATATCCTCGGGGCCAGCCATGGGGCAAGGTTATAGCGGCATCAGCCCCCGCCGGATACGACCCCAACGGCGTATTTCCGTGCCGCAACAGGCTTTCGCATTGCGGCATGAACCATGCTAGGACGTTTCTGTAACCAAATAGGCTGAGGCAAGGTAGCATGTCGGGTCGTCAATCCCCCCAAGCCGGTGAGCAGAAGGCGCTGCCCCCGATTGTTGTCAAGAAATACGCGAATCGGCGGCTCTACAACACTGAAACCTCATCCTACGTCACTTTGGATGATCTGGCGGCCATGATCCGCGATGGTCGGGATTTCGTGGTCTATGACGCCAAGACAGGCGAGGACATTACCCGAGGCGTCTTGACCCAGATCATCGTGGAACAGGAAGGCAAGGGGCAGAATATGCTGCCCACCGCCGTGCTGCGGCAATTGATCGGGCTTTACGGCGATAATCTGCAATCGCTCGTGCCACGCTATCTGGAAGCGGCCATGGCGTCCTTCACGCAGCAACAGGACCAAATGCGCGATACGCTGAGCAAGACCATGGGCGGCTTCATGCCCTTCCCCGGCGCCGTGCCAGACCTGCAGGAAGTCGGCAAGCAGAATATCGCCATGATGGAACGCGCGATGAGCCTGTTCACACCTTTCGCGCGACGCGAGGAAAACGCCCCGGGTGATGAAACCGAGGCGTTAAAAAAAGAAATTGAGACACTGAAAGGCGAATTAGCCGCGCTAAAATCGCGCACCAAAGGCTGAGCGCGTTGCTTTTTTGAGCCTCATATTCACCGGTTGATCACCAATGCCGCGCATAATCCGAAATCAGCGAGGGGCATGATGCCCCGCTGAGGAATCGGGTTGATGGACAGCATCGTCGAAATTGCACAATCATTCCGCCAGGCCGAGGCCGGTATCGTCGAAGTGGTCTCCACCCAAAGGGCCAATGCTGCCGATAAGCATGTGGGCGCGCGCATTCGCGAAAGGCGCACCATGCTTGGCCTGTCACAGCAGCAATTGGCGAAGATGATCGGCGTTACCTATCAGCAGGCGCATAAATATGAACGCGGGCTGAACCGCATTTCGGCCGGCCGGCTGTATGGTATTGCCCAGGTCTTGGGCGTGCCGATTTCCTGGTTTTTTGAAGGGCTAAAATCCGAAAGCGTGGACCCTTCCATGTCTCAGCGCCAGCGCATGTGCCTGGAACTCGCGCGCAATTTCGCCCTGATTGACAATGACAAGCACCAGGAAGCGCTGAGCCAGATGGCGCGCGCTTTGGCCGCGCAGGCCCAAGCCGTGGCGCGGAGTGGCGTGGCGGGCGAATAGCCTGGCTTTCGCCCTTGGGGGGCTGATTCCATTAGCGCCCGATCCGGGCTAATTATGGCCGATGGACGAATCCCGGCCAGATAACACTCCCGAATATGGCGTCACCGATCTGGCTGGCGCCATTCGCCGCACGCTGGAAGGCGCTTTCGGGCGGCTGCGCCTGCGCGGCGAAATCACCGAAATGAAGCGCTATCCTTCCGGGCATATCTATTTGTCGCTTAAGGATCAGGACGCCAAGATCGAAGCCGTCATCTGGAAAGGCTCGGTGCGCAATATCGGCACCATGCCGGAAAACGGCGTGGAGATGATCGCCACAGGGCGCATTTCCACCTATGCGGATCGGTCAAAATACCAGCTGGTGATTGAAAGGCTGGAATATGCCGGCGAAGGCGCCTTGCTTGCGCGCATCGAAGCGCTGCGCAAACGGCTGCTGGAAGAGGGGCTTTTTGATGAGGCCCGCAAGCGCCCCTTGCCATTGTTGCCACGCGTGATTGGCGTGATCACCAGCGAAAAGGGTGCGGTCATTCAGGATATCCGCACCACCATCGCGCGCCGCTTTCCGCGCCATATCCTGCTGTGGCCGGTCGCGGTGCAGGGCCAGGGCGCGGCGGAACAGATTGCCGCCGCCATCAGGGGGTTTTCCGCCCTGCCTGAAGGTGGCGCCGTGCCGCGCCCAGATGTGCTGATTGTGGCGCGCGGCGGCGGCAGCCTGGAAGACCTCATGGCCTTCAATGAGGAAATCGTCATTCGCGCCGCAGCCGAAAGCACGATTCCGCTGATTTCTGCGGTTGGGCATGAAACCGATACCACGCTGATTGATTTCGCGTCTGACCGCCGCGCGCCGACGCCCACCGCCGCGGCTGAGCTTGCCGTGCCAGCCCGGGCGGAGATTGCCGCGGCCCTTATGCAAACCGGGGCGCGGCTGGGTCAGGCGGCTTCTGGCCTGGTGAA
>JBBAUC010000014.1:0-2691 GCA_040398485.1 Roseomonas sp. | reverse complement strand
TGCCGCGCGGCTTCGCCTGCTACGCGCCGAACGCGGCCTGCCGGATGTGCCGGCGCGGCTCGCACAATCGCGCCAGCGCCTGGATGATTGGGGCGAAAGACTGCCGCGCGCTGTCAGCACAAGCCTTGCCGCGCGCGCGCAGCGGCTTGGCGCGATCCGCATTCCCCATCCACGAGAAGGCATTCTGGCGCGGCGCGCGGCGCTGGAAGCGCTCGGCTTGCGGCTTGGCAGCGCCTGGGCACGCCGGCGGGATGGCTTCGGCGCTTCCCCTGGGCTGGCGCGGCTTTCGCCCGCCCCGGTGCTGGCCATGCTGCGCCAACGCCAGGCCGTGCTGGAAGGGCTTTCCGCCCGGCTGGAGAGTGCTTCCTATACCTCGGTTCTCGCGCGCGGCTTTGCCCTGGTGCGCGATGCCAAGGGCGCACCCGTGGTGGCAGCGGGCGCTGTCTCCCCCGGGCAAGGCTTGCGCTTGACCTTTGCTGATGGCGAAGTGGGGGTGAATGTTGATGGTTCGCGCCAAGGACGCCTGTTATGATGCTGCATCTACCCCGCCGCCTGCTATTCGCCGCACCCGCCTTGCTGCTGGCCACGCCAGTGCGGGCGGTGACCCTCAATGAAGCGGCCCTGACCCAAGGCGGGTTTGTGCTGGGGCGTGCCGCGCCGGGAACCAGGCTGGCGCTGGATGGCCGCGCGGTCAGGGTCTCGCCAGCCGGGCATTTCGCCTTTGGCTTTGGGCGCGACCATGCGGCCCAGGCGCGACTGGTCATCACGCCCCCCGGAGGTGCTGCGGAAACCCGCGTTTTGAACATCGCCAAGCGCCAATGGCCGACGGAGAGCATTTCCGGCCTGCCACCCGCGCAGGTGACGCCAGATGCCGAAACCCTGACCCGTATCGCCCGCGAAAGGGAGAAACTGGCGGCGGTGCGAGCGATTGAAACCAACCTTACCGGTTTTGCCGAGGGTTTTATCCGCCCCGCCCCAGGGCGGATTTCGGGCGTTTTCGGCAGCCAAAGGATCTTGAACGGCCAGCCGCGCCAACCCCATTACGGGCTGGATTTCGCCGCGCCGACCGGTACGCCGGTGCTGGCTTGCGCAGGCGGGCGGGTGACCTTGGCCGATGAATTCCATTTCTTTGGCAAATTGATCGTGCTGGATCATGGGCATGGTGTGAATTCGCTCTACGCCCATTTGTCCGAGATATCGGTGCGGGAGGGCGAGACCATTGCCAAGGCCCAAAGGATCGGTGCCATCGGCATGACGGGCCGCGTGACCGGGCCTCATTTGCATTTCAGCCTGTCCTGGTTCCTGCAATGGCTGGACCCTCAGCCGGTGGTGCTGCCGGCCTGACCGCCCTGCAAAAGCGAGGCTTTGGTTGCGCCGGGCGGGGCTGACCGGCATATTAGGGGCTATCTCCCTTTTAGTCTCAAGGTTTTGAAGAATGCAGGGCCTGCCGCAAATCATCAGCCTCGTGCCGCAGACCGGACTGCAATTCATTGACATTCGGTTCAACCTGGACCGTCTGCCGCGCGCGCCGCGTTCCTTCTGGGAACAGCCGCTGCCGCTAGGTGCTGAGCCAGCGAGTGCTGGCCTGGTAAATCTGCGTCGCCTGACGGAAAGCGGCGAAGGCGCGCTTCTGGACCCAATCAGTGGCCGCAGCCCGCCCGATGAGGAAATCTATCAAGTGGGGCGCGGCCAGGCGCTGGAATTCATTCTGGGGCGTTGGATACCGCTACCCTTTTTCCGTGTGGCCGCTGTGGGGGCCTCGGGCCAGGAAGTCTATGACAAGGGGCCGACCAATTGGGCGCGGCTGCGCATTTCCGCACTCTCGGCCCCCGATGAAGAAGGCAATACGCATCACGCCGTGCTTGGCTTTGATACGGCTTTGCGTGCGCGCGAAGAAGGCCGACCCTATACCGCGATTTCGCCCGCCGATAGCGAACGCGCCGGCGAATTCACCTTTGTGTCTGACCGGGAACAGACAAGCTGGTTCATGAATGAACCCTGGCTGATCCAGTGGCTTGAGGAAATCTTGCAGGACATGCGTGCCGCGAGTGGCCGTCGCCCACGCCCTGAGGATGAGCAACGCGCCTGCGAACATTGGGCGCGCTATATCACGCTTCTGGAATTGCTGACCGAAGCGCGCATCCTGCCGCGCGTGAAGCTGGTGGATGTGGTTTCCAATAGCAAATCCTATGAACCGATCAATGTTGATTTGGTGCTGGATATCGGCAATGCGCGCACCTGCGGCATCTTGGTGGAAGATGAACGCGACAGCCGGCTTAATCTGAACAACAGCTACCCCCTGAAGCTGCGTGATTTGAGCGCGCCGGAACAGGGCTATGCCTTCCCCTTTGAAAGCCGCGTGGAATTTGCGCGCGCGAGTTTCGGCAAGGATGCACTCAGCCGCCGTTCCGGTCGCGGCAATGCCTTTCAATGGCTGAGCCCGGTGCGCATTGGCCCGGAGGCTGTGCGGCTTTCTGCCGCCGCGCGCGGCAATGATGGGGCCACGGGCTTGTCTTCGCCCAAGCGTTATCTTTGGGATGAAAGACCGACAACGCAGGTTTGGCGCTTCAATGGCATGGCCGCTGATGGTGTGACCACGGAACCACCTGTGAGTGGCAGCTTCATGGCCTGGGTCACGGAAGAAGGCGAAGTGCTGCGCGCCAAGCCGCGTGGTCGTGGCGGCGCACCGCG
>JBBAUC010000013.1:0-26982 GCA_040398485.1 Roseomonas sp. | reverse complement strand
GAGGCGGTCGGCCAGCACGCCGCTGGCAACATGAGCGACGAGGAGCTCGATGAACTCGAGCGCCACGCCTGCCCCGGCGCGGGCGCGTGTGGCGGCCAGTTCACGGCCAACACCATGGCCTGTGTCAGCGAGATGATCGGCCTCGCACTTCCCTTTTCCGCCGGCGCGCCGGCGCCGGACGAGGATCGCGACCGCTGGGCCATCGAGTCCGGCAAGGCGGTGGTGGAGCTCATCCGCCGCAACATCCGCCCGCGTGACATCGTCCCGCTCGACAGCCTGCACAACGCCGCCGCCATCGTCGGCGCCACCGGTGGTTCGACCAATGCCGCGCTGCATCTGCCCGCCATGGCGCATGAGGCCGGCATCCGCTTCACCTTGCAAGATGTGGCCGAGATCATGCGCAAGACGCCGCATATCGCGGACCTCAAGCCAGGCGGGCGCTATGTTGCCGCCGATGTGCATCGCATTGGTGGCGTGCCCATCATCATCAAGGCGCTGATTGATGGCGGCTATGTGAAGGGCGATTGCATGACCGTCACCGGCAAGACCATTGCGGAAAATCACCGCGAAGTGATCGTGCCGAAGGATCAAGATGTGGTGCGCCCCTGTTCCGATCCGATCAGCCCGATCGGCGGCGTGGTGGCCCTGAAGGGTAATCTGGCGCCGGAAGGTGCGATTGTGAAAATCGCCGGCATGGAAAAGCTGCGCTTTGAAGGCACCGCGCTTTGCTTTGATTGCGAAGAAGATGCTTTCAAGGCCGTTGAAATGCGCGCCTATAAGCCGGGCGATATCATCATCGTCCGCTATGAAGGCCCGAAGGGTGGGCCTGGCATGCGCGAGATGCTGTCCACCACCTCAGCCATCTATGGTCAGGGCATGGGCGACAAGGTAGCGCTGATCACCGATGGGCGTTTTTCGGGCGCTACGCGCGGCTTCTGCATTGGCCATGTCGGGCCGGAAGCCGCAGTGGGCGGGCCGATTGCGCTGCTGCGCAATGGCGACAAGATCATCATTGATGCCGACAAGGGCACCATTGATGTAGCGCTTTCGGATGAGGAGTTGGCCAAGCGTCGCGCTGAATGGAAGCCGCGCAAGACCGATTACAATTCCGGCGTGCTCTGGAAATATGCGCAGCTTGTGGGCCCGGCCTATCTTGGTGCCGTGACCCATCCGGGTGGCGGGGCTGAGACCCATTGCTACGCGGATCAGTGATCCGCTTTCTGTTCCTTGCCATCTTGCTTTGCGCTGCCAGCCCTCTGGCGGCGCAAGGCTTCAATGGTGTTTGGCAAGGCAGGCTCACCTGCGACGCGGTTGAAGGCATCACGCAAGCGCCGCTGGCCGCGCCATTCACAATACGGGTGGATGGCGCGGTGGCGAAGTATGAACGCCCGGTGCTCTCTGCCTCTGGCGCGCGGACGGGCGCCTGGGAGCGTGGAGAGGGCCGCGTAGCCGCCGATGGCACGCTGGTGCTGCAAGGCGGGTCTTCCGGGCGCGGTTTTCATTATCGCGCGCGCTATGAAGGGCGGCTTGGCGCGGATGGCGTGGCGCGCTTTACCGGGACCCAGGATTGGATGCTGGATGATCGCGATTTCACCCGGGTCTGTGCGGCTGAAGTGCGGCGCTGATCAAACCCACATCATGAAAATGCCGTGATCCCGCCCAGTGGCTGACATGAAGGCGTGGTGACATTCCGTTGATCCCGAATGGATCAATAGGGGTGTCGGATGCGTCTAATCACCTTACCGGTTTCCATGTTACTGTTATTGCTAACGCTGGGCGGGTGCCTGGCCGGCGGCGGCCATTACAGCCCTTCCTATAGCCATGGTTACGGCGGCTATGGCTATGCGCCCTATGGCGGCCATGCCCACCGGCCCTATCGCCAAAGCTACCGGGCTTGGGACCCGCCGCGGCATTATCGGCAGGATCGCCATTCTGACAATCGGTCGACATTTCAACATCGGCCGATCTGGAAGAAATGGTAGTAGCCGTCAGCTATCCGCCACTTCAACCATCACCAATTCAGCATCTTCGCTGGCGGTGATGGTGATCGCGTCCTCTGCCCGAATGGCGATCCCGTCGCGCGCGCGCGCTTCCACACCATTCACCTGCGCCGCACCACGCGCCAGCACCAGATAGGCCGCGCGGCCTTCGGCCAAAGGTTGCGTCAGGCTTTGCCCTTTGGCGAGTGTGGCCGCCATCACCGCGCCATCCACATTGATGCCAAGCGCGCCAGATGACGCATCGGCTGGTCGGCCTGATGCCAAAACCTCAAAACCCGCTTCGCGCTTTTCCTTGGGGAATTGCTTCGCCCCCCAGGAAGGCGGCAGGCCGGTGCGGTCCGGCATGATCCAAATCTGAAACAGCGTGGTGACACCAGGTTCCAGATTATATTCGGCATGCGTTACGCCGGTGCCGGCGCTCATTACCTGAACATCGCCGGCTTCGGTGCGGCCTTCATTGCCCATGCTGTCCTTATGGGTGATCGCCCCTTGGCGGACATAGGTGATGATTTCCATGTCGCGATGTGGGTGCGGGTCAAACCCCTTCCCCGGCGCGATTTCATCATCATTCCAAACGCGGAGCCGCCCCCAATTCATGCGGCTGGCATCGCGGTAATGCCCGAAGGAGAAATGGTGATTGGCATTGAGCCAACCGAAATTGGCCTTGCCCAGGCTTTCAAAGGAACGGAGTTCGATCATGGGTTTTTCCGAATGGCCGCTTGTGGCCTTGTCGCGTTAGGTGGGGATACGCGGCGGGCGGCGCCATACCGCCCGCGCAAGGCTGATATGCGCCGGGAAACCCCTCACCTGCACATCAGCACGGGAATTTCCGCATTCTCCAGCACATGGCGCGTCACACCGCCCAGGATCAATTGCCGCAAGCGCGAATGGCTATACGCACCCATGGAAAGCATATCGGCGCCGAAATCACGTACCGCGCCCAAAAGCCCAGCGCCCACATCGCGGGTTTGCGGTTTGAAGGGCATCAATTCCGCTGCTACGCCATGCCAGCGGAGGTAAGCCTGAATGCCTTCCGCCTTCGGCCCGCGCCGTTGATATTCATCGGCATAGAGAATTTGCACCGCCTTGGCATGATGCAACCAGGGCAAAGCTGCCGCCACCGCCGCCGCGCTTTCCGCCGTGCCATTCCAAGCCACACATATTCGCGTGCCAATCACCGCGGGCGGTGTACGGGGCGCAATCAATACGGGCCGGCCGGAATCGAACAGGATGGCATGCAGCGCATCGCTGCTGGAGACATCCTCACCCGATTCCGGATGCGGCACCACGGCCAGATCATAAAGGCGCGATTGCTGCGCGACGATATCTTCCTCCCGCCCTACCATGGATTCGAAAGACAGCGTGGGGCCTTCGGTTTTCGCGGCGGTGTCGGGATTATCGGCCAGCGTCACATCGCCCAGATTGGCGGTGAATTTCTGGAACAGGTTCTTGACGCGATCCGCCCTTTCCCCGCTTTCGCGTTCGGTGGCGGCCATCATTTCTTCGATCATCGCGCCGGAAAGCCCTTCCCCGGCCAGCGGCGCGACATCGCGCGCATCCACGCGCACATGCAGGCAATGCACATGCGCACCCCAGATGCGGGCTGCGATCAGCGCGGTGCTGAGTGCGGATTCACCCGCAGCGGTGCCGGTCAGCGGCAACAATAGACGGCGATAGGCCATGGCCATGCCTCCTCAATGTTTTGATCTTGTTTTACGTCGTCCCAGATATGGGGCGGATTAGCGCATATTTCAGCCCGCCACGCCAAGGGCCTTGCGCGCCGCCGCCAGCGCATCGCCCGCCGCATCCAGCCTGAGCCAGTCAATCGGCCCCGGATCGGCCTGCGCGGCGCGTTCCAATACGGCGATAGTCGCGTCCGAGGCATCACCACGCCGCGCCAGGATGCGGGATTTCAAGATTTCTATTGGCGCTTCAAGCCAAAACCCCTGAAAGGGCACGCCAACACGCGTCGCGATTTCAGCAGCCTTCAGCCGGTGGCGCGGGTCCAAAAACATCGCATCCAGCGCCACCGCATGGCCTTGGCGCAAGGCGGCCTCGGCAATCATGAATAATTCTTCATGTGTCGCGGCACTCACGGCCTCAGCATATGCCTCGGGCGGCAGAGGCTCTTCTGGCGCCAGGCCAAAGCGCCGTTTGCGGAGCTCGTCAGATCGCAGCAGCAGGGCGCCCGGGGCAGGGCCAAGCGCGGGGGCTAGGCCGCGCGCCAGGGTGGATTTGCCCGTGCCTTGCAGCCCGCCCACCGCAATCAGCCGCGGGGGTTCTGGCGCCAGATAGGCAGCGGCGGCGCGGAGCAGCGCCCCCCCATCCCGCCCGCGCGCCGCCTGGACATGCGCACGCACCAGGGCGCGCAGGCCAAGCCAGAGCGGTAGCGGGCCGAGCACCCCATAATCGCCGGATCGCGCCAGAGTGCGGTTGAATGCACGATTCGCCGCAGCGCGCCCCGCCTGTTGGTCCAGATCCATCAGCAGGAAGGCCAAATCATAGCCGGTATCAATCCGCGCCAAAGCCTCATCGAATTCCAGCGCGTCAAAGGGGGTGGGCTTGCCCTGCCACAGGCAGAGATTCCCCAAATGGAGATCGCCATGGCAGCGCCGGATGCGCCCTTGGGCGGCGCGCGCCGCCAGCAGTGGGGCGCTGCGCGAAAGTGCTGAATGAAACTGCGCGGCAAGCGGGGCGATGGCGGCTTCCGGCAAGCCTGCCGCGCGGGCGGCGCGCAGATTGCCGGCCAGCACTTCCGCCATGGCGGCCGGTGCGTCCAACCCCGCCACCCGGGGCGCCGCTTGATGCAAGGCGAAAACCCTATCGCCCAAGCCATCCAGAAGTTCTGGCGTCAGCGCGCCGCGCGCTGCAACAGCGTCCAGGAAATCGCCGACCGGGATGGGTGCCATGCGGAGCACCCATTCCACCACCTCCCCATCGCCGCCTTCCTGTAGGCTTCCATCCAGGGCGCGGGTGATCGCCACCACATCGCGGTAAATCCCGGGGGCGGCGGGCTGGTTCAGTTCCAATTCCCGCTGGCAGAAATGCGCCCGCGCTTCCAAGGTGCTGAAATCCAGAAACCCCAGCGCGACGGCTTTCTTCATCTTCCAGGCGGTGTCCCACCCGACGAAAATCGCCGAGATATGGGTCTCAATCGGTGCGGCGCCGGCCAAACCGGCAAGGAAGGCCGCAACCTCCGCCTGGGCGGGGGGAATGCGGCCCGAAGCCTTCACGGATAAAGCGCCTCAAGCCGCCAGGCCGCGCCATCGCTGTGAAAGACGCGGCGTTCATGCAATCGGAAGGGCATATCGCGCCAGAATTCAATCCGCGCCGGCAGCACGCGAAAGCCGGACCAGAAGGGCGGGCGCGGGATCTCGCCGACCGCATATTTCAGCCCATATTCGGCCACTGCCTTTTCCAAAGCGAAGCGACTTTCCAGCGGGCGGGATTGCTTGGAAGCCCATGCCCCAAGGCGCGAGGTGCGCGCGCGGGAGGCATAATAGGCATCCGCCTCGGCATCGGTCACCGCTTCCACCTGCCCTTCGACACGAATACTGCGTTGCAGGGTTTTCCAGTGAAAACAGAGCGCTGCAAAGGGATTGGCGGCCAATTCGCCGCCCTTGCGGCTATCCAGATTGGTGTAGAAAACAAAGCCCCGCGCATCCACGCCCTTCAGTAGCACCATGCGGGCCGATGGCCTGCCATCCGGCGTGGCGGTCGCCAGGCAGACCGCATTCGGGTCATTGATCTCGCCCTTGGTGGCCTCCGCCATCCAATCCTGAAACAGGGCATAGGGGTCTTCGGTGGTGGTCACGGTGCCGTCCATGGGGTTCTCCTTGTCATGTCCTGTATCGGGACGCTTTGCGAAAGGGCAAGGCCCTTGCCCGGCATCCGGTGCCATGGCAGAGGAAATGCTTAGTTTTAGTCGGATGGTGCCTCTATCAATGAACGACGCGGAACCAGCACCTAGCATCCCCAAAGGCACTCTCATGGCCGGCAAGCGCGGCCTGATCATGGGGGTGGCGAATGACCGCTCCATCGCTTGGGGCATTGCGCAAGCAATCGCCGCTCAGGGGGGCGAGGTTGCCTTCACCTATCAGGGTGAAGCGCTTGAAAAGCGCGTGCGCCCCTTGGCGGAAAGCCTGGGATCGAGCCTTGTTGTGCCCTGTGATGTGGCCGATGACGCCGTTATGGATGCTGCCTTTGGTGCGGTGGAACGGGCCTGGGGCGGGATCGATTTCCTGGTTCATGCAATTGGCTTCGCCGATAAGCAGTATCTGCGCGGGCGTTATCTGGACACACCACGCGAAGCCTTTCTGCAGGCGATGGATATTTCCTGCTATTCCTTCGTGGCCGTTGGCCGCCGTGCTGCCGCGCTGATGAAGCCGGGCGGGGCGCAGCTGACGCTTTCCTATCTGGGCGCCGAACGCGTGATACCGCATTACAATGTGATGGGTGTGGCCAAAGCCGCTTTAGAAGCCAGCGTGCGCTACATGGCGACCGATTTGGGGGAAGCCGGCATTCGCGTGAATGCCATCAGCGCCGGTCCGATCAAGACCTTGGCTGCAAGCGGCATTGGCGATTTCCGTTATATCCTGAAATGGAACCAGTATAATTCACCGCTGCGGCGCAATGTGACAATCGAAGAAGTGGGCGGCGCCGGGCTCTATTTGCTGTCCGATCTTTCCGGCGGCGTTACCGGTGAAGTGCATCATGTGGATAGCGGTTATCATATTGTCGGCATGAAGAACCCCGACGCGCCGGATATTTCCACGGTTTGATGGCACAAAAAAACGCGGTCCGAAAGCTCGGACCGCGCTTTTTTGCTATCGCCAATCAGGCCGCTTGCAAGCGCTGGATCAGTGATTGCGTGGCGCCGCGCAACTGCACCGCCTCATCAGCAAGTGACTTGGTGGCATTGTTGATGGTGCCAATCGCCTTGCCGGTATCCTCAGTCATGCTGGAAACAAGACCAATCGAGCCTTCGAGCGAACCCACCGAAGAAGCGGCAGACCGCAGGCTTGAGGCGATTTCCGCCGTGGTGGCGGATTGTTCTTCCACCGCTGCGGCAATGGCACCGTTTTCGTTATTGAGCTGGCTGATGCGGCCCACGATTTCGCGGATCACCTCAACCACATCCGAGATGATGGATTGCATGGCGCTGATTTCGCCCTGAATCCCCTCGGTCGCCTTGGCCGATTGCGCGGCCAGGTTCTTCACTTCTGAAGCCACCACAGCAAATCCCTTGCCGGCATCACCCGCGCGGGCTGATTCGATAGTGGCATTCAGCGCCAGAAGATTGGTCTGCGCTGCGATGGACCCAATCAGCCCGGTCACGTCATTAATCCTGACCGATGCGGCATTCAGCCCATCAATCAAGGAGGTGACACGATCAGCCTCATCAGCGGCACTGCGCGCCGTCTGCGCCACGGCATTCACGCGTGCCGAGACTTCAGAGATGGCAACAGTAAGCTGTTCTGCCGCGGCAGAGACGCTCTGGATGCCATTATTGGCTTCCGTGCCTTCATGCGCCGCGGTGCGGGCTTGAGTAAGCGCAGTGTCGGTGGTGCCAGCAACCTTGCCGCCTTCCACCACCAGCTTGGCCGAATTGTCGGACAGCGCCGAGACGGATTGGCCGATGGCCTTTTCCAGGTCATTGGCGATTTCCTGAATGGCGGCACGGCGTGCGGATTCCAATTCCGCACCGCGCTTGGCTTCCGCCTCCCGCAGCTTCGCCGTTTCCACCAGGCCATCGCGGAAGATGGTGGTGGCGCGGCTCATATCGCCGATTTCATCCACGCGCTCAGCATGCGGAATGCCAACGCCAAGATCACCCTTCGCAAGCTTGTCCATGGAACCGGAAAGCTCATCGAGTGGCTTGGAGATGCGCAGCACCAGCAACCAGGCGGCCGCAGCGGAAACCGCGAGGATCATGGCGACCGCGATGCCAAGGAGGGCACGCCAATAGGCAACCCGATCTTCGGCAGTGCGAATGGTGGAGGCCAAGCGTTCTTCAAGGGCGACATAGAATTGGTCAATCGGGCCCATGATATCGGCCTTGAAGCGGTGATAATCCGCGCCGTGCATCAGATCACGCGCCATGGCGAAATCGGGATCGCGCCGGACGGTGAATTTACCTTCGGAGTCTGCGAAAATACCCTTGGCGGCGTTGATCGCAACCGTTTCAAGCTGGATCAGCGCATCGGAATTCTGCTGTGCCTGACGCAGCAGCGCGAATTCCGCTTCCGAGAAGCCGGCTTCGCGCATCATCTGTTGCAGCGGGATACGCGCGCCATCCGGGCGCGGTGCGCGGCCAGTGGCCGCCACGAAATCCCAATAAATGCGGTGATAATCCACCGGGCGCGGCTTTTCGCCATTGCGAATCCCGATCACCGACAGGAATTGTTCTTCCCATTTTGTGTCGCCCGTCACTACATAGGTACGCGCATTGCGCGTGATATCGTCCGAGCTCTGGCGCAATTCATCCGCCAGGCGATAGGAAAGATGCTGGTTCTGATAGGCGCTGCGCGCATCGCTGAAGGCATCCTGCATCATCAGGAAGGACAGCAGAGCAAGGCCCGATGCAGCAGCAAGGGCAAGGCTCATGACAATGGCCATTGGCCGAATTCGTAACATTTGGGTCTCCTGGTCCCCGTCGCGTTTCCAAAAGCCATTCTTTCGTTCCAAGGGCGTGCGCGGGTGCGGTAAATCGCGATCACCAGCAAACTGGGATCACTGCTCACCTGCCGGCCTCGGAACGAGGAGGATGACAGGTGCATCGTACACGGGCTTGGTGAAGGAGCCCTGAATGCACATGTGAAAATCTATCAATGAATGGATTTCCGGAATGCCGAAGAAAGCGGCATTGCATAAAATTTCGTGAAATTGACTGGTCCGATCTCGAATGCCTGATTGAAAAATACGCGTTCTTCCTCACGGCCTGTTCAGCAATTTCGCATAAGATGCGTGGCTAGTCATTGATCATGCTGCAGTGGAAAACCCGATGTCCTCCATCACCCAAGCGCCATCCCACAAACGCTCTCTTTTGGGGCTTGGCCTTGTCGCCGGGCTGACCGCTTTGGGCACGGCGGGCATCATGTATGGCCTGCCGCAAAGCTTGCCGGCGCCGTCGGCCGATACGCGCCTGCCCATGCTGGCGCGCAGCCTGGATATCGCCGAAGGCGCAACACTTCTTTCCGGCGCGGTACCCCCCATGCTGCTGGCGCGATCCGATGTGGAATTGGCGGATGCAGGGCGCCGCGCGCGCCAGGCAGAAGACCGCTTGAATGCATTGCTGCGGGGCAATGCGCAGATTTCGGCCTCCGTCCAGGCAACCAGCACCGGCCTTGCCGCGGCGCTTCGCCAGCTTGGCGCAGCGCTCGAAGCCGAACAAAAAGCGCGACAGGAAGCGGAACGCCAAATCGCGGCGCTTGGCGCTGCGCATCGGGTGTTTCGCGCAGCCCTGCTGCCCGCCATTGCGGAAGTGGGCCAGGAAATCAGCCGTGCTATGAATCCGCTGCCCGCAGCGCGCGGCCAGGCACCCAGGCCGCGCGGCTTGCTCGCCAATAATGAAATCCCGCGCCAGGCGGCGCTGTTCCGCGCGCGCGGTGTCGCAGAAGAACTTTTCAGTATCGCCAACCGCGCCGGCGCCGCGCGTGATGATGCCGCGCATCAGGCGCTGATCACGGCGCAGAACACTGCCCTTGCCACGCTGCGGTCTGCCACGACCGCGCTTGGTGATGCGCCGCGCTATCAACCGCTCCGCGAAGCCGCCGCTGCCTTGCAGCGCGCACATGAAGCGCTGGAGGCACCTTCCGCCCGCAGGGCCCGCGAAGTGGCTTCTGGCCAGGATGTTGCCAATGCCGCCGCGCGGCTTTCTGAAGCGGGGACGCGTTTCCAATCCAGCATTGGCCCGGTGCTCGCCACCGCCGCTGAGGAAGCCAAGCGCGCCCGCCCCGCCCAGCGGCAGCACCTGCCGGGCCAGACTCTGCCCATGGCGCTCGGGGCGCTTGCCCTGGCCTTGGCGGCACTTACGGCTTTCGTCACACGCCGCCGCAGCGTCCCCATCGTTTCGGAAAAGCGCCCCGATACTAGCATTCTGGCGACACTCCGTGCCGATCTGACCAGCGCCAAGGCGGCGCGGGATGAAGCCCATTCGGAACTCGCGCGTCTCAAATCCGAATATGCAGCGCTGCGGGCGGAGGCCAGCCGCGTGTTGGAAGCGGAAATCACGCCCCGCCTGCAAAGCCTGGCGCAGGAGGCAAAGACCAGTCGCGAAACGCTCGCCACGCTCAGCGAAGCACAGATGACCGCGCAACAGGCCACCACCGGCATCGGCGCCAGCGCCGAGCGCGCGCGGGAGGAAACGGGCAAGGTCGCGGCGGCAGCGGAGGAACTTACCTCCACCGTCGCGGCAGTTTCCGAACAGATCCGCCATTCGGCGAGCATTGCCGCCCAGGCGGTGAGTGATGCGGGCCGCACCGATATCATTGTGCAGGGCCTAACTGGGGCGGCGGAGAAGATCGGCGATGTGGTGAAGCTGATCACCGCCATTGCCGGCCAGACCAATCTTTTGGCGCTGAATGCCACCATCGAAGCCGCCCGCGCGGGTGATGCGGGCAAGGGCTTCGCTGTGGTCGCTTCTGAAGTGAAGGCGCTCGCGACCCAAACCGCCAAGGCGACCGAGGAGATTTCGCGCCAGGTGCAGGCAATCCGCAGTACCTCCACCGAAGCGGTGGCGGCGATCCAGGGCATCGCCCAGGTTGTGCAACGCATTGATACCATCGCCGCCGAAGCCGCGGAGGCGATTGAACAGCAAGGCGCGGCGACGCGGGAAATCGCCCAGGGCATCGCCGCGGCGGCCGAGGGCGCCACGGCGGTTGCCGGCGCCGTGGCGAAGGTGCAGGGCGGCATGGAAGCCGCTGGCGCGCCTGTCACAGCGCTTGGCGATCAGGCCGATGCCATGGCGCGGCAAAGCGCGGGGCTGGAGCAGGACGTGGTATCTTTGGCCGCGCGGCTACGGGCGGCCTGAGGCGTCATTCGGCCTCAAGCGATTATAGATCGGGCGCAACAGAAATGGCGTCAGGAAAAGCGGGAATTGGCCAAGGGCGAAGAACAGCAAAATACGCTCATCCGTTGCCGCCGGCAGCACCGCCAGAAACAGCGCCATGTTGCGATTGCCACTGAGCAAGCCCGCCGTCAGCGCCAGCTTCTTGCCGGTGGGCGCAAAAACCAAAGCGGTTGCGGCATTCAGGCCGAAATTGGCGGCAAAAGCCAAGGCCAGGCCGCCCATCACCCAGGCGGGGTCTGAGGTGATTTTGGCCAGCATCCCATCCATCACGCCAAATCCGAAAATCACGACAAGCCACACCACGGACCCATCCAGGGCGCCGGCATAGCGTTGCAGCCGCGCGGGGCCCAAAAGCCGGCGCAGCGCCACCGCAATCAACAAGGGCAGCCCGACAACCAGCATCAACCTTCCCATCAGCGCGGAAAGCGAAATGGCCAAATCTATGCCCATCAGCCCCAGCGCCAAGGGTGGCGCGGTGAAGGGCACGATCAGCGTGGTGATGATCGCCACCACGAGCGAGATTTCCCCATCCAGCCCCACCATGCGCGCGAATGCCGGGGAGGATGTGGCGGCACAGCCCATGGCGCTGATGACCAGCCCCGCGACAAGCGGCCCATCAAAACCAAAGCCGCGCAGCACGAGGAATAGCAGAATGGGGCAGACCAGCATCATCCAGGCGACCAGCACCGCCACCAGCACGGGCCGGCGCAAATACGCCACCACCTGCGCCAAATCCACGCGCAGCAGGACAATCGTCATCAGCGTCGCGACCGAAAAGGTGACCACATCACGGAACAGCGCAGCCAAGGGCGGGATGAAAAGCCCCGCGAATATGCCAAGCGCCAGCAGCGGCCCGCCTCGACGGGCGGACCATTCCAGGAAGCCCAGGGCCATCAGCTGGGGCGTTTACGTGCTATCATGGTTGCAGCATTCCAATTCGGAGCGCGCGACACAAGCTATGATGGGTTGTTGGAAGGAGTATCCCGGCCATGCTGGCCCATGAACCGCTGATCAGGCTTGCGGCCTTTCTGGGGGTGCTCTGCGCCATGCTGGTGCTGGAACGCGCCTTTCCGCGCCGTGCGCAGCGGCTTTCCTGGCGGCGCTGGCCGGCGAATTTCGGGCTGGTGGTGATTGCTTCCCTACTGGTGCGGCTGCTGGCGCCCGCTGCAGCGATTGGTGTGGCGCTTTATGCGGAAAGCCAGGGGCTTGGGCTGCTGCGCTGGCTGGGGGTCAATGGCCTGGTGGGCGGCGTTTTGGCGGTGCTGCTGCTGGATCTGCTGATCTATTTCCAGCATCGCGTTTTTCACGCCGTGCCGGTGCTGTGGCGCTTGCATCGCGTGCATCACGCTGACCCGGAATTGGATGCTTCTTCTGGGCTGCGTTTTCATCCGGTGGAAATCCTGCTGTCCATGGCGATCAAGATGGCGGCGGTGGTGGCCCTTGGTGCGCCGGCAGAGGCAGTTTTGGTGTTTGAAGTACTGCTGAATGCGACAAGCCTTTTCAACCACGCCAATCTGGCATTACCCGCATGGATGGATCGCACGCTGCGCCTGGTGCTGGTAACGCCCGATATGCACCGCGTGCATCATTCCGAAGTGCGCGAGGAAACCGATAGCGATTTCGGCTTTTGCCTTTCCTGCTGGGACAGGCTGTTCGGTACTTATCGCGCGGAGCCAGCCGCGGGGCAGCTTGGGATGGTGATTGGCGTTGTGGAGTTCCGCGCAGATCAGGAACAGCGGCTGGATAGGTTGCTGGCGCAGCCTTTCCGGGAGACGGCCTGACGCCCTTCGACGTGGCTGATCAGATTCGCCCAGCAAGCGCCATGATCGCCGCACGATGCGGCAAGGAGGGCACGGCACCCTGCTGCGTGCAGGCAAGCGCGCCCGCGGTGACAGCCAGACGCAATGTTTTCTCCGGCGCGAACCCCTCTGCGCTGAAGGCTGCGAAGGCGCCCAGAAAGGCGTCTCCCGCGCCGGTGGTATCGGCGACAGCCACGCTGGGCGGGGTAGCATCAATCACAATGCCATCAGGCCGCGCCCAAAAGCCGCCGGCGGCACCGGCGGTCACGATCACTTCGCGCATTGTCTCGGCAGCGAGCGCAAGAGCCAGGGCTGCGGGTTCGGCTTCCCGCTGCGCCAGAATGGCGGCTTCGGTTTCATTCAACACCAGCATATCGGTCGTGGCGAGAAGCTCCGGCAGGATGGGCGCAGCAGGTGCGACATTCAGGATGCGGCGCGTGCCGGGCAGCGCGCGAAACAGCGCTGCGGTGGCTGCCTGCGGCGTTTCAAGCTGCGCGAGAGCCACCGCTATGTCGTCAGGTGGCGCGAAGCTTGGCGGCAGGGCTAGTTTCGCATTGGCACCAGGGATGATGATGATCTGATTTTCGCCAGCTGCATCAAGCAGGATGGTGGCGGCGCCAGTGGAGGCATGTGCTGTTTGCACCGGCTGAGCATCAATGCCTTCCGCCGCCCAAAGCGCGCGCGCGGCTTGGCCCGAAGCGTCATCACCAATGGCCGTGATCAGCGCAACACGCCCGCCCGCGCGTGCCGCGGCCACGGCCTGATTGCTGCCCTTGCCGCCATGGAATTCAGCCATGCCAAGCGCGGTCAGCGTCTCACCCGGCGCGGGGAAGCGTTCAAGGCGCAGCACCGTGTCGCGATTATAGGAACCAATAACGAGAATACCGCCCATAGGGGCAAAGCCTGCGGGGCGCATCGGCCCCGGTCAAGACCGAGATTATTTCAGGCAGGCAGCAACATGAGGCAGGAAATGCTGCACGGGTGGCGTTGCCAGCCCCACTACCTTGGCGCCCTCATCAAAACGCCTGAGCCGCACGGCATCTTCCGCCTGCGGCAGCGCCCGGAAGGCCGCGACTTCATCGGCTGACATCGGCCCACCTTGCAGCGAAAGGCTGAGTACGGAATCCGCCGAGAGCTTGGCGAAGTAATCGGCTTCCGTCGCGCAAAGATAGCGCTTGGCGGCAACATGCAGCCGCACAGGTTCCGTCACTTCCGGCCCAAACCAGGATTGCAGCCAGACCTGGCCCAATTCTTCATGCTTGTCATCCACGCCATGCTCGGCGGGGTTATCGCCCAGATCATGCACCAGATGGCCGATATCATGCAGCAGCGCGGCGGCGATGAGCGCTGAGGAACAACCCTCACGCTCTGCCTGCCAGGCGGCTTGCAAAGCGTGCTGGCGCTGCGTCACATCATGCAGCCCGTATTGGCCATGGCCCTTGCCATCAATCAGATCAGCCAATTCCTGCAAGCGCGGATCTTCAGTATTTGCCATGATCAATTCTCCCCAACCGGTGATAATTTCGGTAGCGCTTGATGGGGGTTCAGGGAAGCACCGTCATGGTCGTGTCATCAATTCTTCACGGCCATGACGGATAAGTCGCGGATAGGTCCGGTTTATGCGGCCTGATTAAGTCCGCCCATCGCCATCAATTGCGTCAAATGATGATCGGCGTCGCCGAACATGGTGTCTATCGTGGTCAGGCGCTTGAAGTAATGCCCGCCCAGATATTCCATCGTCATGGCTATACCGCCATGCAATTGAATGGCGCCTTGGCCGATGAATTTGCCAGAACGCCCGATCTGCACCTTCACCGCCGACATTTGCCGGCGCCGTTCCAGCGCATCCGGCTCCTGCGCCATCATCGCCGCCAGCATGGCCATGGAACGCGCTTCTTCCAGGGAGACCATCATCTCCGCCGCGCGATGCTGCAAGGATTGGAACGTCCCGATGGGACGGCCGAATTGCTTGCGCGTCTTCAGATAATCCAGGGTCAGCTTCTGCAACGCATCCATCGCGCCAAGCGCTTCACCGGCCAGCGCGGCGATGGTTTCATCCACCACGCGATCCACCAAAGCGAGGCCATTGCCGGCATCACCTAACAGCGCTTCCGCTGGCAGGCTTACGCGATCAAGCGTGATTTCAGCGCCACGCAAGCCATCCGTGGTCGGGTAGCCGCGCCGCGTGACACCCTTCGCATTGGCGGGCACCAGAAAAACACCAATGCCGGATTTGTCGCGCCTGGCGCCACCGATGCGCGCGGTCAAGATAATGTGATCCGCCACATCGCCATGCAGCACCACGCCCTTACGGCCTTCCAGCACCCAGCCCGCGCCATCCTTCTTCGCCGTGGTCGCGACATCATGCAAATCATGGCGCGATTGCGGTTCCGTATAGCCAAAGGCGAGTTTCAGCTTGCCCGCGGCAATTTCCGGCACCATCGCCGCGCGCTGCGCTGCGGATGCACCATGGCGGATAAAGCCACCGCCCATCACCACCGTCGCAAGCCAAGGTTCCAGCGTAATCGCGCTACCCATGGCTTCCGCCATCAGCATCACTTCCACCGGGCCCGCACCAAAGCCGCCATCTTCTTCCGCGAAGGGCAGACCCAGCAGGCCAAGATCCGCATAAGCCTCCCACATTTCCTGCGACCAGCCTGTGGCTGATTTCAGGTAGCGCTTGCGGTCTTCAAACTTATATTTATCTGCCAGCAGTTTGGTCAGGCTGTCCTGCAGCAGCCGCTGGTCTTCGGAAAGATCGAAATCCATGTCTCAGAGTCCCAAAAAGGCTTTGGCCATGATGTTTTTCTGGATCTCGGTGGAGCCACCATAGATCGTCTGCTTGCGCCAATTGAAATAGGTTGGCTGGGCCAACGTCGCCCATTCCGGCGCCAGTTCCGGTTCATTCCAGCGATCCCCATCAGGATCAGCGCCGACCATGCCGTAAGGCCCGGCGGCCATAACATAAAGATCACTGATGGATTGCTGGATTTCCGTGCCGCGAATTTTCAGCACGGAGGATGCCGGGTTCGGCTTGCGTTCGCTAAGCTGGCGATTTTCATCGGCCAGCACGCGCATGGTGGTCATCTCCAGCGCCTTCAACTGCACTTCCACTTCAACCAGACGCTCACGGAAGCGCGAATCTTCAATCATCGGGCGCTCACCACCCGGTGCATTCTGCGCAATCAGCTTCAGACGGCGAATGCGGTCCTTGGAAGCGCCAACGCGCGCCTGGCCAGTGCGTTCATTGGAAAGCAGGAATTTCGCGCAATCCCAGCCGCGATGTTCGGTGCCGCCCAGATTGGCCACTGGCACTTTCACATCATCGAAGAACACCTCATTCACCTCATGCGCGCCATCAATGGTGATGATAGGGCGCACGGTGATGCCGGGCGTATTCATCTCGACCACGAGGAAGGAAATGCCTTCCTGCTGCTTGGTCGCTTCCGGATTGGTGCGCACCAGCAGGAAGATCCAATCGGCGTATTGCGCCAGCGTCGTCCAGGTTTTCTGCCCATTGACGATATAATGATCGCCTTCCCGCACGGCGCGCGTTTTCAGCGAGGCGAGGTCAGACCCCGCGCCGGGTTCCGAAAAACCCTGGCAGAACCAGAGATCAAGATTGGCAAGCTTCGGCAGGAAGAATTTTTTCTGTTCTTCGGTGCCGAAAGCGATCAGCACCGGGCCCAACATATTGCAGTTGAAGCCGAGCGGGATCGGCGCTGGAGTCCCCTGCAATTCTTCCAACAGAATAAAGCGCTTGATGGCAGACCAATCGCTCTGCCCGCCCCATTCTGCCGGCCAATGCGGTACGCACCAGCCCTTGGCATTCAGCTTCTTTTGCCAATCCAGCTGCATTTGCTTGGTGGGTGTGCGCCCCGCCGCCAAACGCTCACGCGTATCGGCTGGCAGATTGGCGTCAATCCAATCGCGTACTTCCTGGCGGAAGGCGCGTTCCTCATCCGTGAAACGTAGATCCATCGCTGTTTCCCCTTATTCCTGTCTGCCGCTTGGCGGCATCAAACCTTGGATTTGCCCATGGCCGCGAAGCTTCCGCCCTCATCGGCCAGTTTTTCGATCAGCGCCGCGGGGCGCAGATTCTTGTCACCCGTCGCTTCGGCGTATTGGTTCAGCTTATCCCGCACAGCCTTGAGGCCCTGCGTATCCGCCCAGAACATCGGCCCGCCGCGCCAGGCTGGCCAGCCGAAGCCACTGGTGAAGATCACATCAATATCAATCGGGCGGGATGAAATGCCTTCTTCCAGGATGCGCGCGCCTTCATTCACCATCGGCAACAGCAGGCGTTCAAGAATTTCGGCCGCTTCGATCTTGCGGCGGCGCACCTGCATTTTTTCCGCGACATCCAGAATAATGCTTTCCACTTCCGGGTCCGGCAAGCGGTTGCGCTTTTCGTCATACATGTACCAGCCCTTGCTGGTTTTCTGGCCAAAACGCCCGGCGGCCACCACGGCATCAGCAATCGGCGCCACAGTCCCACGCGCCTTCCGCACCGCCGCGCCAATATCCAAGCCAGCAAGGTCACCGGTGGCGAGCGGCCCCATGGCCATGCCGTAGCCTTCCATCACGCGGTCAATATCCTGCGGCAGGCAGCCTTCCAGCAGCAGCTTTTCCACCTGGGGCGTGCGCTTGCCGGTCATGCGATTGCCGACAAAGCCATCGCAATTGCCAACCAGCACCGGCAGCTTGCCGATCTTCTTGCCGAATTCGGTTGCCGTCGCGATGGCCACCGCATTGGTGTTGGACCCGCGCACATTTTCAAGCAGGCGCATGACATTGGCCGGGCTGAAGAAATGCATGCCCATCACCCATTCGGGCCGAGACGTCGCATTCGCTATCTGGTCAATATCAAGCGTGGAGGTATTGGAAGCCAGCACAATCCCAGGCCGCGCCGCCTTATCCAGCCGCGCGAAGACTTGCTTCTTCACATCCATATTCTCGAACACCGCTTCGATCACCAGATCGGCTTCGCCCACGGTTTTTTCGAAATCGGTCGAACCGCTCAGCAGCGCACGGCGCTTTTCGTATTCGGCCTGAGACAAGCGGCCAGACGCGACGGTGCGCTGCCAATTCGCTTCACAGCGTTGCAGGCCCTTGGCCAGGGCGTCATCCGTCATTTCCACAATGGTGACGGGCACGCCGAAATTCACAGCACTCATCGCAATGCCACCGCCCATGGTGCCGCCGCCGATCACGACAAGCTTGCCGACAGGCAGCACTTGCGTATCAGCCTCCAGGCCCGGCACGCGCTGCGCTTCGCGTTCACCGAAGAAGATATGGCGCAGCGCCTTGGATTGCTCGCCCGCCACCAGGCTTGCGAATAAATCGCGTTCCTTCTGTAGGCCTTCCTCAAACGGCAAGGTGAAGGAAGCGCGCACCGCTTCCACACAGCCCTTCGGGCTTTCCTGCCCGCGCGCGCGCTTCAGCAAAGCCCCCGCCGCGGCAACAAACTCAGCCATATCCTGGCCTGCGATCTTATCCGTGCGATTGCGCGCCAAAGTGAAAGTCTTGCCGAGATTGGCCCGCGCAAAGGCAATGGCGCCGGCTTCCAGATCACCATCAATCACGGCATCGATGAAGCCAAGCTTATGCGCCTCGCTCGCCTTAATCGGGTCGCCGGAGACAATGATTTTCAGCGCCGCTTCCGCCCCGATCAGGCGCGGCAGGCGTTGCGTGCCACCCGCGCCCGGCACAAAGCCGCGCTTCACTTCCGGCAGGCCAAGATTCGCATCCGCTAACGCCACGCGCGCATGGCAGGCAAGCGCCACTTCAAGCCCACCACCGAGGGCAGAGCCATGAATGGCGGCAACTGTCAGGCCCGGGAAGCTTTCAAATTCTTCAAAAACTTCAGTCAGCGATGGCGGCACGCGCGGCTTGCCGAATTCGGTCATCTCGGCCCCGGCGCAGAACATGCGCCCCGTGCCGATAATGACCACTGCCTTGGCGCCGGCGGCGCGCGCGGCCTTCATGCCATCGAAAAGCCCGGCGCGGATTTCGGTGCGCAGCGTATTTACGGGGGGGTTGGCCAGGCGCAGCACATGCACCTCCCCCATCGCCACATGCTGCACGAAGTGATTGTCGGCCAAAGCGCCTCTCCCTCATCCAAACGGGGCCTCAAGCACCCCTTTGGGGGTAGTCTCCGGCACTCTGCGCCCGAGGGCAAGCACCCGGTTGCGGGAAAGCTCGGGTCATGCTGCGCTGGCTCCCGAACAATCTAAGCAGGAGGAAGCGCATGTCCCTATTTGATCTGACCGGCAAGGTGGCCGTGGTTACCGGCGGCAGCCGCGGCATTGGCCGGGCGATTTGCGAAAGAATGGCCGAACAGGGGGCGAAGGTGGTCGTCTCATCCCGCAAAATTGATGCCTGCCAGGAAGTGGTGGACGCCATCAAGGCCAAGGGCGGGCAGGCCATGGCCATAGCCTGCAATATCGGGCGCAAGAATGAATGTCAGGCGCTGATTGACCAAACCATCGCCGCCTGGGGCCAGGTGGATATCATGGTCTGCAATGCCGCCATCAACCCGCATTTCGGCCCCGCCGTGACCATGCCGGATGAGATTTTTGATAAGATCATGGCGTCCAACATCAAATCCAATCTTTGGCTGTCGCATATGACCGCGCCCGGTATGGCGGAACGGGGGGGTGGTTCCATCATCATCATTTCGTCCATCGGCGGCTTCCGCGGGTCCCCGGTGCTGGGCGCCTATGCCATTTCTAAGGCGGCCGATATGCAGCTGGTGCGGAACCTCGCAGTGGAATGGGGGCCGAAAAATGTCCGCGCCAATGCCATCGCGCCCGGGCTGGTGCGGACGGATTTCGCCCGCGCGCTGTGGGAAGACCCCGGCATTTACGCCAAGCGCACCAAGGACACACCGCTGAAGCGCATTGGGGAGCCGGACGAAATCGCGGGTGCTGCGGTGTTCCTGGGCTCCGCCGCCGGGTCCTTCATGACCGGGCAGACGATTGTGATTGATGGCGGCGTGCTGGCTGGTAGCCCTAGCCGTTCGGATGATTGATCGGCGCGCGTTGCATCACTTTGCTTGATCCCTATTGAAGGATCACGCCGATCGCGGTTCTAAAATCAGCATACGCGCCAAGATGTTCCCATCTTGGCGCGTAAGGGCCGCCTACCTCACCCTATTCGCCACCAGCTGATCCACCACCGCCGGGTCAGCCAGCGTGCTGGTATCCCCCAGCCCATCCACCTCATTTGCCGCAATTTTGCGGAGAATCCGCCGCATGATCTTGCCGGAACGGGTTTTCGGTAGGCCCGGCGCCCATTGGATGGCATCCGGTGTTGCGATGGGGCCGATTTCCTTCCGCACCCAGGCGACCAATTCCTTGCGCAGCACATCCGTGGGCTCAACACCCGCCATCAGCGTGACATAGGCATAGATGCCCTGGCCCTTGATGTCATGCGGCATGCCAACCACCGCGGCCTCTGCCACCGCAGGGTTTCCGACCAGCGCGCTTTCAATTTCGGCCGTGCCCATGCGGTGGCCAGCCACATTGATCACATCATCCACGCGGCCCGTGATCCAGTAATAGCCATCGGCATCACGCCGCGCGCCATCGCCGGTGAAATACATGCCCTTGAAGGTGGAAAAATAGGTCTGCACGAAGCGTTCATGGTCACCATAAACCGTGCGCATCTGCCCGGGCCAGCTATCCAGGATCACCAGATTACCCTCGGTCGCCCCTTCCAGCAGCTTGCCCTCACCATCCACCAGCGCTGGCTTCACACCGGGCAAGGGAAGGGTGGCAGAACCAGGTTTTTGCGCGACCGCGCCAGGCAAGGGCGAGATCAAAATGCCGCCGGTTTCCGTCTGCCACCAGGTATCCACAATCGGACAGCGAGAATCACCCACCACGCGATAATACCAAAGCCAGGCTTCGGGATTGATCGGCTCACCCACGCTGCCCAGAATCCGCAGACTGGAACGGTCATGCTTTTGCACCGGCGCTTCGCCATCGCGCATCAGGGCGCGAATCGCGGTGGGTGCAGTGTAGAAAATGTTCACCTTGTGCTTGGCCACCACCTGCCAGAAGCGCCCGGAATCGGGCCAGCTCGGCACGCCTTCAAACATCAGGGTGGTCGCGCCATTCGCAAGCGGGCCATAGACAATATAGCTATGCCCGGTCACCCAGCCGACATCGGCGGTGCACCAATAGATCTCGCCATCGCGGTAATCGAAAACTTTTTCATGCGTGTAAGATGCCCAAACCATATAGCCGCCGGTGGTGTGCAATACACCCTTGGGCTTGCCCGTGCTGCCTGACGTATAAAGGATAAACAGCGGGTCTTCCGCGCCCATTGGCTCGGGCTCACAGGTCTCCGGCTGGCCGGTGGTGATGGCATCCCACCAATGATCGCGGCCAGACATCATCTCAACGCTGCCGCCAGTATTGCGCGCGACAATCACGTGCTTGATGGATGAACAACTCAGCAGCGCTTCATCCGCATTCACCTTGAGCGGTACGCGCCGGCCACCGCGGCGACCTTCATCGGCCGTGATGAGCATGACGCATTCCGAATCCTGAATGCGCGATGCCAGGCTATCGGGTGAAAACCCGCCAAAAACGATGGAATGCACAGCGCCAACGCGCGCACAGGCCAGCATGGCAACCGCCGCTTCCACGATCATCGGCAGATAAATGCAAACCCGGTCGCCCTTTTTCACGCCAAGCTTGCGCATGGCATTGGCCAGTTTGCAGACGCGCACATGCAATTCGCGGTAGGTCACCTTGGCATCCGCAGCCGGGTCATCGCCTTCCCACAGAATCGCCACCTGATCACCGCGCGTGGCCAAATGCCGGTCGAGGCAGGAAACTGAGGCATTCAGCACCCCATCTTCGAACCATTTGATCGAAACATTGCCGTTGAAATCGGTGTTCTTGATTTTCGTCGGCGCCTTCATCCAGGCAATGCGCTTGGCTTCATCGCGCCAGAAGGCATCGGGGTCCTTTGCCGCCGCATCATACATGGCCGCGCGCTGCGCTTCCGTCACACGCGCCTTGGCGACGATTTCGGGTTTCAGCGCAATCAATTCATCAGCCATGCCTGGGTCCTCCCCCTGTTTCGATCTTGATATTTGGGGAATGTGCGTCCGGGCTTTGCGAAACGTCAATCTTTAGGGTGGGCTGAGGCCGCGCCGAAACGACAAAGCCCGCCCGGTTAAGGGCGGGCCTTGCAGCTGGCCGGCGGGCGGGGCGCAACCACCCGCCGGTTAAGCTGCCCCGTTAGCGGGCTGCACCGCCTGAGGGGGCCGCCGGGGTCACCGCCCGGACCCTGTCATTGCCCTGATGGCCACGCACCTGGCCATTCGTGGCTTCACCAGGCTTGGCCCCTGCCGGCGCCTGAGCGGCGGGGCGGCTGCCCTGGACAGGGGCGGTGCTGGCCGTCCCCTGGGCGAGTGCCGCGCCTGTCAGCGCGAAAGCAAGGCCGGTGGCGAGAAGTGAGGTCTTTGTCAGGTAGCGCATCTTGTCCTCCTATGTTTGAACTGTGCGCAGGGACATATGACCCCGGCGGCAAGGCGGCCTTGCGTCTTGTTCAAGGTATTTTCAGGACTTTTACGGCGGCGCCGTGGCGGGCATGGCAGGATTGCGGCGGAGGATACGCCATCAGTTGCGCGGCAGACGCGCCGTGCTTGGAGCATCCGGATTCTGCGCGCGGTGGCGCAGCAAATGATCCGCCAGCACCAGCGCCATCATCGCTTCCCCGACAGGTACGGCGCGGATGCCAACGCAGGGGTCATGGCGGCCCTTGGTGATGATATCTACATCCTGGCCAAAGCGATCCACCCCAAGGCGAGGTTCAAGAATGGAGCTGGTGGGCTTCACCGCAAACCGCGCCACAATCGGCTGACCGGTGCTGATGCCGCCCAAAACGCCGCCGGCATGATTGGCCTGGAAGGCGACCAAGCCGCCCTCAGCCATCCGCATTTCATCCGCATTGGCCGTGCCGGTCAGCGCGGCTGCGGCGAAGCCATCACCAATCTCAACCCCTTTGACGGCATTGATGCCCATCAGCGCGCCGGCCAAATCCGCATCCAGCTTGCCGTAAATGGGGGCACCCAGGCCGGGGGGTACGCCTTCGGCAACAATTTCGATCACCGCGCCCACCGAATTGCCGGATTTGCGCAGCGCCAAAAGCTGTTCTTCCCAGCGCGCGGCGGCAGCGCGGTCCGGGCAGAAAAAGTCGTTTTCATCCACCGCCGCCCAATCCCAGGCCGCGCGATCCACCGCATCCCCGCCCATGGCAACCAGCGCGCCACGAATGCGCACGCCTTCGCCCAGCACCTTGCGCGCAATGGCGCCGGCGGCGACGCGCATGGCGGTTTCACGCGCGCTGGAACGCCCACCGCCGCGATAATCGCGAATGCCGTATTTTAATTCATAAGCAATATCGGCATGGCCGGGGCGGAAGCGATCCTTGATTTCCCCATAATCCTTGCTGCGCTGGTCTGTATTTTCGATCATCAGCGCAATCGGCGTGCCGGTAGTCTGGCCTTCAAATACGCCCGAGAGAATCCGCACCTGATCCGCTTCCTGGCGTTGCGTCACGAATTTGGATTGGCCTGGCCGGCGCCGATCCAGGAAGGGTTGGATATCGGCTTCCGAAAGCATTAGGCGCGGCGGCGCGCCATCCACCACGCAGCCAATCGCCGGCCCGTGGCTTTCGCCCCAGGTGGTGACGCGGAAAAGATGGCCGAAACTGTTATGCGACATGGGGCATGGGTCTATCCCGCCCCCTGCCTTGCGACAAGCGCCCCTATTTCGGTAGCACCGCCTGCAAGGATGTGCGCACATGGATCGCGGCAGGCCCGGGCGCGGCGAGCGCTTCTGCCAGCTTCGGCATATCCGCATCCGTTTCAATGCGCGTCACCGGCACACGAAATGCCGCGCACCAGGCGGCGAAATCCGGGTTTTCCAGGCTGGTACCACTCACGCGGCCGGGATGGGCGCGTTCCTGATGGATGCGGATGGAAGCGTAAGACCCGTTATCCGAAAGGATCATCTTCAGCGGCACACCACGCGCCACCGCCACCGCGAATTCTCCGCCGGTCATGAAGGCGCCACCATCACCCACCAGCGCAATTACTTGCCGCTTGGGGAAACGCAGGGAAGCCGCCACGCCGGCCGGCACGCCAAAACCCATGGAACCGGCCACTGGTGCCAGCAGCCGGCGCGGCGAAACCCAGGCGATCTTGCGATAAAACGGTGCGCCGAAAGTGCCGGCATCCAGCGCAATCATTGCATCGGGTGCCGCGATTTCGCCGATCAGCTTGGCGATACGCGCGAAGGCGACACCATCATTATGCGTGGTCGCGGCCACCTGGCTATCGGCGGTTTGCAAATCACGCAGCTTCTTGGCCCAGGCGCCGCGCGCAGCGGGTGCCCCCGCTTTTTCCGCGCCGAGTGCCGCCAGAACCGCACGCGCATCGGCAGCAACCGCAAGCTCCGCCGGGAAATGCCAGCCAAGAAAGCGCGGCTCCGCACAAATATGCGCAAGCCTTTGCCCCGGCGCGGGCCATGTCCAACCTTGGGTGGTGATATCCGTCAGCCGCGTGCCAAGGGCCACCACCAAATCCGCATCGGCAAAAGCAGCGCGCTGCGCATCCGGGTTACGCAGGCCAAGATCACCCGCATAAAGCGGAAGATTATTTGGGAACAAATCCTGCCGGCGGAAGGAAACCGCAACGGGGGTCTGCCAAGCTTCCGCAAAGGCCAGCAGGGCTTCGCGCCCGCCAGGTGTGTCAATGGCATGGCCCGCCAGGATGATCGGGCGCTCCGCACCACGCAGCATGGCGGCCAGCCGCGCAACATCAGCGGGCGAGGGTTGCGCGGGTGCTGCGATGGTGGCCGACGGGATGGGCGCAGCGCAGGGTTCGGCCAGCACATCTTCCGGCAGGCTGAGCACCACCGGCCCCGGTACACCCTGCATCGCCATGGCATAGGCGCGCGCGATCAATTCTGGCACCTGGTCTGCGCTGGTCGCTTGCCCCACCCATTTCGCGATGCCGCCGAACATGCGGGCATAGTCAATTTCCTGGAAGGCATTGCGGCGCAGATCGCGCTTCTCCACCTGCCCGATCAGCAGGATCAACGGCACCGCATCCTGTTCCGCCGTATGCACCGCGATAGAGGCATTGCAGGCGCCGGGTCCGCGCGAGACCAGCACCACGCCGGGCTTGCCGGTCATTTTACCGTCGGCTACCGCCATGAAGCCTGCGCCGCCTTCGCTGCGGCAGGTCACCAAATCCATGCTGGGATGGGCATGCAGCGCATCAAGCAGCGCGATATAGCTTTCACCGGGCACGCAAAAGGCGCGGTCAATGCCCTGCGCGGCGAGGAATTCAATCAAGGCTTCGGCAGCGGTTTTCATGGTAGCGATCCTTCCTTGCCCTTAGGCATAACCCGAGGGCAGCGGATGATCCATGGCGCCGGGGCGGAAAATCTGTATAAGCCCGCGGCCAGGGAAGAATTCAATCTGGGAAGGACGCCATTTCATGCAACTAAATCGTCGCGCCGCTTTGGCGCTCGCGCTTACCACACCCGCCCTTGCATCCGCCCGCGCCCAGGGGTCCTGGCGGCCAGAACGGCCGATGCGCGTGATTGTGCCCTTCGCCCCTGGGGGAGCGACGGATGTGGTGGCGCGGCTGGCGGCCGATGCCGCTGGCCAGATGCTCGGGCAGAATATGGTGATTGAAAACCGCGCCGGCGGTGCGGCGGGGCTGATCGGGGCGGAAGCTTCCGCCAAGGCAGCGCCGGATGGCTATACCATCATGATTCATTCCAATGCGCATGTGATTGCACCCAGCCTGGTGGCGCGCATGCCTTATGATCCAATCGCGGATTTCGCCCCGGTTGCGCATTTGGGCCGCATTCCGCAGGTGCTTGTGATCAACCGCAATATCCCCGCGACCGATATGCGATCCTTGATCGTTTGGCTGCGCGCCAATTCGGGCAAGATCAATTTCGCTTCCGCCGGGATTGGCAGCGCCAATCATTTGACATCGGAAGTCTTCCGCGCCGCGCTGCCGGATGTGGAAATGCAGATGGTGCAATATCGCGGTGGTGGCCCCGCCATGGCGGCGGTGATTTCGGGCGAGGCGCATATGGCGGTGGACCCGACCGCTTCCGCCACTTCCCATATCCGCGCCGGCACGGTGCGCCCGATTGCCATTTCAGGGTCTCAGCGCGTGGCAAGCCTGCCGGAGATTCCAGCGGCCACCGAAGCCGGCCTGCCTGCCTGGGCAGGTGCCGCCTGGATTGGCGCCTTCGCGCCCGCGCAAACACCGCGCGGCATTGTGGAATCGCTGAATGTCACCTTCGATGCGGCAATGGAACGTATCAAGCCGCGGCTGGTTGACATCGGCATTGAGATTGAACCGCAATATGCAACCATTGCGGCGTTCAGCGCTTATGTGCGGGAAGAATTTGCCCGCAGCGCCGCCGTGCTGCGGGCTGCCGGCGTGAAGCCGGAATAAGCGGTTAGCTACCCTGTTGCAGCAGCGCGATCACCGCGCGCTGCCAGGCTTCAAAGGCGCGGCTTGAAGCGGTGCCTTTCGCCTCAGCCTCTCGGCTCGCGGCATTGAGCCGCTGGCGTGCGGCCTGTTGTTCCCCGCCGGTGCGATCTTCCACCGCCTGGCGGGCACGGGTCAGCGCCTGATCTGCTGAGCGTGCTTCGCGTGCGGCAAGCCGCGCGGAATCGAGCAAGATGCGGATTTGCTGGAGTGCGGTGATGGTGGAGGCGAGCACATCGCGCCCCGGCACATCGGCGCCGGTGCGTGCCAGGATTACCTGAAATCCTTCAACAAAATCCGGCCCGCCCGGGATGCGGCGGAGTGAGGCTTCCAGATCGAACTGCGCCGGCTGCAGCAGAAGTGGATCGCCAAGCCTGTGATCCCAGAGCGGGAAATCCTGGCGTTGATCGCGTTCAAAGCCAAGCCGAATGGTTTTGGGCACGGCTTCCAATTGCGTTTCATACCGCAAGCCAAAATCCCCCTCCGCCGCCACCGGGAAACGCGGTGTGGCACCGGGGCGGCGCGGCAGGTCAATCACCATCATGCCGCTGGCGCCACGCGGATCAATCG
>JBBAUC010000012.1:0-27117 GCA_040398485.1 Roseomonas sp. | reverse complement strand
CGGAATATTCCGCTTGAGCACCCTCAAGGTCGCCAGAAAAAGCTTTGTTTTCAAGTGGGTTTAGGTGGCCGCCTGGGGCGCTAACCCGGTTGGCTAGGTGGCGACTGGAGCGGGCGAAGGGATTCGAACCCTCGACCCCAACCTTGGCAAGGTTGTGCTCTACCCCTGAGCTACGCCCGCACCGCTCTTAGAGGTTCATGCCATGAACCCTTGGGGAAGGCAATATCGGTCTCGAAGTTCGCGCAGATATCCCGTTCCGGCGAATTTGCCGAAAACCACCGCGTCGCGCGGCGCATCTGCCGTTCCAACACGCTGATTCCGCACATTTTTATACGCGCGATCCGTCCAACGCGGCCGATGTGGATCTTAAGGCGCCTAGTTTTCGCCCCTGGACGGCACCGTTGAACATCTGGCCGCAGGCTGTCCGACGACATCGCCCTTCATCCTACCTCGCACCAACCAGTATTTCAGTGCCCCGCCAAAGTAGGTCAATCCGCGATCGGTTGATAGCCGGATTCAAAGCCTCTTTCTGTCTTTCATCACGCTGCAATGATTCGGTCCTCGATTTGTAACGGGCCAGTGATACCCGACCGGCCTTGTGTCCAGAGAGGGGTCCACCATGCTGAAGCTGCGTCATCTTCTGTTCTCGTCGGTGTTTTGTCTTGTGGGCCCCGCGCTTGCGGACCAACGCTTTGAAGCGACCTTGACTGGGCACGCCATTCTGCCTGCCTTCACCATGGCCCTGCCGCCAGCGGATGCACCGCGGGATGCGCTGGTTTCCGGTAAATTCGCGGGGCCGGGTAATACGCGGGTTGATGCGCCTGGCGCCGTGATGGGCGATACGGGTGCGATGCATGGCAATCGGCAGACCGGCATTGCCTTCCCTTTCATTGGCCAACCGGTTCAGGGCTTTTCGGGCATTAAGCCGGTGGCGAATGAGCCAGGGCATTACTGGGTTCTGACAGATAACGGCTTCGGCAATCGTCGTAATAGCCCCGATGCGTTGCTGATGTTCCATAAGGTGCGGCCGGATTGGACCACAGGCCAGGTGGCGATTCTGCAGACCACCTTCCTGCGTGATCCGATGCGCCGCATCCCGTTCCGCATCGCCTATGAAGGCACTGAGCAACGCTATCTGACCGGTTCTGATTTTGATCTTGAGAGCATCCAGCCACTGGCTGATGGGTCCTTCATGATCGGCGATGAATTTGGGCCATTCCTTATCCATGTCTCGGCGAATGGCATCGTGCAGCGCGTGATTGAAACGCGCATGGATGGTCAGGTTCTGATGTCGCCCGATCACCCGGCGCTGCAAGTGCCTGCCAGCCCCGCCGCCGGCGTGCCCTATCGTGTGCGTCGCTCCGGTGGTTATGAAGGCATGGCGTTGACGCCGGATGGCCAGACCTTGTGGGCACTGCTGGAACAGCCGCTTTTCGCTGCCAATTCGGATCAATCTGAAGGTCAGTTCCTGCGCATCCTGGAATTCAGCGTGCCACGCATGGAATGGACCGGCCGCACCTTGCGCTACCGGCTTGAAGCGGGCGCGACAGCCATTGGCGACTTCAATTTCATTGACCCCACCCGCGCCTTGGTGATTGAACGCGACAATGGCGAGGGGGACCCGGGCCTTGCTTGCGCCCAGGGTGTTCGCCCCACGCCGCAGCAACCTTGCTTCCCGCTGCCCGCGCGCTTCAAGCGGGTTTATCTTGTTGATATGGCCCAGGCCGATGCGGACGGCTTTGTGCGCAAAATCGGCCATATTGACCTGATGGCCATCCGGGACCCCAATGCGCGTGCGCGAATGAGTGGTGATCGCCCGGCCAATGCGCCGCGTGACCGTTTTACCTTCCCCTTCTTTACGATCGAGAATGTGGCGGCAGTGGACGGTGACCATATCATCGTCGGCAATGATAATAATCTTCCGTTCAGCGCCGGGCGTCACTTTTTCCAGGCTGATTCGAACGAATTCATCCTGTTGCATGTGCCGGAGTTGCTGCGCGCACGTTAATTCTGCGCGGGTCTTGACCGATTGGCTGAGGGATTCTTTATCCCTCAGCCGCAATATTTTTGGGTATTTTGATTACTTGGCGGTTAGGGCCGACTTGGCTGGTTTTGGATATAGGAAGCCGGTCCCTCCCTTGCGCGGTTGAGATGGCGGGATGGATCGTACTGAATCCTGTGCTTAAATGGTTCACCCCTGGCTTAGTGCCTTGGTGGCTCCTCGCCCGTGGAATTGATGCATGAAACAAGAATTTGACCTTCTGGTCATTGGCGCCGGTATCATCGGCTTGGCCCATGCTCTGCATGCGGCTCGGCGAGGCCTCAAGGTCGCGGTGCTCGACCGTGACGCGCAGGCCAATGGCGCCAGCATTCGCAATTTCGGTTTCGTCACCGTCACCGGGCAGGCCGAACATAACACCTGGCGCCGTGCGCGCCGCGCGCGGGACGTATGGGCGGAAATCGCGCCGCTCGCCAGTATTCCCGTTCATCACCGCGGCTTGCTGATGGCGGTTAGGCGTCCCGAAGCAGTCAATGTTTTGCAGGAATTCCTCAAAAGCCCGATGGGTGAGGGCTGCCGCCTGCTGCAAGGCACTGACATCCCCCCGCCGCTGCGCAGCCGTGATCTCCTCGCTGCGTTGCATAGCCCGCATGAGCTTCGGGTCGAAAGTCGGGAGGCCATTCCACGCCTCGCGGCCTGGCTGGAACAAAGCCTTGATGTGCGGTTTTTCTGGCGTACCGCCGTGCATGGCATTTCATCAGGGGAAGTGATCACCACGCAGGGAAGCTTTGCGGCACCACGCATTGTGGTGTGCCCGGGGCCGGATATCTCAACGCTGTTTCCTGATGTTTTTGCGCGTCGGCAGGTGACGCTCTGCAAGCTGCATATGCTGCGCCTGGCCGATCCTGGGTGGCGCCTGCCGGCGGCGATCATGAGTGACCTTGGGCTGCATCGCTATCGCGGCTATGCGAATTGTCCCTCCCTCCCGCTTCTGCGCCAGCGCTTGCAGCGTGAACAAAAGGACGAGCTTGATAATGGCGTTCACCTGATTGTCGTGCAAAGTGCCGATGGGTCGCTTGTTGTGGGTGACAGCCATCATTACGGCCCAACGCCCGACCCGTTTCAGCCTGAGGATGTGGACGCGCTGATCATCCGCGAAGCGCAGCTTGTGCTTGATCTGCCTACGCCGAAGGTCGTTGAAAGATGGACCGGGCTTTATCCCTCTGGCCCGGATGATGCATTCTTCGAAGCGCCCATGCCGGGCGTGCGGCTGGTTTCGGTTACCTCTGGCACTGGCGCAAGCACGGGATTTGGCCTTGCTGAGGAAGTATTGGCTGATATGGAAGCAAACCCATGACGCAAAAAATCAAGGCTGTGATCCTGGATTGGGCGGGCACCGTGGTGGACCATGGCAGCAGCGCACCCATGGGGGCTTTTGTGAAGGCATTCGCCCATTTTGGTGTTGCCATTTCCATCGCCGATGCGCGCGGCCCGATGGGGATGGCGAAGCGGGATCATATCCGCATGGTGGGCACGGCCCCTGCCGTCGCGGCTGCTTGGCGGGCAAATCATGGGCGCGATTTCGATGATGCCGCCATTGATGCGATTTTCGAGGTTTTCGAGCCCATGAATGTGGCCGCCGTGGAAGCCCATTCAGCGCTGATCCCAGGGGCGCATGATGCCCTTCAATGGTGCAAGGCGCGCGGCATTCGGGTTGGGTCCACCACCGGCTATACGCGCCCGATCATGGAAAGGCTGATGCCGCTCGCTGCCGCGCAAGGCTTTGTGCCAGAAGTGACGATCTGTGCCGGCGATTTGGCTGCGGGGCGTCCGGCGCCGCTGCAAATTTGGTCGGCTTTGGCGCAAATGGGCATCTGGCCCGCCAGCAGCGTGATAAAGCTGGATGATACGGCTCCAGGCATCGGCGAAGCACGCGCAGCAGGGTGTTGGGCCGCTGGGGCAGCGCTTACTGGCAATAACCCAGGGCTATCAGCCGAGGAGCTTGCGCGCCTTGCGCCCGATCAACGTTCGGCTCTCCGCCGCGCGGCGAGTGAACCCTTACTGCGCGCGGGCGCCCATCTTGTGATTGACAGTATCGCCGAACTGCCCTGGCTGGTGGAGCATATCGAAGCGCGGCTAGAAGCCGGCGAAAAGCCTGGGCTTTTGGAAGCAAATTGACACGGAAGTGTCATTTATTTGTCATGATTCCGTCGCTGATCGCGCGATAGCCGAACCCATCTAAACAGGAGGCTCATTCATGCGTTTCATCCTTATTGCCCTGGCCTTTCTTGGCTTGGCGCCCATGGCCGAGGCGCAACAGCGCACGCGCCTGACTGTCTATACTGCGCTTGAAAACGAACAGCTCGCGCCCTTCAAGCAGGCGGCTGAGGCTGCGCTGCGCGATATCGAAATCGCTTGGGTGCGCGATTCCACGGGCGTCATCACGGCCCGTCTGATCGCCGAAAAGGCCAATCCGCGCGCTGATATGGTGTGGGGCTTGTCGGTCTTCTCCCTGCTGCAAATGGAAGCGCAGGATATGCTGGAACCCTATACGCCGCAGGGCGCCGAAGCGCTGCGTGCAAATATGCGGAGCAGCCGCAGCCCTATGACCTGGACCGGCATGGATGCTTTTGTCTCTGCCATCTGCTTCAATACGGTGGTGGCTCAGCAGCGCAACCTGCCGCGCCCGGCTACCTGGCAGGACCTGCTTGACCCGCGCTTCCGTGGCCAGATCGTGATGCCGAACCCGAATTCATCGGGCACTGGCTTCCTGACGATTTCGGGCTGGATTGCCAATATGGGTGAGCAAGGCGCCTGGGCCTTCATGGACCGGCTGCATGAGAATGTTCAGCAATACACCCATTCCGGCAGCGCGCCCTGCAACAATGCCGCGCGCGGTGAATTCGGTGTGGGCCTTTCCTTCGATATGCGCTCAGTCACGCTGAAGAATCAGGGCGCGCCGATTGATATCATCGTGCCGACCGATGGCGTGGGCTTTGACCTGGAAGCCACTGCGATCATGCGCGGCACCCGCAACCTGGAAGCGGCGAAGCGTCTTGCTGATTTCACGGTCTCGCGCACTGCTGCTGAACTCTATGGCCGCTTCTACGCCATGCTTGCTCTGCCGGGTGTTGAGCCGACGGTGCGTGGCTATCCGGCTGAATTCGCGCAGCGTCTGGTGAGTGCGAATTTTGCCGAAATCGCAGCGGCGCGCGAAAGGCTGCTGGCCGAATGGCAGCGCCGTTATGATGGCAAATCCGCGCCGCGCTAAGCGTGATGGTAGCTGCTCTTGATAATGGCTTGGGCACCGATGCCGGAAACACAACCGGCATCGGTGATCCATTTCTGAAGATCAGAGATGTCGGCAAGCAATTCGGCAGCTTCGTTGCCCTTGAACGCGTCAGCCTGAATGTTCTTACTGGCGAATTCGTCTCATTTCTTGGCCCATCCGGCTGCGGCAAGACGACGTTGCTGCGCGCCATCGCGGGGCTTGATCCACCCACCGTCGGGCGCATTATCCAGGCAGGGCGGGATATCACGGCGCTGCCCCCGGCGGAGCGTGATTTTGGCATTGTCTTCCAATCCTATGCGCTATTTCCGAATTTGAGTGTCGCCGAGAATATCGGTTACGGTTTGCGTGGCGCCGCCTGGCCAAAGGCCAGAAGGCATCAGCGTGTCGCCGAATTGCTGCAGCTGGTGGGCCTTGCAGATCAGATAGCAAAATACCCAGCCCAGCTTTCTGGTGGGCAGCAGCAACGCGTGGCGCTGGCCCGCGCCTTGGCAGCTGAACCAGGCTTGCTGCTGCTGGATGAGCCGCTTTCAGCGCTGGACGCCATTGTGCGGCTTCACCTGCGGCAAGAAATTCGATCCTTGCAGCAAAGGCTTGGCGTGACGACGATCATGGTGACCCATGACCAGGAAGAAGCACTGAGTGTTTCGGATCGTATTGTGGTGATGTCTCAGGGTCGTATTGAACAAATTGGGACGCCAGAAGAAATCTACTGCGCACCCGCTTCTGCCTTTGTCGCGGGCTTTGTCGGGCGTTCAGCACATTTCATGGCCAAGGTGCATACGCCAGCCGGATATATCACCACACATGGCCTTGTGATGCCCGCCAAGGCAGCAAGCACCCTGCTGTATGGCGAGGAGGTGGCGGTTTTCATCCGCCCGGAGGATGTCGAACTCCGCCCCATCACCGACCATGGCGACGGGAGTTTCGAAGCTGTTGTGGCCGGCTGTGAGTTTCTTGGCCCGGTATGTCGCCTAGGCCTGGAAGCGAATGGATTGCGCTTCGAAGCGGATATTCCACCAAGCGCCTTTAACGAACTGGGCGCGCTTCCTGGTGCGCGACTATCCGCCCGCTTTCGGCCTGATCGGCTTCTGATCTTCCCTGCGCATGGCTAAGCCCTTCTTGGCGCAGCTGGGCGCAATCCGCCCCAAGGCTTCATCGGATGAGGTATCGCTCCGCATCATCCAAGCGCTGGGCTTTCTGTTCCTGACCCTTGCGCTAGCGCTGCCCTTGGCAAGCCTTCTACTGCGCGCCTTTGAAGACCAGCATGGCAGTTTTGTGGGCCTGCGCAATTTCGCAATTTATGTGACCACGCCAAGCCTAGTGCGGTCGGCCTGGAATTCGGTCTGGACAGCTTTCATCACTACTTGCGTGGTCATTCCCCTTGCTTTTGCTTACGCCTATGGCCTGACGCGAAGTTGCATGCCGGGCAAATGGATCTTTCGCGCCATCATGTTCTTACCAATTCTGGCGCCATCATTGCTACCGGCCTTGTCGCTGATCTACCTTTTCGGCAATCAGGGCATGCTGCGCTGGATGATGGATGGGGGCAGCATCTATGGCCCCTGGGGCATCATCGGTGCACAGATATTCTACTGCTTCCCGGCGGCGGCCATCCTTCTGTCTGTCGCCTTATCCACTGCTGATGGCCGCCTGTACGAAGCGGCCGAGGCGCTGAAGGCTTCCCGATTCCGGATTTTCCTGACCGTGACCTTGCCGGGCGCCCTATATGGCTTGGTTTCCGCAAGTGTTGTGGTGTTCACGCTGGTTGTAACGGATTTCGGCATACCGAAAGTCATTGGCGGGCAGTTCAATGTGCTGGCAACGGATGTCTATAAGCAAGTCGTGGGGCGCCAGGATTTGAATATGGGGGCGGTAGTGGGTCTTGTGCTTCTGCTGCCAGCCATTCTTGCCTTTCTTCTTGATCGTTGGGCGCATGGCAAAAGAACCGCCACATTATCCGGGCGCGCGGTGGCTTATCGTCCAAAGCCACGGCTTAGACGCGACCTTCCAGCCTTCCTGTTTTGCCTTTCCGTTGCCTTGGCATTGATTGTGATTGTCGCGGTCGCGGTATGGGGATCCTTCATTCGGTTCTGGCCCTATAATCTTTCCTTGACGCTCGACAATTACGATTTCGCGCGTTTCGATACTGCGGGGTGGCAGGCCGTTTGGCTTTCGGTAAAGCTGAGCCTCATTACGGCCTTCGTGGGGGCGGCGCTTATCTTCATCATTGCCTATAGTCTGGAACGCGGACCCCAGCGGAGTTTTCTGGCCGCGCCGCTTCGCTTGCTGGCGACGATTCCCTTGGCGGTACCAGGGCTGGTGCTTGGCCTTGCCTTCATTATTTTCTTCAATCATCCAGCAAATCCGTTCGGCATCATTTATGGTACGCTAGCTATCCTTGTGCTGAATTCGATCATCCATTTTTATACTGTCGGGCATCTCACGGCCGTAACGGCGATCAGGCAGCTCGATCCTGAATTCGAAGCCGTGAGCGCCAGCCTGCATGTGCCAATCTGGCAGACCTTCGGCCGCGTTACCTTGCCAATCTGCCTGCCTGCCATATTCGAGATTTTGGTGTTTCTTTTCGTCAGCGCCATGACGACGGTCAGCGCCGTGATTTTCCTCTATGGGCCGGATACGAAGCCTGCTTCGGTTGCTGTTGTTCATATGGATGAAGCGGGTCAGGCCAGCGCGGCCGCCGCTATGGCCTGTGTCATTATGGCCATTTCCTTATCGGCGAAGCTCATGCAGCTCCTGGTCGGCGGTCTATTCGCGCGCGTTACATCCGCTTGGCGTCGTTAGCTGGAGTGATCGTCAGGCTGCGCGAATGATCTTCATGCGGAGCTTGCGACTACCCCAATCAATGGCGGCCACCATTGCTAAAATAAGTAGAATGATGAAGGCGACTTCATCCCAATTATTGATGCGAATTCGGTCTGATAATGCCAAACCAATGCCACCAGCTCCAACAATGCCAAGCACCGTTGAGGACCGCGCATTCGATTCCAGGGTATAGAGAATTTGCGAGAGCATGATCGGCGCGACCTGCGGTATTAATCCAATCCTGACAGCCAAAACCCGATTGGCACCTGCCGCACGCACTGCCTCAACTTGCCGCTTATCCGCCGATTCCAAAGCCTCACTGAAAAGCTTGGACAGTACGCCGATATCTGGGACAGCAAGTGCCAGAATGCCGGCGAAGGGTCCCATGCCGACCGCCGAGACAAAAATAAGTGCCCAGATCAGCGTATCTATCCCGCGCAGACCATCATAAACGCGCCTGACGGAAAAGCGCAGGAAGATATTGCCGACAATATTGCCAGCCCCAAGCAAGGCCAGGGGAAGTGCTACAAGTGCTGCCAAAAGCGTTCCAAGAAACGCCATGGCGAGGCTTTCCATCAGGCTGACCAGCAATTCCGGCAATACGCCACCAGCCGAAGGCGGCCACATCAACGCCACCAACCAACCGAGCTTCATGATGCCGTTGAGGATGCGATCGGACGATGCATCCATACGCCAAAGTCCACCCAGCAACAGCAGGAAGAGAAGCGTGAAAAGCAGCGGCGTGGTCAGGCGCAGTTTTGTCATGTCGCCGCCCCAAGAATACTACGGCGCAAGCGCCCACATAGAAGATCAATTGCCGTGACGGTCACAAGAATAAGGACAAGGATCGCTGAAATATCCTGATATTCGAATTGGCGGACTGCCAGATAAAGTTCTTCACCAATCCCGCCAGCGCCGACGATGCCAAGGACACTTGCTTCGCGTACATTGATCTCAAAACGCAGCAGGCCGTAGCTCAAGACACCTGGCAGGGATTGCGGAAAAATACCAAAGCGCATCTGCGCCGCCCAAGTGCCGCCCGCGGCGCGCACTGCCTCCATCTGGGTCAGTGACGCGTTTTCGTGTTCTTCGGCAAATAGCTTACCAAGCGAGCCCGCCGTATGGACTGCTATGGCAAGCATGCCGGCGAAGGCGCCAAGCCCAAAGGCGTAAACAAAGATGAGCGCGAGAACGAGTGTTGGTACTGTCCGCGCCAATTCCAAAACGCGACGTATGATTGTGACGATCCATGGCGGAGCAAGCGTTGCAGCGGCCGGAAAGGAAAGCAGAAGCGCCACCAATCCACCCAATACCGTCCCAACATAGGCAATCAGCAGCGTATCCGCGAGCAGCAGCGCCCAATCCTCAAGCCCCCACATCCAATGGGCAAGATCAGCCAAAAAATGATCCAGGCGCAGACGCGGTAGGGTGCCGGCTACGTAATCAGCCGCGAGCGGGAGGCCACGCACCAGCTTCGCGATACTGACCTCCCCAATCCAGGCGGAGGCCGCAATCGCGATGGCAAGCAATGATGCAGTCAGGAACCAAGTGCGCTGACGAAGCCCTTGTGCCTCACGCCACCGCGTTTCTGCCGCTAGGACAGCAGATGATTCGGTCAGGACCGGCGTTCCCGCCGACGCGCAGCATTTTCTTCAAGAATCGCGACGATATCCAGGTAATCCTCGTGCTTGGCGGGCGCCAGGCCACGGGCATCAGATGTCATGTCGCGAAAGGCTTGTGGATCGCGCTGCGGCATCGCGGCAAAAGCGGCAACCGCCTCCTGCCGGAAGGATTCCGGCAAATCAGTGCGCATCACAATGGGTGCATTCGGAATAAGCGGGGATTTCCAGACGACACGAACAGCGCCTTCTGGGATCATGCCTTTTTCCGCCATGCGCTGGAATGTATTGCGGCGTTCATTTGAATAGGAAATCACAGCAGCATCAAATGTACCATTGATCACCGCCATGACGCCTTGCTCATGACTGCCAGTAAAGCCCGTGCGGGAGAAGTAGCTTGCCGGGTCCATCCCCTGGCGACGCAGGAACCAGCCGGGTACCTGGAAGCCGGATGTGCTATTGGGGTCGCTGAACCCAAGAGTTTTGCCGCGCATGTCATCAAGATTGCGGATCGGGCTATCCGTCCGCACAATCATGACGCTGTGGTAGCCTTCCATGCCTTCATTATCAATATACCGGAATATGGGGATGATGCGTTCCCCCATGACACGCCGCGCAAGCCCGTAGGAAGCCGGGCCAAGATAGGCCAATTCCGAGTGACCGGCGCGCAGCGCCTCCACCACCGCTGCATAGTCAGACCCGCGGAATACACGGAACGGGGAGCGCAATTCGCGCGCCATATAGGCCTGAAGACCTTGCAGGCGCGCCACGGCGTCACGCTCATTCTCGACCGAGATCATGCCGAAGCGCACTTCGCGGAGCTGTTGGCGCCAATCAGCTTGTGCGCGAGCATGCAGCGGTAGGAATGCAAGACCCGGCAACATTAGGGCAGTTCGACGACCAAGCATGGGAGACCTCATCTCAAAAACTTGGCATTCTTTGGCTGAATTGGATGATGGATGCGTGACGGATCAATGAAAGGATGATGACAGAAAGGGCGCTTTATCGAATCGGCACCAAAGCCGCCTTGAACTGCGCAACACAGGCGTCCCAGGACCAGGCTTCTGCATGACGTCGGCATGCCTCGCGATCACATTCAAGTGCCTTGAGACAAGCAGCGCGGAGGTCCTCATCCAAAGCGCCAACACGAGGATCGGTGATGACGTCAATCGGACCTGTGACCGGGAAGGCGGCAACGGGCGTGCCCGCCGCCAGCGCTTCGAGCAAAACCAACCCGAAAGTGTCTGTTCGTGATGGAAAGACAAAGACATCCGCCCCTGAATAGGAACGGGCAAGCGCACCATTATCGCGATAACCGGTGAAGGTGACCTGCGGAAATCGCTGCTTCAACGCCGGCAAGGCGGGTCCATCACCGACCACAACCTTGCTACCCGGCAAATCCAGCGCCAGAAAAGCCTCAATATTCTTTTCGATCGCCACGCGCCCTGCATAAAGAAAGATTGGCCTCGGCAGGCCGGACCATGCGTCACCCTCGCCCGGGCGAAATCTTTCGAGATCAACGCCGCGTGTCCAAGCACGCACCTTGGTGAAGCCCCGCCGGGTCAGTTCCTGCCTTAAGGAGGCAGTCGCTGCAAAGGTACCTGCGCCGGCCTCATGGAAGCGTCGCATCACGCGCCAGGACCAATCCGCGGGAATGCGCGTTCTGGCTTCAAGATATTCAGGAAAGCGCGTGTGAAAGGCGGTTGTGAAGGGCCAACCGTTGCGCAGGCAAAGGGCGCGCATAGCCCAACCAAGCGGCCCTTCAGTCGCAATATGCACAATCTCCGGCCCGAAATCCGTGACAAGCTGCACAAGGCGACGCTTGGGAGCGATCGCGAGCCGAATTTCAGCGTAGCCGGGGGTGGGCATACTCCGAAAACGATCAGGGCCGATAACCTCAACGGTATCGCCACCGGCCCGTAACTTTTCAACCACAACCGAAAGCGTACGCACAACGCCATTGACCTGGGGAAACCAAGCATCTGAGACAATCAGGATACGCATCGCTTCACCTTGCACCGCGCAACAACTCTGCTACCAGATCGGGGGCTGGCGTGGATGTTGTTTTGCTTACTGATACGGCCTGGCGGTGCGACCAATCGAGCAGTTCGAAGCGGCCATCATGATGCTCAACCAGGGCTGTGCAGCTTTCCACCCAATCCCCGTCATTCATGTAAAGAATACCATGAACCATGCGCATTTCGGCATGATGGATATGACCACAAATGACACCATCCATACCGCGCGATTTCGCTTCATGGGAAAGGGCCGTTTCGAAACGGTCAATGGCCTTGACCGCTTCCTTCACCTGCCGCTTCAGCCATTGGGAGAGTGACCAATAGGGGTAGCCAAGCCGGCGACGCAGGAAGTTGAACCAGCGATTCATTGTTAGGGCAGCGTCATAGGCCCAATCCCCCAGATGAGCGAGAAACTTGGCATAGCGAATGACACCATCGAATTCATCGCCATGGATCACCAGGAAACGGCGTCCATCCGCAGCGATATGCTCCGCCTCCCGCGCAAGCCTCACGCCTGCAATTTCAAGCCCAAGCCAATCGCGGAAAATTTCATCATGATTACCCGGGACATAGATCACCTCGGTCCCATGGCGGGCCATGCGCAGAATGAGGCGGATGACCTCATCATGATGATTATCCCAGTACCAGGAACGCCGCAGGCGCCACCCATCAATAATGTCACCAACCAGATAGAGCTTTTCGCATTGAACCTGCCGCAAAAAATCGACGAGTGAGTCACTCCTGCAGCTACGTAAGCCAAGATGAATGTCCGAGATAAAAATCGTTCGGAAGACTTGCGGCGTTGAAGCGAGGGGCATTGGCTGCGCTCCTGAAGCGATGTTTCACACCGAAGCGAATCGGGGCGAATTCCTCGCGTTTTTCCTGAAGGCGGGCTAGCCAAATAATTGGATTCACGGGATGAACCTTCGATGACATTTATTCCCCGACATAGAATGTCATGACATTTTCTTGCGCTAATCATGCAAATGAAACTTTTTGCTGTTTGACTTATGGGTCATGGCCCTGAATCTATGCTTCATCTTCAATCCAACCGCAGGCGCGCGGCGGCGTGCACGACTCTATGCCGCCTTGGATGTCCTCTATGGCCTTGGGGTACAATTCGAATTGCTGGAAACCGCCGCTCCGGGTGATGCGGAAAAACTCGCCCGGGTGGCGGCGCAAAAGGACCGTATAATAGTAGCCGCTGGCGGTGATGGCACAATCGCCGAAGTGGCCGCTGGCTTGGATGGAACTTCGGCTCTTCTTGGTATTCTGCCACTTGGAACGGCAAATGTCTTTGCGCTGGAGATGGCCGTACCCTTGAACCCAAAAGAAGCGGCCCGTGCCTTGCTTCTAGGCCGCAGCACATACGTCTTTCCGGGCTTATTGAAGCGCGGCAATGCGCCTGATCGTCTTTTTATTCAAATGGTGGGCGTGGGACTGGATGCCGTTGTCGTGCATCGGTTACCACCAGGCTTGAAGCGCGCCTTCGGCAAAACTGCCTATGTCTTGCAAACCTTGCGCGACCTTACCTGGCATCCGTTCAATTCCTTCAAGGTCCAGGTGGATGGCAGGCAATTGGAACCTTCAGGCTTGGTTGTCACCAAGGGCCGCTTCTATGCAGGCCGCTTTGAAATCGCACCCATGGCAGACCCGCGAGAGACGGATTTCCATGTCTTATCGCTTTATCAGCACCATGCGTTTGATGCGCTGAAGCATGCTGCGGCACTTGGCCTCGGCAGGCTGCCGGCTCTCTCAAGCATGACCCTCCAGCGCGGGCATGAGATCGAGGTGTTTGGCGCCGATCTGCCCGTTCAGGCGGATGGGGATGCCGCCGGGTCGCTGCCCATACGGATCACGCCAGCGCTCAGGCCGCTCAGGGTTGTGGTGCCGTGACGGTCTAGGATTTGGGCAGATAATGCCACACGCTCGCCGGCGGGAAATTCAATGGTGTCCAGGCGAGCCGCCGTGCCTCAAGGTTCAAAGCCCGGTATGGCAATGGTGAGGTGATGCAATAGGTATAAAGAAGAAAGCCCCGCCCTGGAGCGACGGCTTCAACCTGTTCAATGAATTGGCGTTGCTTCTTCTCCCCAAGCAGTACCAAGGGAATACCGCAAATGACGGTTTCTATTTCCGTGGAAACCTGTTTCAGCCGCTCAATCGGTAGGTTGAAAGCATCCGCCTGAACCACGGTGGCGTGCGGAAAATTCGTCTGAAGATGCTCGGCCATCTCGGCCACAATTTCAACCACGACAAGGCGTGTGGGCGAGATTCCTGTCTTGATAAGGTTGCGGGTAATTGCGCCCGTCCCGGCGCCCAGTTCAAGAATGCTTGAATTGGATCGCTTGTCGATTTGGCCGGCGATAAGCGCACCCAACCTCGGAGAGGAAGGCACGATCGAACCCATTTGCAGCGGATTGGAAAGCCAGCGACGGAAGAACAGGCCAACATCACGTGCGACGGGGCGTTTATCCGATGAGGAAAGATTGGCTGTTTGCATGGCTAGCTCCGAAGTGGATGACTTCACGCCAAGAGAGAGAAGTTTTCCCGGCGAAGGCGTGAAGGGGCAGTGAACGAGACAGTTGTTCTGCGCTACATTCTCTCTGTGACGGTGAAATGAAGGAAGTATTGCGGTTCAATGAAGTGAAATAACGGCCAAGCAAACCCGACCAATCCAGCGGCACATCACCGTACATGTGATCATGTGCGCCGCAATAGCATGGCGAAGCTTCGCCCGCCGCCACAAATCACTGTTTCGCTACGGGCGGATTCGCATCGCATCCTGGGCAGCCGCGCCTCATCCGAACCCGGCCGCATCGCCTATGCCTTGGATGAACCTATCAAACGCGCACGCAGCATACGCGATAACGCATCAATGCATGCAACCGTGATCAGAACCAAGATCACAATCAGCGCTACCTCTCGCCAGGCGCTGATCATCATGCGGTCCATGAGAAAGAAGCCTATCCCACCAGCGCCAACAACGCCAAGAACGGTGGCAGACCGCAAATTGGATTCAAGAAAATAGAGACTATTGCCAAGGAACACCGGCATCACTTGCGGCAGCACGCCGAAGCCGATGGTTTGCGCGCTATCTGCGCCGGTGGCGCGCACCCCCTTCACCTGTTCGCGATCGGTGTTTTCCATCGCTTCAGCATATAATTTGGTGAGCACGCCGATATCATTCACGGCAATGGCCAGGATGCCGGCGAAAGGCCCAAGACCGACCACGCTCACGAAAAAAATTGCCCAGACCAGGCTGTCTATCCCGCGCACCACATCACTGGAACGGCGGACCAGAAAGCGCACCGGCCCCAAAGGCATAATATTCCGAGCACCCATCATGGCCAGGGGAATGGCAATCACTGATGCGACAAGCGTACCAAGAAACGCCATCGCCAAGGTTTCGCCAATGGCGCCGATGTATTCCCACACATGCTCAGTGATCGCTGGCGGCATCATCAGCATGAAGACCTTGCCGAGTTGCCCAATGCCATCAATCAAGCGCCCGGGTGTTACTTCCAAGGCATGGAGGCCCCAAAGAAAAAGCCCAAGACCAAGAAGGATCGCCACGGCACGGCGCCACAACGCAAGGCCGCGCGGTGGAAAAGCCTCTGGGTACCGATCGCGCCAGCTTTTGGGATGAACACTACTCATAACGCGCGCAAGCTTTCCTGGCCAATGACACGCCCGCGCAGCCAACCGCAAATCGCATCAATCAGCATCACCGCAGCAATCAGCATCAGGGCTATGGCAGAGATATCTGTATGGTCGAAATTCTTGATGGCACGATAGAGATCCTGCCCAATGCCGCCGGCACCAACAAAACCAAGAATGGAAGCGGCACGTACATTGATTTCGAGGCGCAACAGCCCATAGGAAAGGTAATCCGGCACCAATTGCGGCGTGGCCCCATAGACCATGGTCTGCGCCCAACTGGCGCCTGTGGCGCGCACGCCGCGCAAGGGTTCGGGGTCAATGTTTTCCGCGACGTCGCCGAATAATTTGCCCAAGGCACCGAAGGAATGCAGCCCAATCGCAAGCACACCGGCAAGCGGACCAATACCGAAGGCAAAGACAAATAGCACGGCGAAGACCAGTTCAGGCACCGTGCGCGCAATCTCAAGGATACGGCGCGCCGCCACAGCAACCCAGGGCACTGGGCTCAGGTTGCGTGCAGCAAGAAACGAAAAAACATAAGCAAGCACCACGCCAAACATGGTCGCATAAAGCGCGATCAGCAGCGTTTGCCAAAGTGAAGCAAGCCAATGCCAGCCATTCCAATACCAATAGGCAAGATCATCCCACAATGTCGCCCAAGCCAGTTCCGGCACCATGCGCCCGAAATAGGAACCAAAACGCGGCAACCTCTCCCACAGCAACCTCAGACTAACCTCTCCAAGCCAGGCTGAGATCGCGGTCAGTACAATCAGGATGGCAATACCAAACAGCCATTGCTGGCGTCTTGCGCGCTTATGCTTTGCCCAAGCTTCAGCAAAGCGGGTCCGCGCCGCAGATTGAGGTACCGCATGCGCCATGTTCAATGCGCTTCAGTCAGGGCGGCGCCACTGCCATAGATGCTCAGCAGCATAGCGTCATCCAAGCCAGTAATCGGGCCATCATAGACAACGCGCCCCGCTGATAGGGCAATCACGCGATCACACCAGGCACGGGCAAGCGGCACAGAATGCAGATTGCACAGCACTGTAATGCCGTGTTCGCGGTTAATCCGGCGCAGCGCTTCCATCACTGCTTGGGAGTTCACGGGATCAAGACTCGCCACCGGTTCATCAGCCAGGATCAACCGAGGTTCCTGCACCAGCGCACGAGAAATGGCCACGCGTTGCTGCTGCCCGCCCGAAAGCTGATCCGCGCGCTTGAGCGCCTGTTCATCCATGCCAAGCGCCGCCAAGGCATCAAGCGCAAGACTGCGTTCTTCATCTGAGAAGAAACCAAACAGCTTTGGCAAGCGCGGCTTATGGTTCAAGCGTCCAGTCAGCACATTGGTCAGCACCGAAAGCCTGCCAACCAGATTGAAGCGCTGGAAAATCATCGCACTTTGGCGGCGCCAGGCGAGCAATTCGGCACCGCTGAGCTTTGCGATATCGCGCCCCTGATAAAGAATCTCGCCCTCGCTTGGGTCTACCAGGCGATTGATCATGTTCAGCAGGGTAGATTTGCCCGCGCCTGAACGGCCAAGCACGGCCACCATCTCACCATCCGCCACCGCCAGGGACACCTTATCCACGGCGGTGAAGCTTCCAAAGCGGCGCGTCAGCCCGCGCAGTTCAAGCACTTGATCAGCGCCGACGGCGTTCTGCCTGACGCAGGGCGATGAAAGGTTCATAAGCTTCATGTGAAACAAGCCCAAAGCCGCCGAAGACGTTGCGGCTCACGGTTTCCCAAGCCTGCGGATCGTTCCAACGCATATTGATGAGGCATTCGCTCATTTTCGCACGCATCGGCGCGGGATAGCTCAGGCGCGTGGTGAAGGGTGCGTTCGGGATGCTCGCGCTTTCATGGATGAAGCGGATATCCTCAAGCTTGATGGTACCGGCACCGGCCGCACGAATATGCCCACCTGATTGCGGCGAATAATACCAGCCCGTGGTCGCATCCAAACGGCCCTGAGCCACGGAAACCATGCCATTGTCATGTGAACCGGTCTGCACCAAGCGACCAAAAAAATTGCTCTGGCCACGTTCATCAACCCAGCCGCGTTCGCGGAAGAATTGCATGGGCAGCACATAGCCAGATGTCGAGGTTGGCGTGGGCCAGCCGAGTGACTTGCCGCGCAAATCTTCCAGCGTGCGGATCGGGCTGTCAGCGCGAACGATGATGTTCCACTTATACCCCATATCCCCCTGCGGGGAAACATCCACCGCGACCGGCACAACATCGCCGCGGGTCAGGTCCCAAACGATCGCATATTGCGCAGGCCCATACCAAGCCAGGTGCACATCGCCCTGAACCATGGCTTCGATCATGGCGGAATAATCATTGCTGACCCGGATGGTCACCCGCTCAATGCCAAGGCAACGCTGCAGATAAGGTGCCATGGGTGCCCAGCGCACATTGCCTTCCTGCTGATTCTCGCCGGAAGCTACACCGAAGGTGATATGGCGGAATTGCTGGCGCCAATCCTGGCTTGCGGCGGGAGTTTGAGCCATTGCAGCCCCGGAGATCCCGACCATCATGGCAGCCAATTGGAGAAGACGCCTCATTGCAAATTCCTTATGCTTCGGCGTTTCGCGTATCTGTTAGTGATGAAGGATGCGTGGCGGTAATATTGCAGTTTGATGAAAGCGTTGAAGGCGCCGTCACCCTTATCCACGATCTTCAGTCTTATCCTGGGCATCGTACTGGTCAGCGCATTGTTTTCCGTCCATGTGCGTCATGCGATCATCTGAACTAAATTCTGGAGCGGTTCCATTCACCCAAACATGACCCGAGCGCCAGCGCCTTGCTCGCGCAGCTTCTTAAAAACTCCACAGCCCTCCACCAAAGCACCATGGAGCAGCAAGCACGCGGTCATGTCCGGCCTGATGGCATGAGCAGCATTCAAACCGGGATCACTGCCCCCAAAACGCGCCGCGTCGTCGTGGCCTTGGGGATAGGCCAAACGCTCGGCTATGCCTCAAGCTTCTATCTGCCGGCCATTCTGGCAGTGCCGATGGCGCGCGATCTTGCCCTGCCTAGTTGGGCCATTTTCGCTGGCCTTTCCGCGGCACTGCTTATTGCCGGCGCGCTGGCGCCCATGGCGGGGCGCCTGGTGGACACGCATGGTGGCCGACCACTCCTGCTTACCTCCTCAGTGCTATTCGCCACCGGCTTGGCATTGCTTGCCCTTGCCACCGGCACTTGGGGCATGGCGGCTGGGTGGGTCGTGATTGGGATCGGCATGGCCTTTGGCCTGTATGATGTTGCGTTCTCGACACTGGCCGGGTTGTTTGGGCGCGGCGCACGCGGCCCCATTACCGGCATCACGCTGATTGCAGGCTTTGCCAGCACCATCGGTTGGCCGCTGACCGCGTGGATCGAAGATGCCTGGGGCTGGCGAGAGGCCTGCCTGACTTGGGCCGTTCTGCACATTGTCTTGGGCCTTGCGGTCTATGCCAGCCTGCCGCGGTCAAGGCCTTCCGCATTGCCCCAAGCGCCTGATGCGGCCGGCGGTCAAAGCCCACGCAACGCCATCATCGTGCTGGCCTTCGTCTTTTCTGCGCAGGGCGTGGTGCATTCGGGTATCGGCACCCATTTGCCTGGTCTTTTGATGGAAGCTGGCGCCACACCCGCGGCTGCTATTGCCGCAGCGGCGCTGCTGGGGCCAGCGCAAGTTGCTGCACGCGTTGCCGAATTCGGGCTGATGCGCAGAATGCATCCGCTGGTTTCCGCACGTATCGCCACCATGTCCCATCCAGCTGCGGCAGTGGCGTTATTGTTTGGCGGACCTGCCCTGGCGCCGCTTTTCGCCGCGCTGCATGGCGGTGGTTCTGGCCTTCTTTCGATCAGCCGTGGTGCATTGCCGCTCGCCCTATTCGGCCCCAACGGCTATGGCCGACGCCAGGGTTTGATCGCTCTGCCATCCAATATCGCGACGGCGACGGCTCCGCTGATTGTTGGGTTGAGCTTGGATTTCGCAGGCCCCACCGCTGTATTGTTAATGACCACGGCGCTGGCTATTGCCGCCACGCTGGCGCTGCTCGCGCTGCGAGCGCCACAAACTCCGCCATCAGCGCCTATGTGACCCAATGGAGATGTCATTCTCAAAGGATGCTTAGGCCCAGAACAGGAAGCATCATTCCAAAGAAGGAGTCTTGCCGCGCTGGTCGTCCTTCGAGTCCGCGTTTTTTACTCCCACAAGATAAACTGAGGGCTCCCTTCCTTGCGCAAATCCGCACATACTCCGCCACGCAAAATCGTGAGACACGTCCATGACAACCCCCATCACCTTCGCCGCGCCGCATTCATTTCTGGGCGCTCGCGCCCATGACCGAAGCGCTGGCTTTTGCGTGGCCGGCGTGCCGCTGGATATCGGCACCACCAACCGCGCCGGCGCACGCGATGGGCCGCGTGCCATTCGTGCCGCGGCGCGCATGCTGACCGATGGCCGACATCCGGTAAGCGGCGCTGATCCGACCGCCCTTGATCTTTCCGATCTTGGCGAATTCGACATAGCGCTTGGCGACATCCAGAAAAGCCTCGCCATGATCGAAGAACAGGCGACGGGCCTTGCCCATTTGCTCGCCTTTGGCGGTGAACATGGCATCACCCTTGCGCTGCTTCGTGCGCTGACAAAGCAGCTTGGTGAGCCTGTCGGGCTGCTTCATATAGATGCGCATCTTGATACCTCGGAAGATAATTTCGGCCAGCGCTTCGCGCATGGGGCGGTCTTCTGGCACGCCATTACGGAAGGGCTGGTTGATCCGCGGCGCATGGTGCAGATCGGCATCCGCTCGCCCGCCTGGCCTGAGATGTTTGAATGGACGCGTGCGCAGGGGGTGACCATTCTCTCGGCGCAGGATGTCCATCAATCCCCGATTGCTGCGGTTATAGCCCAAGCACGCGGCGTGCTTGGCGCTGGCCCCTGCTATCTTTCCTTCGACATTGACGGGCTCGATCCCGCCTTTGCCCCCGGCACCGGCACGCCCGAGATTGGCGGGCTGGCAAGTTGGCAGGCACAGGCGATCCTGCGAGGCATGGTGGGCATTGATTTTCGCGGTGCGGATATTGTGGAAGTGGCCCCGGCCTATGATGTCGCGGAAATCACCGCACTGGCTGCCGCCACTATGGGCTGGGAATATCTGTGCCTTTTGGCCAGCAAGAAGTGATGGCCGGATAAATTCCCGCCTCAATCGCAGCCATCAGGCGGATCGCCGAGATATTTTACGATAAGGGGCGAAATTTCTCTTGCATTCGGCATAAACCCCGCATATAAACCCGTCAGCGCCATCCGGGATGGAGGTGCTGACGCCATCGCACGTGCCGCGAGGCCCACTTATCGTTATTGGGCCACAAGCAACGACGGGACGCGTCCTTTGTTCGATCCGGCCACCAATGGGCCGGAATGTTCGAGGGAGCCGCCTGTGTCGCCTGTCTGCCGCTCTGCGATGACCTTCTCATCGCTTTAAACGCAGCGCCCTAAAGGCGTAGCTGCGCGCCCACCCTGCCCCTAAGCCAGCTTTGCAGGCCGAGGGGGGTTCGGGGTCGGAACGCGGCATGGCGCCCGGCGGGCTTCCTCATTCCCGCCGCTGCACCCAGCCCAAATGGCTGAGGTGCGGCGGCGGGGGCGCCGTTTCTTCCCTTTCAGAAGGGGTCTCTGTGATGAGCCATATCCGTACCCGCACTGCCGTCTCTCCGCTGCACCGTTCCGCCAGCGTCCCGTCTTGTCCTTCCGTGGATGGTCTGGTGCAAATCCTGCAACCGGAAAACCCCGTCTATTGCCTGCGTCCGGCCGCCGTCACCGAAGCGGCGCGCGATTTTCAGGCAGCCTTTCCGGGTGATGTCCTTTATGCCGTGAAATGCAATGCGGAGCCCACGATCCTGCGCGCCATCGCGGCCGGCGGCATCACGCATTTTGACTGCGCTTCCGATGCCGAGGTTCGACTGCTGCGCAGCATGTTCCCGAAGGCGTCGCTGCATTTCATGCACCCGGTGAAATCCCGCTCCGCGATCCGTGCTGCCTGGCATGATTTCGGCGTGCGCGATTTCGTGCTCGACACCGCTGATGAGCTTTGGAAAATCCTGGCCGAAACCGGGGAAGGCGCACGTGGCCTTGTGGTGCGGCTTGCCCTGCCCAAGGGCAGCGCGGCCTATGATCTTTCCGGCAAGTTCGGCGCGGAACCCGCTGTGGCGGCGGAATTGCTGCGCACAGCCCGCCCGCATGCCGCGCGTCTTGGCATTTCCTTCCATGTCGGGTCGCAATGCCTGGACCCGGCCGCCTGGACCCGCGCCATGAAAATGGCAGCGGAAGTGATCAATATGGCCGGTGTCGCGGTGGATATTGTTGATGTGGGCGGGGGCTTTCCGGTGCTCTATCCCGGCAGCCAGCCGCCCCCGCTGGCCGCCTTCATGGCAGCCATTCGTGAAGGCGCGGCAGCCTTACCCCGCGGCATCAGGCTTTGGGCTGAACCAGGCCGTGCCTTGGTGGCAAGCGGTGCTTCGGTTGTGGTCCAGGTGCAGCAGCGCCGGGGCAATGCGCTTTACGTGAATGATGGTGTCTATGGCGCGCTTTCCGATGCGGGGGCGCCGGGGTTTCGCTTTCCGCACCGCCTGATCCGGGCGGGCGGCAGCAGGCCAGGTGTTGCGCCACAGGAATTCGTGCTGTTCGGTCCCACCTGCGATTCGGCAGATGTCATGAAAGGTCCATGGACTTTGCCAGGTGATATCGGCGAAGGAGATTGGATCGAAATCGGGCAGCTTGGGGCCTATGGCACGGCATTGCGCACGGCCTTCAATGGCTTCGACCGCGCCCTGGTGACCGAAGTTGCTGACGCGCCACTGCTCGTCAGCCGGCAAAACGTGACAAACGCGCCGCGCGCGGCGTGACTTGGAAGGAAAACTAGCATGAAACATACTGCTTTCACTGGCCGCTTGCTGATCCTCGGCTTTGGTTCCATCGGCCAAGGGGTGCTGCCCCTGATTCTGCGCCATATTGATATGCCAAAGGACCGGATTGAGATCCTGACATCGGATGCGCGCGGTGAGGCCATTGCTGCGCAGTACGGCATTCGTCACACCATCCTGCCCCTCACGCGAGGGAATTACGCGGCGGAACTCAGCGCGCGCCTCAGGCGTGGCGATTTCCTGCTCAATCTTTCGGTGGATATCTCATCGGTTGCGCTGGTGAAGCTTTGCCGCGAGATCGGTGCGCTTTATCTGGACACCTGCGTGGAACCCTGGGCTGGTGGCTACACGGATACGTCGCTTTCCCCCTCGCTCCGGTCCAATTACGCGCTGCGGGAAAGCGCGCTTGCGCTTAAGGATGGGGCGGGGCCCACGGCGGTCATGACCCATGGCGCGAATCCGGGCCTTGTTTCGCATTTCGTGAAGCAGGCGCTGCTGAATGTCGCGCATGATACGGGCCATGCCGTCGCCATGCCGAAATCCCGCGCGGAATGGGCGACGCTTGCACATGAGCTTGGCGTGAAGGTGATTCATATCGCCGAACGCGATACCCAGGTTGCCGCGAACGTGGCCAAGCGCCGCGGCGAATTCGTCAATACCTGGTCCATTGATGGCTTCACCGGTGAAGGCTGCCAGCCGGCGGAACTCGGCTGGGGTAGCCATGAAAAGGCGCTGCCCGCGGATGGGTTGCGTCATGATTTCGGCAGTGACGCGGCGATTTATCTGATGCGCCCTGGCGCGGCGACGCGCGTGCGCAGCTGGACCCCGCTGGAAGGCCCAATGCATGCTTTTCTCATCACCCATAATGAGAGCATTTCGATCGCAGATTACTATACGCGCCGCGATGCTTCAGGTGCGGTGATCTATCGCCCGACAGCTCATTACGCCTATCATCCTTGCGATGATGCGGTGCTGTCACTGCATGAATTCGCTGGCCAAAACTGGAATATCCAGGAAAGCAAGCGCCTGATGATGGATGAGATCAGCTCAGGCATGGATGAGCTTGGGGTCTTGCTGATGGGCCACAAGAAGGGCGCCTATTGGTATGGTTCTCGGCTAACCATTGAGGATGCACGCGCGCTTGCCCCGCATAATAACGCGACCTCGCTACAGGTTTGCGCGGCGGTTCTGGCCGGTGTGGTGTTCGGCATGGAAAACCCCTCACTAGGCGTGATGGAAGCCGATGAATTGGACCACGCGCGTATGCTGGAAATCTGCCTGCCCTATCTCGGCGAAATGGCGGGGGTTTATTCTGACTGGAACCCGCTTCAGGATCGCGCGACGCTTTTCCCAGAAGAGCTGGACCGCGAAGACCCCTGGCAATTCGGCAATTTCCGCGTGACTTGATCAGGCTTCAGTATGTTTTGCTCAGCGTGATCCGTGTTTACGGATCACGCTGTCACGCGATTCTGCCGAGCTAGCAGTGGCCCCAGGCAAGCCCCGCGGGGGGATATAGTTGCTTGCCTTTAACCCGCCAGACTCAGCGCCTGTCATCGCCCATGTCTTTGCCTTTTGGAGCAGTTCATTCAACCCATTGGCATGGTCGGTGATCAGCGTTTGCGGTGAAGCAGAAGAACCTGGCGCTGGATGGAGAATAATTTTCCAGCCCCCCGCTGCTTGATCAAAAACCTCGAACCGCCAGGCCCCAAAACTCAAAAGCCCGACGCGAAGCTGACGCGAAGACATGCGAGTCCCTCTTGCTCTGTGATGATCCTGTCTAATATGACTAGACAACTGGGGCAAGTGTCTACAGATCTGGCTTGGGTAATCTGAACAACTGGGATAAGTGGATTTTCTTCCTGACTGCGGCATGATGCCGTGAACAGGAGATACCATGATCAGACGACCCCGCCGGAACCACAGCGCGGCCTTCAAGGCGAAGGTGGCGATTGCGGCTGTACTGGCCGCGCAATTCGATGTCCACGCGAATGTCATGGTAAACCCCCCGTTTTTAGTGGTGTCCCCCTAGGGTAATCACCTGACATAGGCCACCGGCGGAACCGGGCGCGGACCGTAAGAGTCTGCGCGCCCGGTTCGCGGTGGCCGGACCGCGTGGAAGCGGGTTTGATGGCGTTGCGACACAACCCTCAAACACGAAAGACCACGATGATCACCACGAAAGACAAGGTAGCACGACGCAAGCTGTCGTTGCTCGAACTCGCCGCCGAATTGTCGAATGTCAGCCGCGCCTGCAAGCTGATCGGCTATTCCCGGCAGCAATTCTATGAAATCCGTCGGAACTTCCAGACCTACGGCGCGGACGGCCTGATCGACCGGCTCCCCGGCGCCAAGGGGCCTCACCCGAACCGCGTTCCGGCCGAGATTGAGGCCGCGATCCTCGACCACGCCCTTGCCCATCCCTGCCACGGCGCCACGCGTGTCGAGCAGGAGCTGCGGTTGAAGGGCCTGCAGGTCTCCTCAGGCGGCGTGCGCGGCGTCTGGATGCGCCATAACCTATTGACCAAACACGAAAGGCTGCTGCGGTTGGAAAAGGCAACCGCTGAGCGGACCATCAAGCTGACCGAGGAACAAACCCGCGTGCTGGAACGCTTCAGCCCGGAATTCCGCGAACGCCACATCGAAGCCCCCCATACTGGCGCGCTTGTCGCCGTGGATACCTTCTTTGTCGGTACGTTGAAGGGTGTTGGGAAGATCTTTCTGCAGACCGCGATTGACTGCCATTCCCGCTACGCTTGGGCCAGGCTTTACCCATCGAAGCTGCCGGTCACCGCAGTGCACCTGATGAATAGTGATGTCCTGCCAACCTTCGAGGCGAACGAGGTGAAGATCGAGACCGTACTCTCCGACAATGGGCGGGAGTTCTGCGGCAGGCCCGATCAGCATCCTTATGAATTATTCCTGCAACTTGAGGACATTGCCCATCGCACCACCCGCGTGAGGCGCCCGCAATCCAACGGCATCCTTGAACGCTTCCATCGCACCCTGCTTGACGAGCATTTCCGGGTCGAGGGACGGCGCACCTGGTTCGAGACCATTGAGGAGATGCAGGCAGTGCTCGATGAACACCTTGAGGGCTATAACACCAAGCGGCCCCATCAGGGGCGCGGCATGAATGGGCGCACACCCATCCGCGCATTCACCGAGGGCATGCCAAAAACCAGCAACACGGAGGTGACCAGCCAGACAAAAACTGCCAAACTCAAAGCCGCCTGAGGCCTGCTTCGAATGCGGTCACTGTCAAGGGAATATCATAGGTGTACACCTTGAGAGAAACAGATTTTAAGTCTGATGTGTGTACCAAATCCACCAGCTGGGCTCGCTATTAACCCACCATGAAGTCAACAACAGCTCCAGTTTCATTGATAGCTCGCATCTTCCACACCTTATAAGAGATGGACATTGCTTGCATATGCAATCCGACAGATGAATCCTGACCAATAGTTTATACTGTCGTCCAAAGGCCTGTTAATGGGTTCTGTACCTGGATATCAATCATGGTTCTTTTTCTAGATCATTAATAAACAGATATCAATGTCTTTTTGCAAGGTACAACAATTATGCGACTTCGTGCAGAAGTTGTAATCCGTAATCCGTAAGGCGCACCCCGTTGACGCGACGTCCATTCACGGGATTGATCGTAAGAACCGGTTTTAGAATGGCTTTATTATCATCAAGAAACATCAATGATGCTTGCATGGTATTCTTATACTGTTTCATCACGATGCTTCTACATGGGGCATCCAATCCGTGACCGCAGCCGGCGGCCACAAGATTTTCGAAGACCACCTTTCTATTCAAACGGGGCACTGCATCTTTAGATGAAAGCTTACCCCGTGAATCGGGGCCGGCAAATCATGAAGACCAATGTCTCAAAAATACTTTATCGTCTAACTCTTGCTTATTGGCATGGCGAAAGAGCATGAGCGCCCCCGAGCTGGAGCAACCAAATCGGCTGCTTCGATCGTTTCAATAAGAGAATTTACAAAATTTGTCAAGTATCGGCGCCTGAATCCCATCACGCACCCTTCCCACGCCCACCCGAAAACGCCACCAGCACAATCGCCACCGCCGATGCCGCAGTGAACAGCCCAAAACCATTCACATAGCCAATCATCGCCGCCTGGCGCGTGATTTCCCCGCTCAGCTTCGCCAATTCCGGCACGGTTTCCATGCCAAACCCACCCATGGACCCTGGCAATTGCAGCGTGCGATTATAGGGCGAGATCATTTCCGTCATGCGGCTGTAATTCATGGCGCCCGAGCGAATAATCTCAGCCACACTCAGTGAAATGAACAGGCTTGACCCGATATTGCGCAGCAGATGGAACATCGCCATGGCTTCGGGCAAATGCTCCCGATCCAGGGTCTTGAAGGTCAGCACCGTCAGCGGCACCCAGATGATGCCAACCGAGATGCCTTGCAGCACGGCGTTCCACAACAGGGCTTCTTCGCTGACATTCAAATCAAAATGCATGAGCCAAAGCCCGGCGGCCACCATGGCGGCGAAGCCTATCGCCATGCCAATCCGCGGGTCCCAGCGGCCGATCACGAAGGTCAGCGCAAAGCCGATGGTGCCGCCAATGCCGCGAAAGCCGACGATTTCCCCGATCACGCTATCCGGATAGCCGGCATATTGCTGGAGCAAGGATGGCAGCAGCACGATCGGCGTGAAATTCACCATGCCGTAGATGAACACCAGCAAAAGCCCGATGGCGTAGTTACGGTCCAGCAACAGGTGCAAATTCAAAAAGTGCTGCTGCGCCGTCAGGCTAGGCGCAAGAA
>JBBAUC010000011.1:0-27232 GCA_040398485.1 Roseomonas sp. | reverse complement strand
GTGAATGCCGGCTCCATCATCGTGACCCAGCGCGGCACGAAGATGATCCCGGGCGCGAATGTCTATGCCGGCCGTCAGCACAGCCTGCATGCCGCCGTTGATGGCCGCGTGGTGTTTGAACGCAAGGGTGAAGACCGCGTGCATGTGAACGTGCAACCGCTGCCGCTGGCGGCGGAATAACCCTAACTTTCAACCTATCCCTGAAAGCGAGGGTCCCTTGGGGCCCTCGTTTTGTTTTTGGGGTCGTGATGCCCCGCGGATTGACCCATGAAGTTCCTTGATGAGGCGAAAATCTGGGTAAAGGCCGGCGATGGCGGAGATGGCGTCATCGCGTTTCGGCGTGAGAAATTCATCGAATTTGGCGGCCCAGATGGCGGCAATGGCGGTAGGGGCGGCAATGTTATCGCCGAAGCCGTGGCTGGCCTGAATACGCTGATTGATTTCCGCTACGCCCAGCATTTCAAGGCGCGCAAGGGCGGCAATGGTGCGGGGTCTGACCGTACTGGTGCGGCCAGCGACGAAGTGGTGCTGAAATTGCCGGTGGGCACGCAGATTTTTGCAGATGACCGCGAAACCATGATCGCTGATCTGGATAAGCTCGGCAAACGCGTGGTGCTGGCGCGCGGCGGCGATGGTGGCTTTGGCAATGCGAATTACAAAACCTCGACAAATCGCGCGCCGCGCCGCGCCGATAAGGGCTGGCCAGGGGAAGAACGCTGGCTTTGGCTGCGGCTGAAGCTGATTGCTGATGCCGGGCTGGTGGGCCTGCCCAATGCCGGAAAATCCACCTTCCTGGCTGCGGTTTCTGCCGCGCGGCCAAAAATCGCGGATTATCCCTTCACCACGCTCCACCCGCAGCTTGGCGTGGTGCGCCTGAACGCGACCGAAGAATTTGTACTCGCCGACCTGCCTGGGCTCATTGAAGGGGCGGCGGAAGGGGCGGGACTTGGCACGCGCTTCCTGGGCCATGTGGAACGCTGCAAGGTGCTGCTGCATTTGGTGGATGGCTCGGCGGCTGATCCTGCCAGTGCCTATCGCACCATTCGCCGCGAATTGGCCGAATATGGCCATGGGCTGGAAGATCGCCCGGAATTGGTGGCACTCAACAAGGCCGATGCCATGACGCCACAGGCACGCACAGCACGCGTCAAGGCGCTTGCCCGCGCGGCGGGCAAGCCCATCATGCTGATCAGCGGCGCGAGTGGTGAGGGCGTGCCTGAATTGCTCCGCGCGCTTGCTGACATGATCGCGGCGGCGCGCTGACAGGCTGGGCTTTCGCGTGGTAAGCGCCATTCCATGATCAATCCGGCCCAGCCCTGCTTCAAGGATGCCAAGCGCATTGTCGTGAAGATCGGCTCTGCGCTGGTGGTGGATGATGCCACCGCCGCGCCGCGTGCTGCGTGGCTTGCCTCGGTCGCTGCGGATATCGCGGCATTGCGGGCGCGCGGCGCTGAAGTGGTGGTGGTGTCTTCCGGCGCCATCGCATTGGCGCGGAAGGCGCTTGGCCTGACACGGCGGCGGCTTCGGCTGGAAGAAAAACAGGCAGCGGCGGCGGTGGGGCAGATTCGGCTCGCTGGCGCTTGGCAGGAAGCACTGGCGGCGCATGGGTTGAATGCCGCGCAATTGCTGTTGACGCTGGAAGATTCGGAAGATCGCCGGCGCTATCTGAATGCGCGCGCCACGCTTGCCACGCTGCTGAACCTTGGCTGCGTGCCGGTGATCAATGAAAATGACACGGTGGCAACGGCTGAAATTCGTTTCGGCGACAATGATCGCTTGGCGGCCCGTGTGGCCGAGATGATCCAAGCTGATGCGCTGCTGCTGCTGTCCGACATTGATGGGCTTTACACCGCCGATCCGCGCAAGGACCCGAACGCGCAGCATTTGCCCGTGGTAGAACGCTTGACGGAGGAGATCATGGCGATGGGTGGCGAACCGCCGCCTGGCTATTCCTCGGGCGGGATGCGCACCAAGCTGATTGCGGCGCGCATTGCAACCGGTGCCGGTACCGCCATGGCGATTGCGCTTGGCCAGCGCGACCATCCGCTGCGGGCACTGGAAGAAGGCGCGCGCTGCACCTGGTTTCTGCCGCTGCCGGAAGGCCGCAGCGCGCGCAAGCGCTGGATCGCGGGCAGCCTTGCCCCGCTTGGTGTGCTGGTGGTGGATGCGGGTGCGGCGCGTGCGCTCAAGCGCGGTTCATCGCTGCTGCCCGCGGGTGTGCGCGCTGTGGAAGGCGAGTTTTCGCGTGGCGATCCCGTAAGCGTGCGCGATGCTGAGGGCGTTGAAGTGGCGCGCGGGCTTAGCGCTTATGATGCCGAAGCGGCGCGGCTAATCGCCGGGCATCGTAGTGAAGCCTTGGAAGAAATCCTTGGCTGGCGCGGGCGGGATGAAATCATCCACCGCGACGATATGGTGCTGCTGTAACACGCCAGGGCGGCGCTATACGCGCGGCTTTCTTCATGGCAGCCTTGCTCCAAAGCGTGGCTTATGCGCCAGCAAGGGGTACGGAACGGCATGAAGGAAATTCGCCTTCTCTCCACCAGTGCGATTCTGGGTTACGGCTTCCCGGAAGCGAGCCTTCAGGCCGGCATGGCGCGCGCGCCGCATGTGATTGGCGTTGATGGCGGCAGCGTTGATCCCGGCCCGCATTACCTTGGTGCCGGCGTGCCGTTTTGTTCCATCATGGCGATCCGGCGTGATTTGCGCCTAATGCTGCGCGCGGCGATTGCTGCGCGGATTCCGCTGATGATCGGTACCTCAGGTGGTGCGGGTGGCGCGCCGCATTTGGAACTCACTGCGCGGCTGGTGCGCGAAATCGCGGCTGAAGAAGGCTTGCATTTCCGCCTGGCGCTGATTGAAGCCGAACCGCCGCGCGCAGAATTGCAGCGCCGCCTGGCGGCAGGGCGCATCCGCCCGCTTGGTAATCTACCAGCGCTTTCCAGCGAAACCTTGGGCCGTGCCAGCCGTGTTGTCGCCATGATGGGGCCGGAACCTTTCATGGAAGCTTTGGATAATGGCGCGCAGGTGATTTTGGCGGGCCGCGCGAGTGATCCCGCGCCTTGGGCCGCCGCCGCCATTCGCGCGCAATTGCCGCCCGCCCCCGCTTGGTATGCCGGCAAAATGCTGGAATGCGGCGCGACACCTTCCATCCCGAAGGGCCATGATTGCCTGTTGGTGACGGTGCGTGAAGATGGCGTGGAGTGTGAGGCGATGAATCCCATCCGCCGCTGCACGCCGCTTTCCATCGCCAATCATTCACTGCATGAAAACAGCAGCCCCATTCATCACATTGAACCAGGCGGCATGCTGGATACATCGGATTGTCGCTTTGATGCTTTGAGTGATCGCGCGGTGCGCATCAGCCGCATGCGCTGGACGCCGGCTTCGCAATACACGGTCAAGCTGGAAGGCGTGGAATTTGCAGGCCACCGCTGCATTTCCATTTGCGGCACGCGCGACCCGCTGCTGATTGCGCGCCTGCCTTTATTCTTGGAAGAAGTGCGCGGCATTGTGCGCGAAAAGGCGGCGGCTTTTGGTGTGACGCCCGAAAGCTATGCGCTGATCATTCGCACTTATGGTCTGGATGGCGTGATGGGCGCACGCGAACCCGTGCAGCAGGTTGCAGGCCATGAGGTTGGCTTCGTCATTGAAGTCATCGCTGAAACACCTGAAATCGCCGCAGCTGTTTTGGGGATTGCGCGCACCAATATGCTGCATACGGATTTCCCGGGCCGGCTCTGCCGCGAAGGGAATATGGCCTTTCCTTTCTCGCCTTCCGATATCCCGGTGGGTCCGGTTTATCGCTTCAGCATCCATCACGTGCTGGAACTGGATGATCCGTGCGAGATTTTTCCGATCACCTATGAAGAAATCTGAGGGCGACCATGCCAAGCATCCGTGAATTGGCGCGAATCTGCAAAAGCAAGAATGCGGGGCCTTTCGATCTGACCATTGATATCGTGTTCGATGATCCCACGCTGTATCAGAAAGTGCGCGCTTCCGGCGTGATCACCGAAGCCTTGTTTGCGCGGCTTTATGATGTGGCGGCGGAAGATGTGCTGCTCACACCCTATGATGCCGCCATGGCGATCAAAGCGACCTTTCCGCGCCTGGTGCCGGCGGGGGGCATTGGCGATACCGATGTCTATGGCTGCCAGCAGCATGCGCCGCTGCTTGATGTTGATATTCCTGTCTGATCCAAAGGGGTTCTTCCAATGACAAGCGCCAATCGCCAAATGACCATGGTTGCCTTCTTGCAGGCGCAGAATTGTTCCAACCTGCCCGGTTCCTGGCGCCATCCTGCTTCAATGAGCGATTTTTTGACGCCGGATTACTACCAACGCATCGCGCGCATTCTGGAAGATGGAAAATTCCACATGGCCTTCTTCGATGATCGTCTGGCGATGCCCGATATTTATGCCAATGATTTTCGCAATACTGTGGCGCATGGCGTGCGCGCAGTGAAGCTTGATCCTTTGACCATTGTGATGATGATGGCCGCTGCCACCAAGCGCATAGGACTTGGGGCGACCTATTCAACCACCTACTACGAGCCCTATCACGTCGCGCGCCTTTTCGCGACCGCGGATCTCATGACGCATGGGCGCGTGGCCTGGAATATCGTGACCTCACTGAACAATAGTGAGGCGCTGAATTTCGGCCATAGCGAACACCTTGAACATGATCTGCGTTACGATCGCGCGGATGAATTCATGGAAGTGGTGATGGGCCATTGGGGTGCATGGGATGATGATGCGCTGATCGTTGATAAGGAATCAGGCGCCTTCGCCAAGCCAGATGGCGTGCGGCGGCTGGATCATCAGGGGAAGTATTTCAAATCGCGCGGCCCCTTTACCGTGCCGCGTTCACCGCAAGGCCATCCCGTTTTGTTGCAGGCTGGCCAAAGCGGCCGAGGCCGCAGCTTTGCCGCGCGTTGGGGTGAGGCTGTTTTCGTGATCTATCCCAATCTGGAAAATGGCAAGAAGCAATATCGCGAATTCCGCGCCGCCGTTGCCGCCGAAGGGCGTGATCCGGACAGTGTGAAAATCCTGCCCGCCTGCTACGCCATTCCTGCCGAAAGCGCCGATATGGCTGCCGAGAAAAAGGCAGTGATTGAAGCGACCGCTCGGCCCATTGATGGGCTGACGCTGCTGTCAGAAGTGCTGAATTGGGATTTGGGCAGCAAGCCCTATGATGAACCGCTGACAGATGACGAATTGTCGGGGCTTTCCTGGCATGGTTTCCGTGATCGCGTGATCATGCTGTCTGGCAAGAAGAACCCAAGCGTGAGGGACTTTGTGGAAGTATCGGGCCGCGGCACCGTGCATGAACATCACGCCTTTGTCGGCACGCCAAAGCAGGTCGCGGATCAGATGGAAGAATGGTTCCATGGCGGCGCCTGCGATGGCTTTGTCATGGCCGCCACACATATCCCCGGCGCCTATGAGGATTTCGTGCGCCTGGTGGTGCCTGAATTACAGCGCCGTGGCGTGTTCCAGAAGGAATATCCCGGCAGCACTTTGCGCGACATCATGGGCCTGAAGCGCCCAAGCGCCGCTGAATGTCGCGCTGCGGGACAATCAAAAGGGACATAAACCCCTCTCGCGCTTCAGCCATGCTGTAGCTGGTGGATCATGGCAATTGCCTCGGCCGGGAGCGGCCCTTGATTAATCGCGGCCACAGCATGGTCCAGTTCCGCGATACTGGCCGTGCCGACCAATACCGTGCTGATCTCGCGCGGCATGGCGGAAAAGCGCAGCGCCAATTCAATAAGATCCTTTGCGTAGCCAGCCTGGATCAGCGGCAGCAGGCGCCGCGCCGCCTGCACATCCGCCGCATAACTGGCGCCAGAGGCAATGGGTTCGACTTTCGGCACGCCAAGGGGGCTGCGATCTTCTGAACCACTCAGGGCACCACCGGCGAGGATGCGGATGGCCATAACGCCAATACCGGCCATACCAGCGTGATGAATGACCCCACCCAGATCCGGCATCGGCGATACTGGGGGCAAGGGCGTGACAGCGCTGGGATTGAGGATGTTGTAGGGCATTTGCGCCGTGGCGAAGCCGCCTTCATCCAAAACACGGCGCAGCATGGGCGCGTCACCAAGCCCTGTAATGCCATAGAAACGAATCTTGCCCTGGTCGCGCAGTTTGTGGAGTGCCGGTACGGCCTCCTGCAAGACCTGTTCGGCGGTAAAATCCGGCGCAGCGCCTGCTTGGGTGATGGGTTCGTGCAGGTGAAAGATATCCACGCTATCGCGGCCAAGCCGGGCCAGGCTGGCATCAATGGATTGCGCGATGGTGCCGGCAATATCCGCGCGTTGCGGCCCGCGGATGCGCACCTTGGTGCCGATGATCACCTGTGCGCCAAGTGCTTTCAGCGCGCGGCCCAGATTGCTTTCGGATACGCCATCACCGTATGCGGATGCTGTATCGAAATACGTGATGCCTTGGTCAATGGCACGGCCAATGGCGCGGTCCTGTTCGGCCGCGGTGCCTTTCACCATCAAGCCGCCGATGGCGCCACAACCATAACCCAAAACGGAAACACTGAGGCCGGTCTTGCCAAGTGGTCGCTGTTCCATCGGTCACTCTCCTATCGCTCAAGCGCCGATGCTGCGGCAGAGATGCCATTACCGCAAGCCATGCTTGCCCTTCCTGCGCGACAATGCGAGCCTAACATCCAGCGCGCATAGACGCGGTATTGGAGGATACGCACATGATTTCACGTCGCCTACTATTGGGCGCGGCGGCGCCGCTGGCTGCGGCTTCCATCATCCGCAGCGCCATGGCCTATCCAGACCGACCCATACGCATGATCGTGCCCTTCGCTGCTGGCGGAAATACGGATATCCTGGCCCGCCTGGTTGCAGGCCCCATGGCGGAACGCTTGGGCAGGCCAATCGTTATTGAAAACCGCGCCGGCGCCGGTGGTAGCCTTGGGGCGGAATTGGTGGCGCGTGCGCCAGCCGATGGATATACGCTGCTGTTCGGCGCGGGCGGGCCGCTCACGGCCAATCCTGTGCTACAAGCAAATATTCCCTACGATGTGGAGCGCGATTTCCGCGCCATTGGCCTGGTGGGTATCTTGCCCATGATCTGCCAAGTCACAGCACGCTTGCCGGCGCGCAGCTTGACGGAATTGATTGCGCTGATGCGCCAACGTGATGGCGCCTTGACTGTTGCGACACCTGGCAGTGGTAGCGCCGCACATCTTGCCTTAGAATTATTGATGGCCGGGGCAAATGTGCGCGCGACCCATGTGCCCTATCGTGGTGGCAGCGCCATGGTTGCGGATTTGATCAGCGGCACGGTTGATGCGGGGATGGTGGAATTACCCTCTGCCCTGCCGCTGCATCAGGATGGCAAGGCGCCCATTGTCGCCATTGCAACACAGGCAAGATCCCCGCGTTTGCCGGGTGTGCAGACCTTCATCGAAGCGGGTCTGCCCAACTTCACTGCCGGCAGTTATGGCGGCGTCTTGGCCCCAGCCGCGACGCCGGCGGAGATCATTGCCAAGCTCCATGCCGCATTGGCGGCGGTGCTGGATGAAGCCGCGACACAATCACGCATCAACGAAGTAGGTGCCATTTTGTCGAGCCCAGGCCAACGCACACCAGATGGCTTTGCCCGTTTTTTGAGTGATGAATTGGCCAATGCACGACGCGCAGCAAGGCTTGCAGGGCTTTCGCCGTCATGAAGCAGTGTGGCCATTCCACGCTTGCTGTCCGCGGCGAAGGGTGAATATCCTTTGTCATAAAAACGCATGGGCAGCAGGCCCGTGACGTGGTTTTTGAGGGAGTAGACGATCATGCGCATCACACGCCGCGCCGCACTCGGCCTTCTAGCAGCACCGCCCGTACTCGCCCAAAGCCGAGACTGGCCGAACCGCCCGCTGCGCCTGATCGTACCCAGCGCCGCCGGCGGGTATGAGGTTTATGCGCGCATCCTCGCTCCCCGCCTTGGCGAATTGCTCGGCCAGCCCGTGGTGGTGGAAAACAAGCCAGGGGCCAATGGCATTATCGGCATGCAGGATCTGCAGCGCAGCCGGCCCGATGGAAACACGTTCATGTTCGCCCATATCGGTGCGATTTCAATCGGCAGCAGCATCTATCCCAATATGCCTTTCGATCCGGTGGAAGAATTCGCTTCCATTTCTGTCGCCGTCACCTCGCCGCTTGTTTGGTTGGTGAACCCGTCACAGCCTTTCCGCACCATGCCGGAATTCATCGCGCGCGCGCGGGCAGAGCCGGGTGTTTGGCGCTATGGCAATCCATCATCGGGAAGCATACCGCATCTGGTCGCTGAAGAAGCCAGGCTGCGCCACCAAATTGATATGCCGGGCGTGCCCTATCGCAGCACTGTGCAATCCTTGACGGCGGTGATTGCCAATGAGGTACCGATCACGGTGGATAGCCTTGGTGCCAGTGGTGGGCATATCGCGGGTGGCCGGCTGCGTGCTTTGGCCATGACGGGCCGCGAAAGATCGGACCGGCTGCCTGGCGTGCCAACCATGATGGAACTTGGGCTTGATCAGCGCGAATGGGTGGCCTGGTATGCCTTCATGGCGCCCAAGGGCACGCCGGACGACATCATTCAAAAGCTGAATGGCGTGATCAATCAGGCCCTGCGTGACGAGGCTATTGCAACGCGTATCCGTGATCTTGGCGCTGCGCCGCGCTTCACAACGCCTGCCGAGATGCTGACTTTCATTCGGGCAGAGCGTGAGGAATTCGGCGCGATTGCGCGCGCCGGCAAGATCAGGGTGGAATAAGCCACGTCTTGTTCGCGTGAACGGCTTTCAGCTGCGCAGGCCAGGGGCTTCCTGGCCTGTTCGCGCCACATATTCCGTGTAGCCACCAGCGAAATCATGGATACCTTCTGGCGTCAATTCCAAGACGCGGTTGGAAAGTGCCGCCAGAAAATGCCGGTCATGCGAAACAAAAAGCATCGTGCCTTCATAAGCGGCCAAGGCGCTGATCAGCATTTCCTTGGTGGCCATATCAAGGTGATTGGTTGGTTCATCAAGCACCAGGAAATTGGGCGGGTCATACAGCATCAACGCCATGACTAGCCTAGCTTTTTCCCCACCGGATAGCACGCGGCATTTCTTTTCCACCTCATCGCCGGAAAAGCCGAAACACCCGGCCAAGGCGCGCAAGGAACCCTGGCCAGCGCGTGGAAAGGTATCTTCCATGGTCTCAAAAATGCTGCGTTCAGCATCCAATGTTTCCATGGCATGCTGCGCGAAATAGCCCAATTTTACACTACCACCTACCGAGACTGTGCCATCATCGGGCTGTGTGAAGCCGGTCACCAGCTTCAGCAAGGTTGATTTGCCTGCGCCATTAATGCCCATGACACAGCAGCGTTCCTTGCGCCGGATCAGGAAATCTAAGCCGCGATAAATCACGCGATCGCCGTATTTCTTGTGAATGTTTTTTAGATTGACGACATCATCACCAGAACGTGGCGCGGGTGGAAATTCGAACAGGATGGTTTGGCGGCGCTTCGGTGGTTCCACTCGGTCGATCTTCTCCAGTTTCTTGACCCGGCTTTGCACCTGCGCCGCGTGAGAAGCTCGGGCCTTGAACCGTTCAATAAATTTTATCTCCTTGGCCAGCATGGCTTGCTGACGTTCGAATTGCGCCTGCTGCTGCTTTTCATTCAAAGCGCGTTGCTGTTCATAAAACTCATAATTGCCCGCATAGGTGGTGAGTGAACCCGCATCAATTTCAATGATCCTATTGACGATACGGTTCATGAATTCCCGATCATGGGATGTCATCAGCAGCGCGCCATCATAGGCCAGCAGAAAATTTTCCAGCCAAATAAGGCTTTCCAAATCAAGGTGGTTGCTGGGTTCGTCCAAAAGCATGACATCAGGGGCCATCAATAAAATGCGGGCCAAGGCCACGCGCATTTTCCAACCGCCAGACAAGGCGCCAACATCGCCTTCCATCATGTCCTGGCTGAAACTCAAGCCCGCCAGAACTTCACGCGCGCGACCTTCCAGCGCATAGCCGCCCAATTCCTCAAAGCGCGCTTGCACCTCACCAAAGCGTTCGATCAGTTGATCCATCTGATCGGCCTGATCCGGATCACCCAGCGCGATTTCCAGCGCCTTCAATTCGGCTGCCACTTCGCTGATGGCGCCAGCGCCATCCATCACCTCGGCCACCGCGCTGCGGCCGGACATTTCCCCAACATCCTGGCTGAAGAAACCAATGCTGAGGCCCTTTTCGGCAATCACCAACCCCTCATCGGGCTGTTCTTGCTGCGTCATCATGCGGAACAGCGTCGTCTTGCCGGCGCCATTTGGGCCGACCAACCCAATTTTCTCGCCCCTTTGCAGCGCGGCAGACGCCTCAATGAAAAGGATCTGCCGACCGTTTTGCTTGCTGATGTTATCGAGACGAATCATGAAGGCTCTGCGTTTCTGAAAGGGGCAGGCGCCTTATACGGGGATTTCGCCTGAGGGCCAGACTGCCTTGCCCGCGGCAAAGCCTCAGCTTGGTTCAATCGAGGAGGCTGCGTCTGTTCATGGGGGAATGGTGGAGCAATTCCCGCGCCAGTTCACTATGAAAGCGAAGTGTTGCAGGGAAAGCCCAATAGGATGCTTGGGCTCGGGATGAAGGCCGTGTGTCACTCGCCGGCCAGCATGGCTTCCACCATCGGGCGATAAGGTGTGGTGCCATCGCGTGCGCGGAGCGCCCCGGCCGCTGACGCAAAACGCAGCGCGGCTTGAATCCCCATGCCCTCCGCAATCGCCAAAGCATAGGCGCCGTGGAACACATCGCCGGCGCCGGTGGTATTAGTGGCCTCTACCGGGAAGGCGGGGATTTCCTGCGGCGCTGCCATGTCCGGCGCCAGCCAAAGCGTGCCTTTCTCCCCCCGCGTCACGGCGGCGAGCTTCACGGGGCCGGAGGCCAAGGCACGGCGCAGCCCTTCTTCCGGCGCGCAACCAGGCGCGAAATTCTGCAAGCCGGTGACAGAGAAAATCGCGTGATCCACGCGCGGCACCAAATCCACTAGAATGCGCGTTTCGCTTTTCTCGCCATCCAGGACTATGGGCACGCCAAGCCGCCGCGCCTCGGCCGCTGCTGCGGCGACACCTTCGGGCCAGCGCGGATCGCAACAAAGCGCGCCGGCGCCAGCAAGGGTTTCCAAGGGGAGCCAGGCCGGGTCTATGCCAAGATCAGCGCCGCGAAAGCCGATGATGGTGCGTTCGCCATGGCGGTCCACCAGCACGGCGGAAACGGGGCTCCGCCCGCCCGCCATGCGCCGGAGGCCCGCAGTATTGACGCCATCCGCTTCCAGGGCGGCGGCCAGCAAGGGCGCGTTCAAATCATCGCCCACACGGCCCCAGAAATCCGCACGGCCGCCAAGGCGCGTGACGGCAATCGCCGCATTGGCCGCCATGCCGCCGGCATTCAGCGCATAGGATCGGGCGGCGATTTTCGCGGGCGGTTGGGGTATATCCTCCACGCGAAACACATGATCGGCGACGACATTGCCAAGGCAGACAACACGCGGCGGGGGAAGGGGTGCGGCCATGATGGGCCATAGCCTGTCACGGCAGGACCGTCTTGGCCAAGTGCCATCTGAGATCACGTCCCGCATCCTGCTGCTGCGCGATGATGCGCTGGTGCTGAACAAGCCGGCGGGGCTTGCGACACATCGCGGGCCGCGCGCCAGTGCCTCAGTAGAAGATTGGCTGCCCGCTTTGCAAATGGGAAGGCGGCATTTGCCGCAGCCGGCGCATCGGTTGGATCAGGATACGGCGGGCTGCCTGGTGCTGGGGCGGACAAAACCGGCCTTGGCGGCGCTTGGCGGGATTTTCGCCAAGGGGCTGGCGGCGAAGACCTATTGGGCGGTGGTGCAAGGCGGCCCGGCTGAGGATGCGGGGGAGATCGCCTTGCCCATCCGCAAGATCAGCTCTCGTGCGCAGGGCTGGCGGATGGAAGCGCACGCGGATGGGCTGGCATCGCTCACAAGCTGGCGCTGCCTGGGGCGCGGTGCTGGCATGGCCTGGCTGGAATTGGCGCCGGAGACCGGGCGGACACATCAATTGCGCGTGCATTGCGCGGCGATGGGTTGGCCGATTTTGGGTGATGCGCTTTACGGCGCGGGAGGGGCGGGCGGCTTGCATTTGCTGGCGCGCGCCATTGCTTTGCCGCTTGAGCCGCCCTTGCAGGCGGAGGCGCCGCCGCCGTCACACATGGAAGGCGCGTTGCGTGGATGTGGCTGGCACGCGCAGGTGTAGTGGCTGCGTACATTTCATGGCGAAAGATCCTCCAACCATGACGGAAAGCGGCCGGTTATGCGAAAAAAAATGGAGACATACTCAGCCTTGATAAAATGCCAAAGGTAAAAAAGAACCACAGCGAAAAAGCTGGGCAAGCCCAAAAGTAAGATATTATTCGAAGCAGGAATAAACACCTTCAGGACTAGGAGATGATTCTTCAAAATGAAAAGAGTTACCACGATCAAAACGAGCAGGAAAATGAGCAAAAATAAGAGGTACCCGTTATGGACAAACTGAATAACCTTTTTTGTCCGCTGACCATCCATTAGCAAAACCATGCCGCCTTGCCGAAAAAAAATGGCAAGCACTAAACCGGATACGAGCAGCGAAAAAACAAGCGCTAAATCCGTTGCTGCAATCAGCGAATCGCAGCGATAGGTATGCCATGGAAGGATATGAGGTCTATTTCGAAGACATAGCAAATCGTCGGGAAGAATCATTGTTGGGTAGATGCCAAGAACAGAAGGAAAATTGGCAAAAACCAGCCAAGCCAGAAAAAAAACCAGGACGGCGGCTAGGGAGGGTAGAAGTTTAATACGCTGCTCGAAGCACGCATCAGGGCCTGGGGGCTCATTCTGGACAGCCTCACTTCTTATCCCCACGAGCCAAATCAAGAAGGTATTCCGGGTTTTCAAAAATTGTGACAACACTGCATGCGACAGCGGCGCATCCTGCGGTGAGGTCACAATTCTCTGCCGCCAATAGTCGCGAACACTTTCCCGCGTCCAACCGCCGGGCGGTATGGGTGGCATGGGTGGCGACCGGCCAAGAAGTATGGCCCACCAACTCGGTTTGGATGTCTGTGACCCAAGCATGACACCAACCTTGCCGAAGAGGTATGGTTAACGCAAGCTCACAAGACGGGGGAAGACCAACATGCTATCTCGCAGACACATCATCACTGGCACGGCAGGCTTGGCCGTTTTGGGCAGCGCCGCGCCAGCGCGCGCTTGGGAACCATCGCGGCCCATTCAATTGATTGTCGGCTTCGCGCCAGGTGGCGGCGCGGATTTAGCGGCGCGTGCGATTGCCGAGGCTTCTTCGCGCTTTTTCCCAACCCCGATTGTGGTGATGAACCGCCCCGGCGCGGGCGGGGCGATTGCCGCGCAGCAAGTGGCGGGCATGGCGCCGGATGGGCTCAATCTGCTGGTCGGCGGCGGGAGTGAGAGCATCGCCCTGCCGGCCTTTCGGGAGCTTCCCTACGATCCCAAAAAATCCTTCCGCGCCATTATTCGCATCACGCGCCAGCCGCTGCTGATTGTGGCGCGCCGCGGCGGGCGCTTTGCTGATTTGCAAAGCGTGATTGAAGCAGCGAAGCGCGCACCAGGTGCCATTCCGCATGCCTCATCCGGCCAGGGTTCGATTTATCATGCGGTGTTTGTGTTGCTGTCGCGTGCCGCGAATATCGAATTGCTGCACGTACCCTTCACGGGTGGCGCGCCAAGCTTGCAGGCGCTGATGGCGAATACGGTTGAATTGGCGGTACTCGCCCCGGAAGAAATGGCGGGGCTTGCCAATGCGGGTGAAATCCGCCCGTTGGCGGTTGCGTCCGCTGCGCGCATTCCCGCCTATCCCGATGTGCCGACCTTGCGCGAATTGGGCTTTGATGTGGTGATCGAAAACATGAAGGGGCTCAATGCGCCGGCCGGCTTGCCGGATAATGTTTACACCAGCCTGCATGATCGCTTCCGCCAGGGCATGCAGGCACCGGCCTGGAAAACATTTCTGGACCGCACCGGTGCGATGGATGGCTATCTGGATGGCCCTGCCTATCAGCGCGCCATGGATGATGTGCTGGATTCGCTGCGGGCGGCTTTGGCGCGTTAGGCCTTGCCGGACTAATGATGGTAAACGAAGGGGCCCGTCAGGAGACAAAGCATGACATTCGATTTCACCTGCAAGAAGGTTTTGGTCGCGGGCGGCAGCCGCGGCGTTGGGCGTTCCATCGCATTGGGCTTTGCCGCTGGCGGGGCCTCGGTTTCCATCTGCGCCCGCGGCGCCGCAGGGCTGGAAGCCACGCGGGCCGAGATCGCTGCCCATGGCGTCAAAGCCCACGCAATGCCCGCAGACCTTGCCAATCAGGCGCAAATCGAAGCCTGGGTGGCGGCTGCGGCGGCTGCGCTCGGCGGCGTGGATGTGCTGGTGAATAATGCCTCGGGCTTTGGCATGGCCGATACGGAAGAAGGCTGGCAGAAAAGCTTGGATGTGGATGTGATGGCGACGGTCCGTGCCTCCCGCGCTGCGCTGCCTTTTCTGCGCGCGGCCAAGGGGTGCATTGTGAATACCACCTCCATCTCCGGGCTTGGGCCTTCGGTGCGCACGCCGGCCTATGCGGCGGTGAAGGCGCTGGTGATCAATTACACGGCATCCCAGGCCGCGGGCCTAGCCAAGGATGGCATTCGCGTGAATGCGATCGCACCCGGTTCGATCGAATTCCCGGGCGGCATGTGGGAAGAACGCAAAACGACCGACCCCACGCTTTACGGGCGCATCCTGGCGAGCATCCCCTTCGGCCGCTACGGCACGCCGGAAGAAGTCGCCAATGCGGCGCTGTTCTTGGCCTCGCCCTTGGCGGGTTGGATCACGGGGCAGACCATTGTGGTGGATGGCGGCCAGACGCTGGGCTGAGGGATGATCCATCGGGTGAATTAAAAACTTCAAAATTATGAGTTGGACAGCTTGCCGGGGCTGGCTTAGTCACTCCGGCAGAGTGCCAGAGGGGTCTGTGAAGGGCTGCCTCAGGTGCCATATCAGCGGGGCGGGCTTCGCCCCCGATCATAGCCAGTAGCGGAGAGAGACATGGACACGAACCAAAGCATGGGCAAATGCCCGGTGATGCATGGCAAGCCAACCGCAGCGCGGTTCAGCACCCGGGCCAATAATGATTGGTGGCCCAATCAGCTGAATCTGCGCATCTTGAGCCAGCAATCCGCCAAATCCAACCCGATGGATGCGGGCTTCAGCTATGCTGAGGCGTTCAAGAAGCTCGACCTGCAGGCGCTGAAGAATGACATTTTCGCGCTGATGACCGTGTCGCAGCCCTGGTGGCCGGCGGATTACGGCCATTACGGGCCCTTCTTTGTGCGTATGGCCTGGCATGCTGCCGGCACCTATCGCACTGCCGATGGCCGTGGTGGCGCTTCCACGGGTGCGCATCGCTTCGCGCCGGAAAACTCCTGGCCCGATAACGCGAATCTCGACAAGGCGCGCCGCCTGCTGTGGCCGGTGAAGCAGAAATACGGCAACAAGATTTCCTGGGCCGATTTGTTCATTCTGGCCGGCAATTGCGCCATTGAGTCCATGGGCCTGAAGCCTTTCGGCTTTGGCGGTGGGCGCGTGGATATCTGGGAACCGGAACAGGATATCTATTGGGGTACGGAAGAAATTTGGCTTGATGATGCGCGTATCACAGGTGATCGTATTCTCGAAAGCCCGCTCGCTGCCGTGCAAATGGGCCTAATCTATGTGAACCCGCAAGGGCCGAATGCCCAGCCGGACCCGCTCGCCTCTGGCCGCGATATTCGTGAAACCTTCGCCCGCATGGCGATGAATGACGAAGAAACCGTCGCACTGGTGGCCGGTGGCCATACCTTCGGCAAGTGCCACGGCGCCGGTCCCGATAGCCATGTGGGCCCCGAACCGGAAGCCGCGCCGCTTGAGCAGATGGGCTTTGGCTGGAAGAACGGCTTCGGCACCGGCATGGGTGGCGATGCGATTACCAGCGGTATTGAAGGTGCTTGGACCACCAACCCAACCAATTGGGACAATAACTATTTTGAGAACCTGATGAACCATGATTGGGTGCTGACGAAAAGCCCCGCTGGCGCGCATCAGTGGATCCCCGCCAATGGTGCGCTGGCTGATGCCGTGCCGGATGCGCATGATCCCAAGAAGCGCCACGCGCCAATCATGACCACGGCCGATATGGCGATGAAGCTCGATCCGGCCTATGGCCCGATTTCGCGCCGCTTCCTGTCCAACCCCGATCAATTCGCCGATGCCTTTGCGCGCGCTTGGTTCAAGCTGACGCATCGCGATATGGGGCCGAAGGTGCGCTACCTTGGCACGGATGTGCCGAAGGAAGAGTTGATCTGGCAGGACCCGGTGCCGGCGGCTTCGCATAAGCTGGTGGACGCTGCTGACATTGCAGCGCTGAAGGCGCAAATCCTGGCGACTGGCTTGGCGGTTTCCGAATTGGTGGCAACCGCTTGGGCTTCCGCTTCCACCTATCGTGGTTCGGACCGTCGCGGTGGCGCCAATGGTGCGCGCATTCGCCTGGCACCCCAGAAGGATTGGGAAGCCAATCAGCCGGGGCAGCTTGCGAAGGTGCTTGCGGCGCTGGAAGGCGTGCAGAAGGCCTTCAACGCTTCCGCTGCTGGTGGCAAGCAGGTGTCGCTTGCCGATCTGATTGTGTTGGGCGGTTGCGCGGCGGTGGAAGCGGCGGCCAAGGCTGCCGGCCATGCGGTGACAGTGCCCTTCACGCCGGGCCGCACGGATGCGAGTGCTGCGCAAACCGATGCGGAAAGCTTCTCGGTGCTTGAGCCGGAAGCCGATGGTTTCCGCAATTACCGTAAGCTTGCCTATACGGTGAAGGCGGAAGAACAACTGGTGGATAAGGCGCAGCTGCTGACGCTGACCGCGCCGGAAATGACCGCTCTGGTGGGCGGCATGCGTGCGCTGAATGCCAATGTCGGCCAGGCGCAGCATGGCGTGTTGACCAAGCGTCCGGGCGTGTTGACGAATGACTTCTTCGTCAACGTGCTGGACATGGCCACCGTGTGGAAGCCGGTCTCTGACTCGGCTGACATGTTCGAAGGCCGTGACCGCGCGTCTGGCAATGTGAAATGGACCGCGACGCGTGTTGACCTGGTGTTCGGTTCCAACAGCGAATTGCGCGCCCTGTCCGAAGTTTATGCGCAGGACGACAATCAGGCGAAATTCGTGAAGGATTTCGTGGCTGCCTGGAACAAGGTGATGATGCTGGATCGCTTCGACCTCGCCTGAGGTTGTGAGCTGCGACAAATTAAGGGGGCGCTGGTCACAAGCCGGCGCCCTTTTTCGTGCTTGACGCTTGCAGGTGCGCAGGGGACGCTTCGACACAATGAAGCCCGCCTTGGGAGAGACCCCCATGCCTGAACCCGATCCCGAAGCCGAATTCGATATGGCGCTGGCGCGCGCCGGTGTGGTTGTGCCGCCGGAACGTCGTGCCGCGATGATGGAAGGCTTTCGCGCTTGGTGTGAGATGCGGAAGCTGCTGAATGAACCCATGCCTTTGGCGACTGAGCCGGCCTTTGCGCTGACACAGCCGGCGGGGCCCCGAGCATTTTCAAGCCAAGCGGAATCGCTTGGCGACGCGGAAAATGCGATCAAACAAAATTTTGGAGGCGGTTCGCCGCGTCATGACGCGGCGGGGCGGCTCTAAATGAGCGTGCCTGTCCCCTCCCTCGCGGAAGCCTCGGCTGGCATTGCCGCCGGTACGCTTTCACCTGTGGCGCTGACGGAAGCCGCGCTCGCGCGCATTGCCGCGCTTGATCCGAAGCTGAATGCCTTTATCACCATCACGGCTGATCGCGCGCGCCAAGCGGCGGCAACGGCGGAAGCCGAGATCAAGGCCGGCAAAAAGCGCGGGCCGCTGCATGGGATCCCCTATGCGCTCAAGGATATTTACGATGCGGCGGGTATTCGCACCACGGCGCATTCCAAGCTGCTGATTGACAACGTGGCGCGCGAAGACGCCACCACCACAGCCAAGTTGGAAGCGGCCGGCATGGTGTTGCTCGGCAAGCTTTCGACGCATGAATTCGCCCGCGGCGGGCCGACAGACGTGCTGCCCTTTCCCAATGCGAAGAACCCATGGAACACGGCGCATTTCGCGGGCGGGTCCAGCAGCGGTTCAGCGGTTGCGGTCGCTTCCGGCATGGTCGGGCTTGCCATGGGGAGCGATACGGGCGGGTCCATCCGCCTGCCCGCTACTTTCTGCGGCGTGGTTGGGATGAAAGCGACCTATGGCGTGATCAGCCGAAGCGGTGTGGTGCCGCTTTCTTTCACGCTGGATCATGCAGGGCCGCTGACCCGCACGGTGGAAGATTGCGCTTTGGCGATGCAGGTGCTGGCGGGGTATGATCCGCGTGATCCTGGCTCGGCGCGTGAAGCGGTGCCTGATTACAGCGCTGATTTGCGCAAGGGCGTTGCGGGGCTGACGATTGGCCGCGCACGCGCTTACGATATTGAAGCGGGCGTTGATGCGGAAATGATGGCCGCGGTGGATGCCGCCGCTGAGAAATGGCGCGCGCTGGGTGCAACGATTGTTGACGTGGTGCTGCCCAGCAAGCAACGCATGGATGCCTGCATTCAAACCATCCTGCTTGCGGAAGGTTTCGCCATTCATGGCGAATGGCTCCGCACCCGCCCGCAGGATTACGGCCGTGTCACGCGCGAACGCCTGATGATGGGCGCCTTCGTCACGGGCGGCGAATATGTCCAGGCGCAGCGCCTGCGCCGCATTATCACCGCTGAGGTGGATGCCGTTCTGGCCGGCTGTGACGCGATTCTGTGCGCGGGCAATCCCACTGCCGCGCCGCGCGTGGTGGATGTGGATGAGGGTCCCTTCCGCCGGTCCCACCCCATCACCGGCCCCTTCAACGCCACTGGCCATCCGGGGCTGGCGTTGCCTTGCGGTTTTGGTGCTTCCGGTCTGCCGCTCGGACTGCAATTGATCGGGCGGAGTTATGGGGAAGCCATGCTGCTGCGCATCGCTCAGGCCTATGAACAGGCGGCGGGGTGGGTCAAGCGGCGGCCTGCTTTGCCAGCGTGACACCCGCGACGCTCACCGCGCTTTCCGGCACGGCGGCTACCTGCACCGGGATCGGCCTTGCGCGTTTTGCCTATGTGCCGCTGTTTCCCGCCATGGTCGCGGCTGGCTGGGTGGATGGTGCAGAGGCAGGACTGCTCGGTGCGCTTAACCTGACTGGTTATCTGATCGGGGTTGGGGCGGCGCGCGCCGTGGCGCGGCGCATTACCGTGCCGCGTGCGCTGGATGTTGGCATGGTATTCGCGGTATTGGCATTTGCCGCTTGCGCTTGGCATGGCGGCTTGGCCTGGCTTGGATTTTGGCGCTTCCTTGCGGGCATTTCGGGCGGCATGTTGATGGGCTTGGCGGGGCCTTCCGTGCAGGCGGTGACGCCGCCAGAGCGTAGGGGCCGCGCCGGGGGTATGGTGCTGTTTGGTGTCGGCGGTGGCATTACGCTTGGCGCCGTTCTGGTGCCGGTCCTGCTGCAAGGCGGCGTAGCGCTCGCCTGGCTTGGGCTTGCGACCGTGGTCTTGCTGCTTTGGTTAGTCATGCGCCCGCATTGGCCGCGCCCGCCAGCAGCGGAAACCGCCCCAGAAGGCGGCGCACCGCCGGCTTATGGCATCACCATCGCCTATGCGCTGTCTGGCGCGGGGTTGGTGCCGCCAATGCTCTACCTTTCGGACCTCGCGGCGCGGGGCAGGGGGCTTGGGGTGGAATTGGGCGCGGGCATGTGGGTGCTGTTTGGCCTGGGCTGCATCAGCGGCGCCCTGCTGGGAGGTCGCGCGGTGGAGCTTTGGGGCGGCCGCCGCGCCATCCTTATCTGGATGGTGATCCAGACCGTGGCTTTGGCGCTGGCATTGCCTCAGGCGCTTTGGGTGCTGGTGCCACTCGGCCTAGTTTCTGGCTTTGCCGCGCTTGGCATCACTACGGTCGCGCTGGCCGCCGCGCGGGAGAGGGCCGGCGCCTTAGCCGGCGTGATCTGGGTGCGCGTGACGGCAGGCTTTGCCGTGGCGCAGGCCGTGTCTGGTTTTGCACTGGCAGCGCTGTTTCGCGCCACCGATGAAAGCCACGCTGCGGTATTTGCTGCGGGGCTGGTGCTGACACTCGCGGGTTTGGTTGTGGCCTGGGCGGATTGGCGCTGGCGTTGGAACTGATTAAACCCGTCCGCGCGTGACCAGCCGCCCAGGCTTTTCCCCGGTTGCTCCCTTGCCAGCGACAAAGGTGGAAATACCATTAGCCCAGACTTCCTCGATCCCCGCGCTTTCCTGCTTCGGGTTTTCGAAAGTCGCGCGGTCAATCACTGTATCCGGGTCGAACATGACCAAATCCGCATAAGCGCCTTCGCGGATCACGCCACGATCCACCATGCCGAAGACCGCCGCTGGGCGGCCTGTCATTTTATGGACGGCAGTCTCAAGGCTGAACAGGCGTAATTCGCGCGCATAAAGTCCAAGCACGCGCGGGAAAGTTCCCCAAAGCCGCGGATGCGGATGCGCATCATGCGGAATGCCGTCCGATCCAATCACGGACATGGGATGCGCCATGATGCGGCGCACATCGGCTTCATCCATCTGGAAGGTGATCTGTCCTGCCGGTAGCAAGCGTTCAGCGGCCATGCGGATATCCGTGTTCCAGCCGCGCGCAATGTCAGACAGATATTTGCCGGCCATCTCAGGATGCGGGATGGACCAGGTGATCATCACCTTCACATCATCGCGCAGCCGATCGGGCATCAGCACGGTGGACCCCGCCGGATAGGGATAGACGTCAAAGCAGACTTCCTGGCTTTGCGCATAGGCATCAATCAACGCCAAGGTCTGGTTCGAACGCCCGTAATTTTCGGGCATGGAGCATTTATGATGGCTGATCCAAACCGGGCAGCCGACACGATCACCGATTTTCAGCGTTTCTTCGATGGAAGCGCACACACCATCCGCCTCATCACGCATATGCGTCACGTAAATGCCGCCATAAGCGCGCAAGGGTTCAGCGACTGCGATCACTTCCTCGGTGGTCGCATGCATATTCAGCGGATAGTAAAGCCCGGTGGAAAAGCCTGAAGCGCCTTCGGCGAGCGATTGCTTCACCCGCAGCCGCATGCGTTCGATTTCGCCGTCATTGGCAACGCGCATGACATCGCCATCCATGGCTTCCACGCGCATGGTCTGGTGGCCGACCAGCGCATAGGTATTCACTTCCGAGCCCTGCTTTTTCAGCTCATGCGCGTAATCGCCGAAACTATCGAAGCGCCACCAGCCATCTTCGCCAATCAGATCAAGCGGCGGCGGTGGGCGCTTGGTGAAGCGCGCCGGCGAAAGGCTGACACCGCAATTGCCGACAACAACCGTGGTGACCCCCTGGCTGATCTTGCAGGTCATGCAGGCGGGCCCACACAGCACAGCGCGGTCATCATGCGTGTGGCTGTCAATGAAGCCAGGCGCCACGGCCTTGCCGCCTGCCATCACTTCGCGGTCTGCGCTGGCGCCGCCCAAATCGCCCACCGCCACAATGCGGTCGCCAGAGACACCAATATCTCCACGTCGGCTTGCGGCGCCCGTGCCATCAATGATGGTCGCATCGCGGATGATCAGATCGCAGCGGAGAGCCATGGCGCAGTCCTGGGATGGGATGTTGCTAACAGGGGTATCATGACGCAGCGGCCGGCTTCAGGAAACCCCATATCCTGGCCTTGGCCTTGCAGCGCCTTATTTGCGGCGTGCGGAGGCGGGCGCTGCCAGTTCCATGGCCTTTTCCGTGCCGAGCAGTATTTCGGCGATACGGATCACGTCATGGCGTTGCAGGCCCCCACCATCCAGCGCATTAATGGTGGCCTTCAATTTTTGCGTGTAGGCCAGCCGAAGATTGTCAAAACCCTCAAGGAACCCGGCCCGTCGCCCTGCTTCTTCCAGCCTGCGAAGCGCCCGCGCCAGGTATTCGATATTGAGAACGACCGCTGCGCGTCGCTTGGCGTTGGGGTCCTTAAGTGCTGGCAGGAATTGCCGGTCATAAATTTTCTGGGTGGTTTCCAGAATCAAGGTGGAGAGAGTTCGCAGGAGTGGCGCAATCACTGCACGCCTATCACTGCCTCGCCCCGCCGGCGCGGTTTCCAGTTCCTTGAGCAGTGCGATGTATTCCTCGGCCATATGCGCGGCGCGCACGGGGTCTTCGGCAGGCAGCGCTAGCACGGGATTGCGCTGCAATTCCGCAAGCTTGTCGTCCGCAATATTGCCGGCAATCGGGGAAAGCCTGGCCGCGATTGCAAGTACTGACCCAGGGCTTTGGGCATTATGGAGTACACTGGTCAAGGCCAAGCCGAAAATGACTTGCCCCTCCTGCGCTGGCCCTTTCAGTGCTGCGCTGACAAGTTCAGGTGATGGTCCTGAAAAAGCGGCAAGCTTTGCTTCCCAGATCGGCTCCGCGTTTCGCCAAATGCCAGCCGCGATATCAAGCAATTCCCGGCATTGGGCAGCGCCAAGCTCAGCGCCTGGCACGCCATTGGGAAGCGTCAGGGATGGCGCAAGGCGTGCGGCTTCGGCCCAAAGTGTTCTGCCCGCGGAATCCACCTGCAAGACATCAAAGAAATTACGCCCGCCGAGATTGGCGGAGATTTCTTGAGCAGCCGCGCCCATCGCCTCCCGCACTGCGTCCGCGATTGGCTGCAAGGCGGGGCGTGGGAATTTTGTGCTGCCAGCGCTCCATTCTTCCATTGGCACGACAGCGCCATCGAAAGGCAGAAAAAGAATGCGCGCGAAGGTGATGGGCCGCGGCGGTCGAATTAGCTTCAGGCGGGGCCGTGCCGCTTCGATGATGGGATCAAGTATTGACCGTGATGGCACAGCTTCAAGTACAGCGACCACCTGTTGCAACACAGCGTCTGAGGCCATGGATGTCCGTTTTGAAATGCGTGAAAGCGCGTCTTCGCCATCTTTGGCGTCATGTCCACCCTGAGTGAGAGAGCGGGTGGAATGCACAAGATAGGCTTCACGCAGCTTCCTTGCTTCAGCGGCAAGGGATGTACCATGCTTGCCGGTCAGTAGCGTTTCGTTACGCGCGCTGAATTCCAACGGGCGGAAACGGCGCCAATCCGTGCCCTTGATGCTGGTGGCCTGTTCCTGACGAAGTTTTGATGCGCCTTCTGGAAAGCCGCTCCAACCCTCCACTTCCTTGGGCAGGATCGGCACCAAATGGCTCATCTCCCAAAAACACTCTTCGCGATCTGAAGGTTCTGATTGTCGCCACAAGGCGATGATGATGTCCCAGCCATCCAGCAACCATTGCGGCCGGGATGCACGGCGCAGCACCGAGGCCTGATCGCGCTGCCACGCGCGCAGCAGGATGGTGGTATCATCAAGCACCCGATCAAGTTCATTGATCGCAGCCTGGGTACACATCAAGGCAAGCTTGGCCTTGCGTAGCAGGAAATCTGCCCGAAGCCCGCGCGCATTGTCGCGGCGGGGGGCCAGCCATTGATCAACTTCTTTGATGAATGATTGCAACTCTGCCATCGCCACCCGGGTATGCCCGGTGACCGAGTCATTATGTTTGCCGAGAGGCATGAACACGCTGGCCAGGGCCTCGATCGCGGCTTCCACCGCTTCTGTCGTCATGGAATAGCGCTTGGCGATACGCGCGACTGCCTTGCCGATGCGGGGGCGAAGATAAATCAGGCTTTCCTGTTCCGGAGGCACCTTCGCTTCAGCGGGCAGTTCGGTACGACGTATGAGGTCTGTCAGCAGCAGAAAAAACATACGTCGCAGGGCGGTGGTATCGGCAGTCCTCTGTTCTTCAGCGCAAGCAGCGGCGGCGCGCCCGCGCCAGCCCTCTGCGGCGATGGCGATCATCGCCTCGCGTATCTTCTCCGGCGCAAATTCCGTCAGTTCCCGCAATTTTTGCCATAGCGCCTGATCATGAGCGGTGAGCCCAGGGGTTGCGAGTAGTTGAGCGCCCGGCAATATCGAATTGCCAACCTGACCAGAGAGATTGGCCAGGATCAGGTCCGGGGGGGCGCCGGCGCGGGGCCGCGCAAGGCGCGCCCCGAATAGCTGCGGTGTCGTGAAGGGCACAATGGCTCCCCGTTCCGCAAATCCCGCGGGATCAGCATCGGGTTGCAGAGCCGGTTTCGACGATTGAGGACCTAGGCTTGCTGACATGACCCTTGGTTACGTTTGAGGGGACCCGGAAAGGTCCGAGCTCACTGTTGACCGAGAAGTTTAGGCGATCCTTGGCGCTTGGCCAAGCGTTCTTGCGGGGGCGGGACCAAGCTTGGGACTGGGTCAGCCAAGATAAGCCAGCGCAGCCTCTGGCCCCAGAAGGATTTCCGCCAATCGCGCCAAATCAAGCCGAGTCATGCCGCCTGGTTCAAGTGTCCGTCTGGCCGCCTCAAGCGCGGCGGCGATACGCCGCGCGGCGCCTTCATACCCGTGGTCCAGGCCGTAACGTCGACCTATGGATTCAATACGCCGCAGGGCGCGTGCCTGATTTTCCAAAACGAGTATGAGTTCTGGCGTCGCCGCGGCGCATAAGGACGGCAATTGACGAAGGATGTGGGTTTCAAGCCCTTCCTCATAGGCTAGCCGACAGGTCACTTCAGCTTCCTGGCGTAGCTGCACCAATCTTGTGCCACGGCGCGGGTTACGCGTGGTAGGCGCATTTTCAAGATCCTGAAACGCCCGCCCAAAGGCTTCAGCGAAGGAGGCTGCGGCGATAAGGTCTTCACTAGGGAGTTGGACACGCGCCCTTTCCAGCCAATCATCCACAGCGGTATCGGCAATGCTGGCTGCCTTGTCCGAGAGCCTTGCGGCTTCCCTGGCGACCTGACCCGGGCTTGTTGCCTTTATCATCAGCGTTGCCAGTGCCATGGCGAAGCCTGGTGAAGCTTCATCGGCCATGGGCGCAAGGGCGGCGCGCACCGCATCATCCGGCGGTCCCCAGCCCGCCAGTTGCACCGCCGCCCAGATTGGCCCGGCATGCCGCCATACACCAGCTGCAAGTTCCACCAACGGCGCGAAATCATCAGGGCGCAAGCCTGTTCGTTCCCAGCGCGGTCCGGGCTTGAGGTCTGGTGCCAAACGCGCTGCCGCAGCCCAAAGTGGCCTGCCCGCGCGATCCACGGCTGCAAGATCGTGGAAGAATTTTCCTTGGAAGGAGGCTTCTATTCGTTGGGCCTCCTGACCCATGGCTAGGCGCAGGGCCTCTGCAATGGCTGGCAGGGCGCTGCGTGGCAGGCGGGCATCACCCTTTTGCCATTCACTATTGTCAGAAATGGCGCCATCCAAAGGAAGAAAGAGCAGGCGCGTGAACTGAAGGCTGCGCGACGGCTTTATTTGCTTCAGCCTGGGGCGCGCGGCATCAAGCAGCCGATCCGCCTCAGAACGATCTGGCAGGCGGTCAAGGATTTCAATGACCTGGGCCAAAGCCATGTCAGATGCCGATGCAAGGGCATGAACAAGATGCCGCGTTTCCGCCAGCTGATTCCTGGCCCGCGGTTCATTCTTACCGCCATTGTCCTTGGCCTTTTCCCCGGAAAGCTTTGTGGCCTTGGTGGTAACGCCCATGCCGGGTCGTGAGATATTCGACTTTTTTCCAATGATCGGCTTGCCACGCGTTCGGCCACTACTGAAACAAAGGTTTTCGTTCCGCGCGATCATATCAATCGCGCGTCCGCTCCGCCAATCCTCGAACTGATTAACAATTCTGACTTTACGTCGTTCCTGCGCCATGTCTGGCTGGAAGCCCAACCACCCCATGACCTCCTTGGGAAGGATTGGCGCCAGCACTGCCATTTCCATGATCGCGGCATTTTTGTCTGAAGGCTCTGCGGCATTCCAAATGCCTAGAATCGTACCCCAGCCGTCAAGCAGCCAATCAAGCCGCGTCAGTTCTTGAAGAATATCTTGCCTGTCCCGCTGCCAAGCATGGATAGCGCCGAAAGTATCGCCTATCAGGCTGTCAAACTGTTCGGCCGCCTTGGTTGCACAATCAAGCGTCAATTGGAGCGATTTCTCCACGAGAGTCGAAGAACCAAAAGCTACATGTGCCGGCAAGTTGCTCCGCCAGCTTTCGATTGAAGCGGCCAGAATCTGCAGTTCGGCAATCAGCTGACGTGACGGCGCCAGATTATTGTCCTGTGGCATGCCAAGACCATTGAATGCCCTCGCCAATTCCTCAAGCGCGGCGGCAACAGCTTCTGTTGTCATACGAAGCCGCTGGGCGCAGGCCAGCACGGCGCGTTGGCCGCGTAAGGCGATCTGTCTAGGATCATCCAATTCCGGAGAGGGAAGGCCGGATGCCTCTCCTTCCATTTGCTTAATAAGTCGCAACAAAAAACCAAAATTGATGCGCTTTGCGCGGTCTTCACGCGACTGGCGCGCCTCATTCACCGCAAGGATCGCCGTGCGTCCGGCATGCCCCTCCATTGAGGCGGTTTCCGCCGCTTCGCGCACAATGCCTGGGCTTAGGATGGGTTCGTCGCGCAGCAGGACCCAAAGACGCCGATCATGCAGCGTTGGAGCGCAGATTTCGGGAATCGATGCCCATGGAAGTATATAGACTCCCTCTCCACCCGAAGGATTGGGGATTAATACCTCAAGACCATTGCCATCCTCCTGAGGGCGCGCGCGGGCACCAAGTAACATTGGCGTGGTGAAGGGGACATTCACACCGCGATCAATAAAGGTCGCCGGCTCGTATAGTTGCGGGCTTAGTTGACGAAGGTCGTATGGGGAAAGGGCGCTCACGCCCTCGTTTGTCGCATGGAGTCCTTAAAAAATTGGCAATGATAGGGTTACTGAAACCGGTACCGCGACTGAAAAGCTGGTTCGGATTCTCGCCATAGCGTTACGGTTCCGATAACTAGGTCCTCTGCCAGTTGATACGCGCGTCTTGCTTGTGGCGCGCCCCCATCCGGCTGCTTCAAGCCAAGTGGAATCACTTGGCGGTTCGGAAAATGCGACTACACAAGAATTTACAGCGTGTTCGGTGAACGGATGTGAATGGGACGCGCCCTAAAGCCGGGGCCATGCGTCCGGCGTGTTCGCCTCGTCATGCTCGGTCCTGATCCGCTGCAATACTGCTGCTGTCAGGCGGGAAAACCAGCTACAGGAACGCCCGAATTTCAAGAGCCACTTTTATAAT
>JBBAUC010000010.1:0-28651 GCA_040398485.1 Roseomonas sp. | reverse complement strand
AATCAGAATCCGATCTGAGGGGATCGCGGAGCGCGCTCTGGTGGAAGACAGAAGAAGGATTGCGCTCGGCCAGCAGGCGCAACCCTTCCAGGGTTATGTCGGGATCGGTTCTTTCAATGACAAGGGTCCCTTCGGCGAATAGGGGCGCAAGGCCGCCCGTGCCGATGACCTTCATGGGCCCGCCATATTCCGCCTTGATGCGGGATACAATGCCCTCCACCAGGCCGACATAGCCCCAATAGATGCCGGATTGCATGGCGGGTACGGTCGCGCGCCCGATCACGGATTGCGGGCGGCCAATGCCAATGCGCGGCAGCCGGGCTGCCGCCTTATGCAGTGCTTCGATGGAAAGGTTGATGCCGGGCGAAATGGCACCCCCCAGATAGGACCCATCACTATGCACCACATCGAAAGTGGTGGCAGTGCCGAAATCAATCACAATCAACGGACCGCCATAGCGGGTATGTGCGGCGAGCGCATTCAGAAGGCGGTCAGCGCCGACTTCTTCCGGCCGATCTACGCGAATATCAAATCCCCAATCGAGCGGCGCGCGCGCGATCAGCGGTTCGCAATCCATCCATTCGCGGCAAAGCCGGCGCAGATTGTAGAGTGCGGCTGGCACCACCGTGCCGATGACGCAGCGCAGGATATCATTGGGCTTCAGTCCAGCATGCTGGAAAAGCGTCAGCAGCCAGACCGCATATTCATCCGAAGTGCTGTCCGGGCGCGTGGCAATGCGCCAGCGCCCGCGCCATTCCGTGCCGTCATGGACCGCGAAAACGACATTGGTATTGCCGGCATCAATAGCGAGTAGCATGGGTCAAATGATCTCCCCGGCTAGAATAAGCTGGACTTCGCGGCCTTTGGCAAGCAGCAGCCCGCCTTCGGGCGATAGCCCTGCAAAGTTGCCTTCAATTAGCGCATCATCGCGCTTTACCGATACCGGCGCGCCCATGGCAGGCGCATGGCGCAACCAGGCATCGCGGATGGGCGCGAAGCCTTGGGCAAGGCGCAAGTCATGCCAATGGGCCAGGTTTTGCAGCAACCGCGCGGCCAAGGCTTCAGGTGCGGGTGGCGCGGGCAGGTATTCCGCAAGGCAGGCAGTGGCGCGGTCCGGCAGGCTTGGTTTGGTGGCGATATTCACGCCAATACCAATGCAGATCCAATCCAGCGTGTGGCTGGCGGCGACGCCGGTTTCAACCAGAATGCCCGCGGCCTTGGCGCCATCCAGCAGAAGGTCATTCGGCCATTTCAGCGTGGGTCGCGCGGCTTTCGGCAATAGCGGTTTGAGCGTTTCCGCCAAGGCCACCGCCGCTACAAAAGACCAATGCGGCGCTTCACGCAGTGCCACGCCGGGGCGCAGCAGCACGGAGATATAGAGATTACCCGCCGGGCTATCCCACCCCCTGCCCTGCCTTCCCCTGCCCGCGCTTTGCCGCAGCGCCTGGATGGCAAGCCCTTCGGCTGCCCCGGCCTCGGCGCGTTGCTTCAGCAGCGTTGAGGTGCTTTCCAGTACCTCATGGCATTCAAGGCGAAACTGCACGCACGCTTCCTGCCGCGCGCCCGGACCTAACCGAGCAGCGCGGAAACCGCTTCCTGCGCCGCGCGCACCAAAGGTGCCGGCATCAGGAAGAACAGCGTGGTGAAGATGCCGGAAATGCCCATCACCATCGTCAGTGTCTGCGGGCGCGCATCCAGTGGCGCCTGCACATCATCAAAATACATCACCTTGACGACGCGCAGATAATAGAAGGCGGAGATCACGGAAGTCAGCACACCCACAACTGCCAGCGTCCAGAAGCCGCCCTGCACCGCAGCAAGGAAGACATAAAGCTTCCCGAAGAACCCTGCGAGCGGCGGAATGCCGGCCATGGAGAACATGAAAATCGTCATCCACATCGCCATGGCGGGATCGGTCTTGCCGAGACCGGCCAGGTCTTCAATGCGCGACACGGCCTTACCCTGCCGGCGCATGGCGATCAGCACCGCAAAAGCGCCAAGGTTCATGGCAAGGTAGATCGCCATATAAACCGTGAGACCATGCAGGCCTTCATCACTCGCGACCGCCAACCCCATCAGCGCATAGCCGACATGGCCGATGGAGGAATAAGCCATCAGCCGCTTGATATCGCGCTGACCAATCGCGGCGAGTGACCCAAGCACCATGGAGGCGAGCGACATCAAAATGATCACCTGCTGCCATTGCGCCGCAAGTTCGCCGAAGGGGCCAGCCAGCACGCGCACAAGCAAGGCAATCGCCGCCACTTTCGGGGCTGCCGCGAAGAACGCCGTCACGGGTGTGGGTGCGCCTTCATAGACATCGGGCGTCCACATATGAAACGGCACGGCGGAAACCTTGAAGGCGAGGCCAGCCAGGATGAAAATCAGCCCAACTGTCAGCCCCTGGCTGCGGCCAGCGGGGTCGAGCAATGCCTGCGCGATACGCTCAAAACTGGTGGTGCCGGCAAATCCATAAACCAGCGAAGCACCATAAAGGAACAGGCCCGACGCCAAGGCGCCTAGTACGAAGTATTTCAAGCCCGCTTCGGCGGATTGCTCATTATCCCGATGAAAGGCCGCGACCACGTAAAGGCTGAGCGAGAGCAATTCCAAGCCGATATAGACGGTCATGAAATCATTCGCACTCAGCATGATCAGCATGCCGAGTGTCGCGAATAGCAGCAGCACCGGATATTCGAAGCGATCCAGCCCTTCGCGCGTATTGAAATCCAGCGCCATCAGCATGCCGATGGCAGCCCCCAGTAGCACCAGCAGCTTCATGAAGCGCGCGAAGCCATCGGAAATTACCTGGCCGGAGAAGCCCGTGCCATCCGGCACGGTCAGGACCAGGGCCGCGGTGACGACCAAAGCGCCGATGGAGGCCATGGTGCAGCCGAAGAACATATTCTGCCGCGGCAGAACACCAATCATCAAGATGGCAAGGCCAGCACAGGCCAGCACAATCTCGGGCAGGGCGAGCATCCAGTTCATGGTCTTACAACCCCGCGAGCCGTGCAGCGCCGAGCGCGGCGTGATGCCGTTCCACCAGCGCCGCGACGGAGGCTTCAAAAAAGGAAAGGAAGCTTTGCGGATAAATGCCCATCCAAATCGTGAGCACGATCAGCGGCGCGAATACCGCATATTCGCGCGGCGAGAGATCCAGCAAGCCGCGCAAATCATCCCGCGTAATGCGCCCGAAAACAACGCGACGATAAAGGTAAAGCATATAAGCGGCACCCAGGATCATGCCGAGCGCTGCGCCAAAGGCGACCCAAGGGTTCACCTTCCAGGCGCCCAGGATCACCAGCAATTCACCGGGGAAGCCGGCTAGGCCTGGCAGCGCGACAGAAGCCATGGTGAAAAGCATGAACACCAGCGCATAAGCCGGCATGATTTTCGCGACACCGCCGTAACGCATAATCTCGCGCGAATGCACCCGGTCATACAAAACGCCCACACAAAGGAACAGCGCGCTTGAAACCACACCGTGTGAGAGCATGGTGAACAAGGCGCCCGATACCCCCTGCTGCGTGAAGGTGAAAATGCCAAGCGTCACAATGCCCATATGCGCAACTGATGAATAAGCGATCAGCTTCTTCATATCTTCCTGCGCCAAAGCCACCAGCGAGGTATAGACAATGGCGACGATGGAAAGCGCGAAAATCCAGGGTGCGAATTCTGCACTCGCCACCGGCAATAAGGGCAGGCTGAAGCGGAGGAACCCGTAAGCGCCCATCTTCAACAGCACACCCGCCAAGATAACCGACCCTGCCGTTGGTGCTTCCACATGCGCATCTGGCAGCCAGGTATGCACCGGCCACATCGGGACCTTCACCGCGAAGGACGCAAAGAACGCCAGGAAGATCCAGGTTTGCAGCGATGGCGGAATGGTGAGGGTGAATAGCTCCACGATATCCGTGGTGCCGGCCTTGTACCAAAGCAGCAGAATGGCCAGCAGCATGAGCACGGAACCAAGCAAGGTGTATAAAAACAGCTTGAAGGCCGCATAAACACGCCGCTGCCCGCCCCATACGCCGATGATCAGGAACATCGGGATCAGCACACCTTCGAAGAAGATATAGAAAACCACGAAGTCGAGCGCGCAGAACATGCCGACCATCATGGTCTCTAAGATCAGGAAGGCGATCATATATTCGCGCACCCGGGTCTGCACCGCTTCCCAGGAAGACAGAATACAGATGGGTGTCAGCAGCGTGGCCAGCAGCACAAACAGCACCGAAATGCCGTCCACGCCCATGTGATAGCTCACGCCAAAATCCGAGAGCCAATCAAGCCGTTCGACAAACTGGAAATCAGCCTCATTCTTATCAAAACGGAACCAGAGCACGAGCGACAGCATGAAGGTGATCAGGCTGGTCCACAGCGCGGTCCAGCGTGCGTTGCTGGCGATGGTGTGTTCATCGCCGCGCACGGCAAGGATGATGACTACCCCCGCCAAGGGCAGGAAGGTCAGCAGGCTGAGCAAGGGGAAACCGACGCTATTCATCTTCAGCCCCCGAACAGCAGCAGAGAAACAAGCACAACAAGACCCACAATCATGGTGAAGGCATAGCTCGCAACGCGCCCAGTCTGCAGCGCAACGGCCTGGCGCGCCGCCCCCGCAACCGATGCAGCAAGGCCATTGGGCACGCCATCAATGATCCGTACATCGCCAATCCGCCAAAGGCTACGGGCCAGGGCCTGCGCGGGGCGCACAAAGATCGCGTCATAAAGCTCATCAAAATACCATTTGTTGAGCAGGAAGCGATGCACGCCAGGGAACGCACGGGCCAGCGCACCAGGCAAGCTTGGCGCGAACATATACATCACATAAGCCAGCGCGATGCCGCCAAGCCCGACAATGGTGGGCGCCAGCGGCACCCAACCTGGCACTTCATGCACGTGGTGCATGATCTCATTGCCCGGCGCATTCACGATGGCGCCGTTCCAGAATTCTTCCCAATGATGGCCAATGAATGAAGGTGCGAACACCGCGCCGGCAAACACCGCGCCCACCGCCAGCAGCAGCAACGGCACCAGCATCACCAGCGGGCTTTCATGGACATGTTCCATCGTGTGATGATCCGCCCGCGGCGCGCCATGGAAGGTCAGGATGAGCAACCGCCAGGAATAGAAGGCAGTCAGGAAGGCCGCGAGCAGGCCGCAGAGAAACGCATACATCCCAACCCCGGAATGCGCCGCATAAGCCGCTTCCAGCACGAAATCCTTGGAATAATAACCAGCGAAGTAAGGCACGCCCGCCAGCGCGAGGGAGCCGATCCACATCACCGCATAGGTCACCGGGATCTTCTTCCAGATACCGCCCATCTTCCGGATATCCTGTTCATCCGACATGGCGTGAATGACCGAACCGGCAGACAGGAACAGCAGCGCCTTGAAAAAGGCATGGGTGAAAAGATGGAAAATCGCGCCCTGATAGGCACCAACCCCAGCCGCGAAGAACATATAGCCAAGCTGCGAACAGGTGGAATAGGCGATGATGCGCTTGATGTCGTTCTGCACGCAGCCAATGGTCGCGGCAAAAAGCGCGGTTGAAGCCCCCACCACCGTCACGATGGCAAGCGCTATCGGCGCATATTCAAAGACAGGCGACATGCGCGCCACCAGGAACACACCCGCCGTCACCATCGTCGCGGCATGGATCAACGCGGAAACCGGCGTCGGCCCTTCCATCGCATCCGGCAGCCAAGTGTGCAGGCCAAGCTGAGCCGACTTACCGCAAGCGCCGAGGAAGAGCAGGATGCAAATCACCTCATAAGCCGGCAAGCCGCCGAAGCGCGCATCCTTGTGCTGGTCAATGGCGCCAAATATCTCGCTGAATTCGATAGACCCGAAGACCCAGAAGGTCAGGCAAAGCCCCAGCATGAAAAACAGATCGCCCACGCGATTGACGATGAAGGCTTTCATCGCCGCCGCACAGGCGCTTTCCTTTTCATACCAATAGCCAATCAGCAGATAGGAGGCGAGGCCAACGCCTTCCCAGCCAAAGAACAACTGCACCAGATTATCCGCCGTCACCAGCATCAACATCATGAAGGTGAACAGCGAAAGATAAGCAAAGAAGCGCGGCGTGGTCGGGTCATGCGACATGTAACCCACGCTATAAAGATGGATCAGCGTGGAAATGCAGGTGACCATCGCCACCATCACCACACTCAGCGTGTCATAACGCAGCGCCCAATCCAGCCCGAAGGACCCCACATCCAAAAAGCGCAGCAGCACCAGGGTTTGCGGCGCATGGCCCAAGGCCACCTCAACAAAGGCAGCCACACCGCAAATGGCGGCCAGCGCCATGCAGAGAACGGTCACCCATTGCGAAGCCTTGTCGCCAATCCCGCGACCAAAGAAGCCCGCAATGGTCGCACCCAGAAGCGGGAAGAAAACGGCGCCGACAAACATCGCGCTAACCCTTCAGGGTCGAGATATCCTCGACCTCGATCGAACCGCGGTTGCGGAAGTAAACGACAAGAATGGCAAGGCCGATGGCAGCTTCGGCCGCTGCCACGGTCAGGATGAACATGGTGAAGACCTGGCCTGCCAGATCATTCAAATGAGCAGAAAACGCCACCAGGTTCAGATTGACCGACAGCAGGATCAATTCCACCGACATCAGAATGACGATGACATTCTTGCGGTTCAGGAAGATCCCGAAAATACCGAGGACGAACAAGATCGCCGCGACGGTCAGAAAGTGCTCCATGCCAATGTTCATCTTAGTGATGCCCCCCATGGCCATGATGCTCAATGGGCTTGGGCGCCGCTTCCTCAGGCAATGGCGGGCGGCGAATGCCAAGCTGCTTGAGCCCGGCGCCAGTCGGCACCGCCACATTGGTCACTGACCCGGCGCGCGCGATCTGTTCAGCGATATTCTGCCGCTTGGAATTCGGCTTGTCGCGCAAGGTCAGCACAATGGCGCCGATCATAGCCACCAGCAGGATCAGGCCGCAGCCCTGAAACAGATAGATGTAATCCGTGTAGAGAATGCGCCCGAGCGCCTCAGCATTGGGAAGATCAGATGGCGTTTCATTGAGCCGAAGCTGCATCGCCCCCGGCGCCATCCGCCAGCCGATCATCACCATCACCAATTGCACCAGCAGCACCAGGCCAATCAAAGCGCCCACTGGCGCATAACGCTGGAACCCTTCGCGGAGCCGTGAGAAATCAATATCCAGCATCATGACCACAAACAGGAACAGCACCGCTACCGCGCCGACATAGACAATCACCAAAATCATGGCGAGGAATTCAGCGCCGGCCAGCAGGAACAACCCAGCAGCATTGAAGAAGGCCAGTATCAGGAACAGCACGCTATGCACCGGGTTGCGGCTGGTCACCACCATCACGGCTGAGCCAATCAGCACCGCAGCAAAAGCGTAAAAGGCAAGAGCGGCAATCATCAAACGCCCCTTCCCTTACCGATATGGCGCATCGAGGCGTAGCCTCTCAGCCAGCATGGGTTCCCAACGATCGCCATTATCAAGCAGTTTTTCCTTGGTGTAGATGAGTTCTTCCCGCCGCTCGACCGCGAATTCCATATTCGGCCCTTCGACAATGGCATCCACCGGGCAGGCTTCTTCGCACAAGCCGCAATAGATGCATTTCGTCATGTCAATGTCGTAGCGCGTGGTGCGGCGGCTGCCATCTTCGCGCGGTTCGGCTTCAATGGTGATGGCCTGGGCGGGGCAGACAGCTTCACACAGCTTGCAGGCAATGCAGCGTTCTTCACCATTTGGGTAGCGGCGCAGCGCATGTTCGCCCTTGAAGCGCGGCCCAAGCGGCCCGCGTTCATAGGGGTAGTTCAGCGTCACCTTCTTCTTGAAGAAGTATTTCAGCGTCAGCGCCATGCCGGAGACGATTTCCGTAAGCAGCAGGCTACGTGCGACGCGATCGAGAGAAGCCATGTTCAGCGCCCCATCAAGCCGGCAGCCAGCCGGTAAGTTTCAGAACCGCCGCAGTAATCACCAGCCAGATCAGGCTGAAGGGCAGAAACACCTTCCAGCCGAGCCGCATGAGCTGGTCATAGCGGTAGCGCGGGAAGGTCGCGCGCACCCAGATAAAGACAAACAGCAGGAAGCAGACTTTCAGCACGAACCAAATGGGGCCAGGGATCCAGGTGAAGGGCTCAATGGCCAGCGGCGGATACCAGCCCCCCAGGAACAGAATGGTCGTCAGCGACGCCATCAGGATCATATTCGCGTATTCGCCAAGGAAGAATAGCGCGAAGGACATGCTGCTATATTCAACGAAGAAGCCTGCCACCAATTCGCTTTCGCCTTCCGGCAGGTCAAACGGCGCGCGATTGGTCTCGGCCAAGGTCGAGATAAAGAAGATCACGAACATCGGGAAAAGCGGAATGAAGAACCAGAGATTCTCCTGCGCCTTCACAATGTCATTCAGATTGAGCGACCCCACGCAAAGCAGCACGGTCACAATCACAAAACCCATGCTGACTTCGTAAGACACCATCTGCGCAGCAGAGCGCATTGCGCCCAGGAAGGCGTATTTCGAATTGGAAGCCCAGCCTGCGATGATGATGCCGTAAACGCCAAGCGATGAAATGGCGAAAAGATAGAGAATGCCAACATTGATATCGGCAATCGCCCAGCCATCATTCACGGGGATGACCGCCCAGGCCAGCATGGCCAGCATAAAGGTCAACATCGGCGCGAACAGGAACAGAAGCTTACTCGCCCCCGTCGGCACAATGGTTTCCTTGAGCAGCATCTTGAGCGCATCGGCGAAGGGCTGCAGCAAGCCGAAAGGCCCGACCACATTGGGGCCGCGGCGCATTTGCATCGCCGCCAAGACCTTGCGTTCAGCAAGCGTCAGGAAGGCTACCATGACCAGCAGCGGCACCAGCAGCGCCAAAGCCTTGGCGACCGTCAGCGCCAAAATACCAATGGGGGAGGCAAGAAATTCACTCATCGCCCTACTCCGCCGCCAAAGCCTGCTGCGGCCCATAGACCGCGGCGCATTCCGCCATCACATCAGATGCGCGGCTGATCACATCGGCGCGGTGATAATCCGTGATCGGCAGGCAGAAGGCCGCAGCTTCCATCGCCATCGCCGCCTGCGGGCCGGCCAAATCAGCGCAGCCTGAAGCGGCCACTTCGCCAATCCGCGCGAAGACAAGGCTGACACTCGCCAGCCGCGCGCGCAGCGCATCCAAATCATTGTAAGGCAGCGTCTTGCCCACACCTTCGCTGAAGGCGCGAATGATGCGCCAATCCTCCCGCGCTTCACCCGGCGGGTGAATGGCGCGATAGCCACGTTGCGCGCGGCCTTCGGTATTCACCCAGGTCGCGTCCTTTTCCGTGTAGGCCGCGCCCGGCAGCAGCACATCGGCGCGCGCTGCCATGGCATCACCATGATGGCCTTGATAGATCACGAAGGTGCTGGCCGGGATGCGCGCCGGATCGAAACCATCTGCGTTGAGCAACCACAGCGCATCAACGCCACCCGAGAGCATCGCGGTAAGGTCCTTGCCCCCCTGCCCTGGCAGGAAGCCAAGTTCCAAAGCACCAACCTGACCGCCAAAATGATGCAGCAGGTTGAAGCCGTGCCAATCGGGCTTCAGCATGCCGGCCTCCGCCGCCAGGCGCCAAGCGCTTGCCAGCACCGCCGCACCATCAGCGCGCGCAAGCGCACCGCGCCCCAGGATCAGCATGGGCTTCTGCGCGGCCTTCAGCATCGCCGCAAAAGGATGCGAGCCATCCAGCAGCGCCGAAAGCGCCGCAGGCCCATCGCCCAAATGCTGAGCGCTATAGGTCAGATCCAGCCCACCCGGCCCGATAATGCCCACCGGGAAACGCCCCTGCGCCCAGCGCTTGCGAATGCGTGCATTCAGAACCGGCGCTTCCTTGCGCGGGTCAGCGCCAATGATCAGCAGCGCATCGGCTTCTTCAATACCGGTAATGGTCGTGTTGAAGCGATAGAAATCAGCCCGGCTGCCATCAATCGCCGCGCCATCTTCGCGGCAATCCAGATTGGTGCTGCCATAAGCCGCCATCAGATCTTTGAGAGCCAGTACGCTTTCCGCATCCGCAAGCGAACCCGCCAAGGCGCCAATCCGATCCGCCGGCGTTTGCGTCAGCTTCGCCGCAATCGCCGCAAAAGCCTCGGCCCAGCTTGCCGCGACCATGCGGCCATCCTTGCGGAGCCACGGACGATCCAGCCGCCGGCGCTTCAGACCATCGAAGGAAAAGCGGCCGCGATCGGCCATCCATTCCTCATTCACAGCCTCATTGATGCGCGGCAAAATGCGCAGCACTTCGGGTCCACGCGTATCAATGCGGATATTGGCGCCAACGGCATCCAGCACATCAATGCCATCGGTCTTGCGCAATTCCCAAGGGCGCGAGACGAAAGCATAAGGCCGGCTGGTCAGCGCACCGACCGGGCAGATATCAATCAAATTGCCGGAAAGCTCAGACGTCAGCGCCTTTTCCACATAGGTGCCGATTTCCATATTCTCGCCGCGATTGGTCCCGCCCAGTTCAGGTGTGCCGGCAACTTCAGCAGCAAAACGCACGCAGCGTGTGCATTGAATGCAGCGCGTCATCACGGTTTTGATGAGCGGGCCAATATTCTTGTCCTTCACCGCCCGCTTGGCTTCACCATAGCGCGATTTGTCATGGCCATAGGCATAGGCTTGGTCCTGCAAATCACACTCACCACCCTGGTCGCAGATCGGGCAATCCAGCGGGTGATTGATCAGCAGAAATTCCATCACTCCATGCCGAGCATTGCGCACCAAGGGTGTGTCCGTGAAAACCTTCATCCCATCCATGACTGGATAGGCGCAGGAAGCGACTGGCTTTGGCGCCTTTTCCACTTCCACCAGGCACATGCGGCAATTGCCGGCGACACTCAGGCGTTCATGATAGCAAAAGCGCGGGATTTCCTTGCCCGCCGCTTCGCAGGCTTGCAGCACGGAAGCTCCATTCGGGACTTCCACTTCAATGCCATCAACCGTGACCTTCGCCATGGCGCTTACTCCGCCGCCAGCGGCATGGAGTGCCGCTTTTTATAGTCACGAATGCGATCTTCCATGAGCGGGCGAAAATGCCGGATCAAACCTTGCACGGGCCAAACGCCGCCATCTGCAAGCGCGCAAATCGTATGTCCTTCAATGCGGCGCGTGACGTTTTCCAGCACGTCAATTTCCTCGATCTCCGCATTACCTTCAACCATGCGGTCCATCATGCGCTTCTGCCAGCCCATGCCTTCGCGGCAGGGTGTGCATTGGCCGCAGCTTTCATGCTTGTAGAAGGCCGCAAGCCGCGCAATCGCCTTGATCACATCGGTGGATTTATCCATCACAATCACGCCCGCCGTGCCAAGGCCCGAGCGATGTTCGCGCAGCGCATCGAAATCCATCAGCACGTCATCGCAAATATGCTTGGGCAGCAGCGGCGTGGAAGACCCGCCCGGAATGACGCACAGCAGATTATCCCAACCGCCGCGCACACCGCCGGCATAGCGTTCAATCAACTCCCGCATTGGGATGCTCATTTCTGCTTCCACATTGCAGGGATTGTTCACATGGCCCTGGATGCAGAAAATCTTCGTGCCCGAATTCTTGGCCCGCCCGAAGGAGGCAAACCATTCCGGCCCGCGGCGCAGGATCTCTGGCACCACAGCGATGGTCTCAACATTATTCACCGTGGTCGGGCAGCCATAAAGCCCCACTGCAGCCGGGAATGGCGGCTTCAGCCGCGGCATGCCCTTCTTGCCTTCCAGGCTTTCAATCAGCGCGGTTTCTTCACCGCAAATATAAGCCCCTGCCCCGCGATGCACGTAAAGATCGAAATCCCAGCCAGCGCCTGCGGCATTCCGCCCCAGCAGACCAGCATCATAGGCTTCCTGGATCGCAGCTTCGAGAATAACGCTCTCATTATAATATTCGCCGCGAATATAGATGTAGCCGGCATGTGCGCCCATCGCGAAACCAGCGATTAGGCAGCCTTCGATCAGCGTATGTGGATCATGGCGAATGATATCGCGATCCTTGCAGGTCCCAGGTTCCGATTCATCCGCATTCACGACCAAATAGGAAGGCCGGCCATCGGATTGCTTCGGCATGAAGGACCATTTCATGCCGGTCGGGAAGCCCGCACCGCCGCGGCCACGCAGGCCAGAATTCTTGACGCTATCAATAACCGCATCGCGGCCACGACCAATAATGGCCGCCGTGCCATCCCAATTCCCGCGCATACGCGCCGCCGCCAAATTCCAGGGCTGACGGCCATAGAGGTTCTGGAAAATCCGGTCCTTATCAGCGAGCGCCATGTCAACCGTCTCCCTGGCCGGTCAGTACGTTTTGCGGGCCTGCTGGTGCGCTGGCCATACGGCCAATGGCGCTGCCGGGCTTGGGCCTTTCGCCGCGCTTGAAGGCTTCCAACAACTTCACGGCGCTGTCGTAATCAAGGTCTTCATAGTAATCATCATCAACCTGGAGGATCGGCGCATTCACACAAGCGCCGAGGCATTCCACTTCGGTCAGCGTGAACATCCCATCCGCGCTGGTATCGCCAACACCTTTCAGGCCGCCCGCATCCTTGCAGGCGCGCAGCACATCATCCGAACCGCGCAGCATGCAAGGCGTGGTGCCGCAAAGCTGCAAGTGATGTCGCCCAATCGGCTTCATGTTGAACATGAAATAGAAAGTCGCAACTTCATAAACGCGGATCGGCGGCATGGAAAGCCGATCAGCAATCACATCCATCGCCACACGCGGCACCCAGGCGCTTTGCGTCAAGCGCCCCATCTGGCGCTGCGCCACGTAAAGCAGCGGGATTACCGCGCTGGCCTGCTTTCCTTCCGGATAGCGCTGCAGAATGGTTTCGATCTTCGCTTCGCTTTCGGCGTCAAAAGCAAAGCTATCAGGTTCCTTGTGGGCTGGCGCACTCACCGGTCAATTTCCCCAAAGACGATATCAAGAGAACCAATGACGGAAACCGCATCCGCCAGCATATGCCCTTTCGAGAGCACTTCCATCGCCTGCAAATGCGCATAGCCAGGCGCGCGGATTTTGCAGCGATAGGGTTTGTTGGTGCCATCCGCCACCAGATAGACGCCAAACTCACCCTTCGGCGCTTCCACAACCGAATAGGTTGCACCGGCAGGCACGTGATAGCCTTCGGTATAAAGTTTGAAGTGATGGATCAGCGCTTCCATGGAACGCTTCATCTCGCCGCGCTGGGGTGGCGCGATCTTTTTGTCCATCAGCTTGATCGGGCCCGGCTTCATCTGCTTCAGGCATTGATCAATGATCTTCAGGCTTTCGCGTATCTCCAACATGCGCACCAGATAACGATCATAGCAATCGCCGCGCGTGCCGACGGGTACATCGAATTCCATCCGGTCATACACATCATAAGGCTGGCTTTTGCGCAGATCCCAAGCACAGCCGGAAGCACGCAGGCACGGCCCGCTGAAGCCCCAAGCCATGGCCTGTTCCGCACTCATGATGCCGATATCAACGGTGCGCTGCTTGAAGATGCGGTTTTCCGTGAGCAGGCCTTCCAGATCCTTGAGGAAATCCGGAAATTTCTTTGCCCAGGCAGCGATCTTGTCTTCAAGCCCTGCCGGCAAATCCTTCGCGACACCACCCGGTCGGAAGTAGTTCGCATGATAATGGCTGCCGGACACCGCCTCATAAAACTCAAGCAAGGTCTCGCGCTGCTCAAACCCCCAAAGCGCCGGCGTGATCGCGCCGCAATCCAGCGCATAGGTTGTGATGTTCAGCAAATGGTTCAGCACGCGCGTCAATTCGCTGAACAATACGCGGATGTATTGCGCACGTTCCGGCGCTTCGATCCCCAAAAGCCGCTCAGTACCGAGAGCAAAAGCATGCTCCATGCACATCGGGCTCACGTAATCCAGCCGATCAAAATACGGCAGCGCCTGGATATAGGTTTTATGCTCAATCAGCTTTTCGGTGCCGCGATGCAGCAGGCCGATATGCGGATCGGCACGCTCCACCACCTCACCCTTCATTTCCAGGATCAGGCGCAACACGCCATGCGCGGCGGGGTGCTGCGGGCCGAAATTGATGGTGTGGCTATCGCCTTCAATGGTGTGGCGGACCGTCTCGGGCTGATCACCCGATATGGCGATTGCCTGGCTCTGGCTCATGCCGGCCCCTCCAGACTGTTCAGCTGCACTTTCTCATCCCCGGGCAGCGTGGTCATGCCTTCCCAGGGGCTCAAGAAATCAAAGCTGCGGAAATCCTGTTGAAGCGTGACGGGCTGATAAACCACGCGCTGCTGTTCGGAATCATACCGCACTTCCACATGCCCGGTCAGCGGGAAATCCTTGCGCAACGGATGGCCTTCAAAACCATAATCCGTCAGCAGCCGGCGCAAATCCGGCTGGCCGGCAAAAACCACGCCATACATGTCCCAGGTTTCACGCTCATACCAAGTGGCACTTGGCCAGATATCAGCAACGGAAGGCACCGGTGCGACGCCATCGGTCGTGACCGCCACGCGAATGCGGCGGTTCTCGGCCAGGCTCAGCAGATTATAGACAACCTCAAAACGCTCAGCGCGTTCGGGCCAATCCACACCGCAAATATCCATGCATTGTTCGAAGGAAAAACGCGGATCATCGCGCAGCATAATCATCAGGGCCAAAAGCTGATCGCGATTGGCATGCAACGCCAGCTCCGCCCCGCCCCGCGCCAGGGTAAAGCCGGTCACAGCACCCTGCGGCGCCGCCGCGGCAATCGCCGCGCCCAAGATTTTCAACGGATTTTCCGCAACCGCTTCGGCGGTTTCAGGCAATTGCTCAGCCACGGAGGATCGTCCCTGTCCTGCGGATCTTCTTCTGCAATTGCAGAATGCCATAGACCAGCGCTTCGGCCGTGGGCGGGCAGCCAGGCACATAGATATCCACCGGCACCACACGATCGCAGCCGCGCACAACGCTATAGGAGTAATGGTAATACCCGCCGCCATTGGCGCAGGACCCCATGGAGATCACCCAGCGCGGCTCCGACATTTGGTCATAAACCTTGCGCAACGCCGGCGCCATTTTATTGGTGAGCGTGCCGGCCACGATCATCACATCCGATTGCCGCGGAGACCCGCGCGGAATGATGCCAAAACGGTCCAAATCATAACGCGCCATATAGGCATGGATCATCGGCACGGCGCAGCAAGCCAGGCCAAAGGTCATCGGCCAAAGGCTGCCGGTGCGCGCCCAATTCACCACCTTGTCCAGATTGGCGACAACGAAACCCTTTTCGGTGATTTCATCGCCAACCGCCTTCACCACCGCATTCTGTGCGGCACCTGGCGGCAGAGCCTGATTATTCCAGGAAAGTTCGGAAGCGCCGCTCATGTCATTCCCAATCCAGGGCGCCCTTGCGCCATTCATAGACGAAGCCAATGGTCAGCACGAAAAGGAAGGCCATCATGGAACCGAAGCCGAGCCAGCCAATCCCGCCCAGCGATACCGCCCAGGGAAACAGGAAGGCCACTTCCAGGTCGAAAATGATGAAAAGGATCGCCACCAGATAGAAGCGCACATCGAATCGGCGCCGCGTATCGTCAAAGGGCGCAAAGCCGCATTCATAGGTGGAAAGCTTTTCGGCATAGGGCTTTTGCCGAGCGGCCAGCATGGCGCCGGCAACCATGGCAGTAGCGATTCCCGCCGCAATGCCCAAGAAAATGAGCACAGGGAAATACGTTGCCAGCAATGGCTGGGTCATGTCTTCCTCAACTCTGGCGCCCCCATGAGCCTGGGTGCGCGTTATGGCCTGCCCACGGTTATACCGCATCGCAGCGAAGCGAGATTAGCCCCGCTTTGTGGAATGCGCCATAGGCCAAACAGCCGTAATTTCAAGATGCCGGAGTACAGCATCTTAATTACGGAAGAATGGCGATTTGGAGAAGAAAAGAAGTGGCGCGAGTGACGGGGCTCGAACCCGCGACCTTCGGCGTGACAGGCCGACGCTCTAACCAACTGAGCTACACCCGCAATCCATGCGTAAAAGGCTGATAGTCCGCCCCATGCTTCCATGTCAAGGCGATGGGCGGAGGGGAAGTGAATGGGCACTGACGGGTTCGAACCGCCGACATCCTGTGTGTAAGACAGGCGCTCTACCGCTGAGCTAAGCGCCCCAACTTGCGCGCTTCATAGCACGGGCCCAGCCAATTTAGACCAGCCCCGCACTACCAGCGCGCAGGAAATCAGTTCACCGAATCCTTCAGCGCCTTGCCCATCTTGAAACGGACCGCGGTGCTGGCGGGGATTTGGATTTCCGCACCGGTGCGCGGGTTGCGGCCCGTGCTGGCGGCGCGCTTGGCAGCGGCAAAGGTGCCAAAGCCCATCAATCGCACTTCGCCATCCTGCTTCAGCCCGGCAGTGATCGAATCGAACACCGCATCCACGGCCTCGGCGGCCTTTTCCTTGGTCATATCAGCCGCCTTGGCAACAGCCGCGACGAGTTCCTGCTTGTTCACGAATAATTCCTTTCCTCTGGATGAGACGACTTGAGCGCGAAACGACCGATCAGCCATCAGTCGGAGAGGGGAACGTGTCACGAGAAGCCGCGGCTCCTCTACACTTCCCCCTCATCCGCCGCAAATGGCCCGGGGCTTCGCGCCCTATGGTTTAGTGCGGCAGCGCCGCGCCCGTAGCCGAGGCTTCGGGCGTTTGCGGCGGAGTCTCAACCGGTTCTTCCCAGGTAATGGCTTCAGGCTTGCGCGCCAGGGCACGCATGATGACCTCATCCACATGGGATACCGGGTTGATCTCCAACCCTTTTTTCACGCTGTCCGGGATATCGGCCAGGTCCTTTTCATTGTCTTTCGGAATGAAAACGGTCTTGATGCCGGCACGCATTGCGGCCAGCAGCTTTTCCTTGAGCCCGCCAATCGGCAATACCCGCCCGCGCAGCGTAATCTCCCCGGTCATGGCAACATCGCGCCGGACCGGAATGCCCGTGAGGACAGAAACAATGCTGGTCGCCATGGCAATACCGGCAGAAGGCCCATCCTTGGGCGTCGCCCCTTCCGGCACATGCACATGCAGATCGCGCTTTTCAAACAGCGTCGGCTTGATGCCGAAGGTCGTTGAACGGCTGCGCACGTAAGACATGGCGGCCGAGACACTTTCCTGCATCACATCGCCAAGCTTGCCAGTCTGCTTCACATTGCCTTTGCCGGGCAGCAGCACGGATTCGATGGTGAGGATTTCGCCCCCCACTTCGGTCCAGGCCAGCCCAGTGACCACGCCCACCATATCCTCGGCTTCCGCTTCGCCGTAGCGGAACTTCCGCACGCCTGCGAATTTCTCGAGGTTCTTGTGGGTAATCGCGACTTTCTTGGCCTTCTTGGAAACGATTTCCTTGACCGATTTCCGCGCGAGCCCGGCAATTTCACGTTCCAGATTACGCACACCCGCTTCACGCGTGTAATAGCGAATCAGGTCACGAATGGCGCTATCGGAAACAGACCATTCATCGGCCTTCAAGCCATTCGCCTCACTTACCTTGCTCATCAAATGGCGCTTGGCGATTTCAACCTTCTCATCTTCCGTATAGCCAGGGATGCGAATGATCTCCATGCGGTCAAGCAAGGGCTGCGGCATGCGGAGCGAATTCGCCGTCGTGACGAACATTACATCCGAAAGATCGTAATCCACTTCCAGATAGTGATCCGCGAAGGTGCTGTTCTGTTCAGGATCCAGCACTTCCAACAGCGCGGATGAAGGGTCACCGCGCCAATCCGCGCCCAGCTTGTCAATTTCATCAAGCAGGAAAAGCGGGTTGGAGGTTTTGGCCTTCTTCATCCCCTGAATGACCTTACCGGGCATGGAGCCGATATAGGTCCGCCGATGCCCGCGCACTTCCGCTTCGTCCCGCACGCCGCCAAGCGACATGCGGACAAAGTTCCGCCCCGTGGCCTTGGCGATGGATTTGCCGAGCGAGGTCTTGCCGACACCAGGCGGCCCCACCAGGCACAGGATCGGACCCCGAATTTTGGGCGAGCGTGACTGCACCGCCAGATATTCGATGATGCGTTCCTTCACCTTCTCAAGCCCGTAGTGATCGGCATCGAGAACCTTCTCCGCCGCCACGATATCCCTGCGCACCCGGCTTTGCTTCTTCCAGGGGATGGAAAGCATCCAATCCAGGTAATTGCGCACCACGGTCGCTTCCGCGCTCATCGGGCTCATGCTGCGGAGTTTCTTGACCTCAGCCAAAGCCTTTTCGCGCGCTTCCTTGGAGAATTTGGTGGCTTTGATCTTGGCTTCGATTTCGGCGATTTCGTCCTTGCCGTCTTCGCCTTCGCCAAGCTCCTTCTGGATCGCCTTCAACTGTTCGTTCAGGTAATATTCGCGCTGCGTCTTTTCCATCTGCCGCTTCACGCGGCTGCGGATGCGCTTTTCCACCTGAAGCACGCCGATCTCGCCTTCCATATGGGCAAAGACCTTTTCAAGCCGCGCGGCGACGGAAGGCAGTTCCAGCAATTCCTGCTTTTCCGGAATTTTCAGCCCCAGATGGGAAGCAATGGTATCGGCCAGCTTTGATGCGTCTTCGATCTGGTTGACCGAAACCAGCACCTCAGGTGCGATCTTCTTGTTCAGCTTGATGTATTGTTCGAATTGCGCGACCACGGTGCGCGCAAGCGCCTCGGTCTCACGCCCTTCAACCGGCGGTTCTTCGATCTTCTCAACGAAGGCTTCGAAATAGGGCGCGGTTTCCTTGAAGCCGGCCACGCGCGCGCGCCGCCCGCCTTCGACCAGCACTTTCACCGTGCCATCGGGCAGCTTCAGCAATTGCAAAACCGTGGAAATGGTGCCGATCTGGAACAGATCATCCGCGCCCGGATCATCCTGGCCCGCATTCTTCTGGGCAACAAGCAGGATCTGCTTGTCTTCCTTCATTACCGCTTCCAGCGCTCGCACGGATTTCTCACGGCCCACGAAAAGCGGCACAATCATATGGGGGAATACAACGATATCCCGCAACGGCAGAACAGGAAGGATATCGCCACGTACTGTTTCAGTCATGTGACCTCACTATGGACAGTCGCGCCCGGCCCGCCCAAAAGCGGCGCAGGCGAGGCGCCTTCTGCCTTTATGTTGGTTTTCACCAGCGCCCTCACAAGGCCCAGCGATGCGTGCATCAAGCGGAGGATTGCTCAGCCGCACGCTCGCCATAAATGAACAGGGGTTGGCCGCGGCCTTCGGCAACTTCGCGGTTCACCACAACCTCTTCAACCGTCTCAAGCCCAGGCAATTCGAACATGGTTTCGAGCAGGATCGATTCCAGAATGGAACGCAAGCCCCGCGCGCCGGTCTTGCGCTGAATGGCCCTGGTCGCAACAGCGCGAAGCGCATCCTCGGTGAAGGTCAGCTTGGCGCCTTCCATCTCAAACAGACGGCCATATTGCTTGACCAGCGCGTTCTTTGGCTTGGTGAGGATTTCGATCAGCGCCTTTTCGTCCAGATCCTCAAGCGTCGCCAACACAGGCAAACGTCCGATGAATTCGGGGATCAGGCCGAATTTCAGCAAATCCTCAGGCTCTACCTCGCGCAGGATAGCGCCGGTGCGGCGCTCATCCGGGTCGCGCACTTCAGAGCCGAAGCCAATGCCCGAACCTTTGCCGCGGGCGCTGATGATCTTTTCAAGCCCGGCAAAGGCGCCACCGCAGATGAACAGGATGTTTGACGTATCCACTTGCAGGAATTCCTGCTGCGGATGCTTGCGCCCACCCTGCGGCGGCACGGAAGCGACCGTCCCTTCCATGATCTTGAGCAGCGCTTGCTGCACACCTTCCCCGCTGACGTCGCGCGTAATGGAAGGATTGTCTGACTTGCGGCTGATCTTGTCCACTTCATCAATATAGACAATGCCGCGCTGGGCACGTTCCACATTGTAATCGGCGGCCTGCAGCAGCTTGAGGATGATGTTCTCCACATCCTCACCCACATAGCCCGCTTCGGTCAGGGTGGTGGCATCCGCCATGGTGAAGGGCACATCCAGGATGCGCGCCAGCGTCTGGGCCAGCAGCGTCTTACCCGAACCGGTCGGCCCCAGAAGCATGATGTTGGATTTGGCGATTTCGATATCCGCGCCCTTACCACCCTGCCCCAAGCGCTTGTAATGATTATGCACCGCGACCGACAGCACCCGCTTGGCGTGTTCCTGGCCAATCACATAATCATCCAGAACCTTGCAGATTTCCTTGGGCGTCGGCACGCCATCGCGGGACTTCACAAGATGCGTCTTGTGCTCTTCACGGATGATATCCATGCAAAGCTCAACGCATTCATCGCAAATGAATACCGTAGGCCCGGCGATCAGCTTGCGGACCTCATGCTGCGACTTCCCGCAGAAGGAGCAGTAGAGAGTATTCTTGGAATCGCCGGACTTGCTCATACCGTCTCCATGCGGTCCGAATTTGCGGACCGAGAATCGCAGAATATACTCCCCACACTCATCTGGGGAAAGCTTGACCGGTTAAGGCCAGCCCGTTTCATGCCGGGGTGGTTTCCGTGGCCGGCAAGGGCCGCTTTTCAACCACGTGATCAACCAGCCCGAAATCCCGCGCTTCTTCCGCCGACATGTAGCTGTCGCGCTCCAGCTTGCGCTCAATGGCATCAATGGGCTGGCCGGTATGATGCACGTAGATCTCATTAAGCCTCTGGCGAAGCTTCAGAATTTCGCGCGCCTGGATTTCGATATCGGTCGCCTGGCCCTGCGCCCCGCCGGATGGCTGATGCACCATCACGCGGCTATTGGGCAGCGCATAGCGCTTGTCCTTGGCGCCAGCGCACAGCAGCAGGGAACCCATGGACGCCGCCTGCCCGATGCACACCGTGCTCACGGGGCTGCGGATATATTGCATGGTGTCATACATCGCGAGGCCGGATGAAACCACGCCGCCCGGGCTATTGATGTAGAAGGCGATATCCTTGTTGGGGTTTTCGCTTTCCAGGAACAGCAACTGGGCGCAAATCAGCGACGACACCTGGTCAAATACCGGGCCGGTCAGGAAGATGATGCGTTCCTTGAGCAGGCGGGAATAGATGTCGAAAGCCCGTTCCCCACGCGCGGTCTGTTCCACCACCATGGGCACCAGCGTATTGTTATAGACATCAACAGGATCACGGTCCCTGATCATCATCTCATCCTTTCGCGGCAAGCAGGCCGCCTTACGTCACTTTTGCCTGACCCCGCATGTGGTGCGGCGACAGGACAGCACAATTCTCATGCGCTCATTTTCCCGCCGGGGTCAACGCCCAGGCGCAGCGCCCGGTTGCAGAACCATGCCATCATACCCGGGTTCGATCCCCGGAGGCAGTGTGCGGCAGAGCCAGCCATAATCCAGATCGCTGCCCATATGGGTTAAAATTGTCCGGCGCGGCTTCAACATGCGCACCCATTCAAGCACCTGTTCCAGATTCGCATGCACCTTATGGGGCGCGCGCTGGAAGCATCCCACAACCCAGGTATCCAGACCGTGAAGAAGGGCCAGGCTTTCTTCCGGCAGGCGCACCAAATCGGTGGAATAGGCGAAGCCGCCGATTCGAAACCCCAGGGTTTCCATCACCGCATGGTCCTGGCTGAACAAGGTCAGCGGCAGCCCGGCGATGTCAACGGTTTCGCCGGGCTTTACCTCGGTGGCTTCCAAGGCGGGGCGAAAGAACCAGGGGCCAACCGCAGGCAGAAAGGCATAATCGAAGCGCTGACGTAGGTTATCCAGCGTTCTTGCCATGCCGTATATGGGCAGCGGCTTACCCGTGATGCGGTTCAGCACGCGGGTTTCATCCGTGCCCATGACATGATCGGCGTGGTGATGGGTGAATAGGATAGCCTCCACCGCCCCGATCCCGGCGGCCAAGAATTGGGCGCGCATATCCGGCCCCGCATCCACCAGCAGCCTTTGCCCCTGATCTCCCTCAATCAGAATCGAGGAGCGCGTCCGCCGATTCCGTGGTTGGGTTAGATCACAGGCGCCCCAATCGCCCCTTCCATCGGCGCCGCCAATCAGCGGGACGCCGGCCGAACCGCCACAGCCAAGGATCGTGACCGTAACCAAGCCTCAAGCGGCCTTCGGGAAGAGGGTATCGAAATTCCGAGTCGTCAGCGCCTCAAGCGCTGCGATTTCAAGGCCGAGCACCCCGGCCAGAACCTTGGCGGTATGGGCCACCATGGCGGGTTCGCAGCGCTTGCCGCGAAACGGCACGGGCGCCAGGTAGGGTGCATCGGTTTCGACCAGCAGACGGTCGGCGGGGATATCCCGCGCAATCTCGCGCAATTCCTCGCTTTTCGGGAAGGTCAGAATGCCAGAGAAGGACAAGTAGCCCCCCATCTCCACGGCCCGTTCCGCCAAACCCCGGCCGCTGCTGAAGCAATGCAGCAGGAAGGGGAAGGCCCCGCCCCGGTCGCGTTCTTCGGCCAGGATATCGGTGATATCCTCATCCGCCTGGCGGGCATGGATGGCAAGCGGCAGGCCGGTGATCTGCGCGGCGCGGATATGGTTGCGGAAATTCTCCGCCTGGGCGTCGCGCGGCGCCTTGTCGTAGAAGTAATCCAGCCCGCTTTCGCCAAGCCCGATGATGCGCGGATGATCAGCCAAAGCGGCCAGGGCTTCCGGCCCCGGTAGAGGGCCTTCCCCGGCATTATGCGGGTGGATGCCAACCGTTCCGAGCACGCAATCAAAACGTTCGGTCAGCGCCTTCACTTGCTCCGCCTGGGCGAAGCGCGTGCCGATCGTGACCATGCGGCCAATACCGGCTTCCTGGGCGCGGGCAATGACATCGGCAATCTCCGCCTCGGCATAGTAATCGAGGTGGCAATGGCTATCCACGAGCATCAGACGGCCTCGATCTCGATTTTGCGGAATAGCGGGCTCGGGGGTGGCAGCAGCGTACCGCCGGGCAAAGGCGTCGCCAGCGCGGCCAAATCCCGGGCATCTTCGGGCACGGCGAGCTGATCAAGCAAAGCGGCCATGGTGCCAGGCATGAAGGGCTGCAACGCTGTCGCAGCGCTTCGCAGCACGGAATGCAGATGGCGCAAAACGGCTTCCATGCGGGCCAGATCGGTTTTCTTCAAAGCCCAAGGCGCCTGCGCGGTGATATAGCCATTGGCCGCGCGCACTACGCGAAACACTTCTTCCAAGGCCAGATGGAAGGCCTGGTCTTCGACATGCTTGCCCACCAGGCCGGGCATGGCGGCAAGTGCATCCAGCAGCGCCACATCATCCCCAATGGCGGGCGCCGGCGCAGGCAGCTTGCCCTCACAATTGCGCTGAATGAGGGAAAGCGTGCGATTGGCAAGGTTACCAAGCGCATCAGCCAATTCGCCGTTCAGCCGATTGGCAAGCGCTTTCCGCGAAAAATCCCCATCCGCGCCGAAGGGCACTTCTCGCAGCAGGAAATAGCGCAGCGGATCAAGGCCGTAATCGGCGACCAAAGCCACCGGATCAATGGCATTGCCCAGCGATTTGGACATTTTCTGCCCCTCGATCGTCCACCAGCCATGGGCAAAAACGCGTTTCGCCGGTGTAATCCCCGCCGCCATCAAAAAGGCCGGCCAATAGATCGTGTGAAAGCGCACAATATCCTTGCCAACGAAATGCGCGCTGGCCGGCCAGAATTTCCAGCGCTCGGCATTTGCGTCTGGGTAACCGGCGGCGGTGATGTAATTGGTCAACGCATCCAGCCATACATACATGACATGGGCTTCATCGCCCGGCACCTTCACCCCCCAGGTGAAGCTGGTACGCGATATGGAAAGATCGAGCTTTTCCGGCCTATCAGCAAAATCCTTAAGCCCCTGCTGCACAAAGGCGCGGACTTCATTGCGCCGCGCTTCGGGCTGCACATCAATCCTCTCGGCATGGCCTTCCGGCAGATCAAAGCGGCGCAGCAATTCCGGCAGCCACTTCGACAGGCGAAAGAAGTAAGATCGCTCCCGCACCCATTCCACCGGCGCGCCCGATGGCGCGTATTTCGCGCCGTCGCGTTCAGTGAGTTCATCCGGGCCGTAAAACGCCTCATCGCGCACCGCATACCAGCCCTCATAATGGCCAAGGTAAATCTCATCGCGCTTCGCCAATTCTTCCCACAACGCGGAACAGGCCGTCTTGTGGCGATCTTCCGTGGTACGGATGAAATCATCATTGGAAAGGCCAAGCGTCGCGGTCAGGTCGCGGAAATGCTGGCTGACCTGATCCGTGAAGGCTTGCGGTTCCATCCCCGCATCGCGCGCGGCCTTTTCCACCTTCTGGCCATGCTCATCCGTGCCAGTCAGGAAAAACACCTCGTGGCCCGTCAGCCGCCACCAGCGCGCCAACACATCAGCCGCGACCGAGGTATAGGCATGCCCGACATGTGGCTTGTCATTGACGTAGTAGATCGGCGTGGTGACGTAGCGCTTCTGGGTCATGTCTCTTGCCTTGCTGGCGCGCGTTCAGGTTGAAAGCCAGGAAAGCCCGGTCAGCACCGCCTGTTTGCGGTCCATATTCAGTCTTTCGGTCTCATCCACGAGGCGCCCGAGCCTATCCCATAGCGCGGGCCAAGCGGCAAGCGGATGGGCGTTGATCCAGCCGGGCGCGGCCTCACCTCGCGCGGCCTGGCGGAGCGCAGCGGCAATCCGCCCGCGCAACAGCCCCATGAAGGTCACGAAAGCGCTGCCACCGCGATCCGCTGCGCAGCGATCCGCCAGCGCATGCAGCCGCGCGGCATCAGGACGCTTCAGGTTGGCGAGGCATTCTTCCACCAAAGCCTGCAATTCCAGCCCATCGCCTTCGGCAAGCTGCATGGCGCGGCCGGGTGAGCCTTCCGCCATCTCGGCCAGCCGCGCGCGATCCGCCGCCGGCAGATCCGGCAAAAGCCGCGTGAGCAAGGCTTGCATATCCCCATCCCCCAAGGGGAAAAGATCAAGCCTTCGGCAGCGGCTGCGAATGGTCGGCAAAAGCCGTGTGGGCGCCGAGGAAACCAACAGCAAAATGGCGCGTGCCGGGGGTTCTTCCAGCACTTTCAAGATGGCGTTTTGTGCCTGGAGGTTCATCGTCTCCACGCCATCTACCACCACCACGCGCCAACCGCCCTCGGCGGCGGTCTTATTCATGAAGCCCGGGATCAGCCGCGCCGCATCCACATTGATATCGTTGCGCTTGCGATCACCGCGCAGCGTATCGGCATCAATGGTCAGCAAATCCGCATGGCTTTCGGCAGCGACACGGCGAAACACCGGATGCGATGGTTCAAGATAAAGCGGCGGCTTTCCCTCGGTGGGTTCGGGCATGCCCGCCAGCAGCCAACGTGCGAAGCGCCACGCCAGGGTTTCCTTCCCTATGCCGGCAGGCCCCGCCATCAGCCAGGCGTGATGCAACCGCCCGGAAATAGCGGATTCCACCAGCGTGGCGGCGGCGGCTTCATGGCCGAACAGCTCTGGATTGGCGCGCGGTTCCGGCAGGCTCACAGCTTGGCGCCCAGCCTTTGGCGGAGGGTCTCAACAATCGCGGCATAGACCGCTTCCGCATCCCGCGCCGCATCCAGCACCACGCAGCGCGCAGGCTCACGCCGCGCGATATCGTGAAAGCCCGCGCGAATGCGGGCATGGAAATCAGCGCCGAGCTTTTCGTAGCGATCCGCCGCACTCCGCCCCGCCGCGCGCGCCAAGCCCGCTTCTACCGGCAAATCCAGGATCAGCGTCAGGTCGGGCTGCAAGCCTTCCAGGGTCAGATCACAAAGCCGCGCCCAGGTTTCATAGGCAAGGCCCTGCCCTGCCCCCTGATAAGCCAGCGTGGAATCAGCAAAGCGATCACAAATCACCCAGGCGCCGGCTTCGAGCATGGGGCGGATGAACCGCACCACATGTTCCCGCCGCGCGGCGAAATGCAGCATGGCTTCCGTGAGACTATCCCAGGAACCGGGAGAAAGAAGCAAATCACGAATACGCTCTGCCCCTGGGGCGCCGCCTGGCTCTCGCGTACGCAAAACAGGCACGCCGGCCGCCGCCAGCGCTGCCGCAAGCCGCCGCGCCTGGGTGGATTTCCCCGCCCCCTCGCCCCCTTCAAGCGTAATGAAATAGCCCCGCGCCATCAGCACTTCAGGCGCCGGAGACCCAGCGCCCGATCACCGCCGGAATGCGTGGCAAAAGGCCGAGTTTTTCAACATCAGCGCCCGCGACCAGGGGCACGGAAAGTGTCGGCACCCCCTGCCCTGCCACCTGCAATTCGCCAATGGTCTGCCCGCGCATGACGGGTGCGGTCAGTGGCGCCTGATAACGCACGCGTACTTCCAGCCTATCCCGCCAACGCCTGGGCAAGGTTAGCGTAATATCGCGCCCACCCACCATGGGCACGGTGCGGCGTTCGCCAAGATAAACCGGTACGTCCTGCACGGTATCCTGCGCGCGGAACAGCGTGACGGCTTCAAATTCGCGGAAGGCCCATTCCATCAGGCGTTCGCTTTCCTCCGCCCGCGCGCGCATGCTGGCAAGGCCATTGACCACCAGGATCACACGCCGCCCATCGCGGATGGCGCTGCCGGTCAGGCCGTAGCCCGCTTCTTCCGTATGGCCAGTCTTCAGCCCATCCGCGCCGGGCACCCGCGCCAGCAGCGGGTTGCGATTATCCTGGCTGATATTGCTGAAGCGGAAGCTACGTTCATTGTAGAAGCGATAATAATCCGGGAAATCCGTGATGAGGCGCCGCGCCAGGATGGAAAGATCACGCGCTGTCATGCGGTGTTCCGGATCGGGCCAGCCGGTGCTGTTGCGGAAATTGCTGTTGTTCAGGCCAATGCGCCGGCCGGTTTCGTTCAGCAGTTCGGCAAATTGCTGTTCGCTGCCGGAAATCGCCTCGGCCAGCACAATGCAGGCATCATTGCCTGATTGCACAATTACACCGCGAATAAGGTCCTCGACCCGCACCTGCTGGCCGAGATCCACGAACATCTTGGATCCGCCCATGCGCCAGGCACGCTCACTCACGGGCAGCATTTGATCCATTTGCAACCTGCCCTGCTTCAACCGCTCAAACACCACATACATGGTCATGAGCTTGGACATGCTGGAAGGCGGCATGCGATCATCGGCGTTTTTCTCAAGCAGCGTAGCGCCGGTTTCGAAATCCACAATAAGCGCTTGGCGCGCCAGCACATCCACATTGCCTACTGGTGTGGCAACCGGCGTGCCTTCCGGGCGTGGCGGGGGGCGACGTGCGGGCTGGGCCGGCGCTTGGCGCTGCTGTGCGAAGGCCTGATCCGCCAAAAGGCTAAGCGGCAAGGCCCCGAATACGCCCCCAATCAATTCCCGACGCGATGCCATGCTCCGATCCTTCATCCCTGCCCGCCTTGGCGCTAACTGATGGCGATGGCGTTATTCCACAATGATCCTTGCCCCGGATACGCCAGAGGCCAGAGTCCGCTCAAGCGCCAAATCCGCACCAGACACATCTGCGAAGGGGCCGAGCGCGACGCGAAACACCGCACTGCGCCCACTGCCCAGCTGGTTGATCCGGGCGCCGGGCAGGCGCGCCGCCACATTTTCCGCCGTATCGCGCCGGAAGAATTGCCCGGCATCCACGAATAACAGTCCTGGGCGCGGTGTGCCCTGCGTGACCGCTTCTGGCAGGGCGACGATAGCTGCGCGGGCGGGTGCCGCAATTTCCTGCACCGGGGCGGCCGTGGGCAAAGGCTGTACTTCCCGCCGTGGCGCTTCGCGCGTGCCGGGCAAGGGCGCCAATTCCTCCCGCGCCACCGCGGCGCGCGGGGCGGCGGCGATGGCAATGGGGGGCGGCGCCTGGCCGGGCAAGCCTTCCGCCGCCGCGCGGCTTTTCTCAGCATCCACCACCAGCGCGATTTGCGTCGCACCTCCCGGGGTCATGCCGAGCAAGGCCCCGGCGCGCGGTGATACGCCCAGGATGCGCCCAGGCTTTTCCGGGCCGCGATCATTCACGCGCAGCAGCATCGAACGGCCATTTTCCAGATTGGTGACGCGAATGATGGCCGGCAATTGCAGGCTGCGATGCGCTGCCGTCAGGCCCTGGGCGGTCAGCGCTTCGCCATTCGCGGTCAGGCCGCCCAAGGCTGGCACAGCCATCACCTCGGCAAGGCCGGTTTCAGAGAGCGCGTAATCCTCCTTCGGATAGGACCATAGGCCGCCCATCCGATAGGGATCACCCACCACGTAACGCGGCGTGGGTTGCGCGCAGCCCGCAATCGCCAGCAATGCGGCGGCCAAAAAGCCCCAGCGCGTCACGCCACGCTATCGGACAATAGCCCGACAGAAAGCCCATAATTCACCGGCGAATTGTAGCGGCGGATGACGCGAAGATTGTGGTGGCCAAGGAAGATCTGTCCGCCATTGCCGCGTGAGGGCAGCACGATCTGCGTTTCGATATCCGAAGACGGCAGCGGGCTGCCATCGGGATTGCGGAAGCCCATGCGGGCAAAATCGCGCAAGGGGAGCTTGCTTTCCGTATCCGCACCGCTGGCCGTAAACCCTGCTGGTGGACGCACTTCCCGTCCCCAGGCCTCACCATGGCGCCAGCCATTGCGCTGGAAATAATGCGCGATCGAAGCCAGCGCATCGGCGCGATTATCCCAAATATCGCGCCTGCCATCGCCATCGAAATCCACTGCCAGGCGTTCAAAA
>JBBAUC010000009.1:2658-28718 GCA_040398485.1 Roseomonas sp. | reverse complement strand
GCCATGGGGCTGAATTACCTTACGCGCACCGCCGCGTTCCTTTATCGCCCTGATTACAATGCTCAATCGCTGTCCCGCAAGGAAAAGAGGCCTCTTGTTGCAGCCAATACCCCTCGCAAGCCCCCAGTTGGGATTGGTGCAATGACGGCCTCCGCCGTTTTTGGTGACTTGTTTGCCGCCTGGCTCTTTGGCTTTTCGGCGCTGATCAGCATCATCAATCCGCCAGCCGGTGCACTGATTTTCCATGGCATGACGCGTTGGCTGACGGAACAGGAACGGGCCCGCCTGGCGCGGTCCATTGCCATCAATAGCTTTATTGTGTTGCTGGGCGCACTGTTCCTCGGCGCGCCTATTCTTGGCTTTTTCGGCATTTCCCTTGAAGCTTTGCGGATCGCGGGCGGGCTGACGGTCGCCGTGGCCGGCTGGCAGATGCTGAATGAGGAAGATGACAATCAGCGCCGCGAATCCCAGGCCCCCGCCGCCCTGGATACCGCCCCGGTCGAGCGCATGAGCTTCTTTCCACTGACCCTGCCGCTGACCACGGGCCCGGGCACCATTGCAGCGTCTATCGCCCTTTCCGCAGAAAGGCGCTCCTCCGAAATCAGCGATATCGTGCTGAACGCTTTGGCCTTCACGCTAATGGCGGCGACGGTGGCACTGACCGTTTGGATCGCCTATGCCAATGCCGCCGCGGTCGCGCGCCGCCTTGGCCCCACGGGCATGCTGATTGCTGCCAAACTTGCGGCATTCGTGCTGCTGTGCATCGGCGCGCAGATTATGCTGACGGGCGTGGTTGACGCGCTCACCCCCATTCTCGCAAAGCGCTGACGCGCTGCGACATTCCAAGACCAGAAGGAAAAAACCATGAACAGCACTGCCAATCTTGTTGATGTTGATTATGCCACGGACATGCTGATCCGCTTGCTCGCGATTGACAGCGTGACAGGGTTTGAAGCCGCCATCGGCGCTGCCATTGTGGATGAGTTGAAGAAAGTCGGTGTGCCCGCAAGCGCGATCCGCTACGATACGGTCCATCAGCGCATCAAGCTGCCGACCGAAGTGGGTAATCTGATCGTTGACCTACCGGGCACAAAGCCCGGCCCGCGGCTGTTGTTCTCCACGCATATGGATACCGTGCCGTTGTGTAAGGGTGCGAAGCCGCGGCGTGAGGGGGATCGCATCGTGTCCGATGGCACCACGGCTTTGGGTGGGGATAATGGCACGGGCTGCGCCGTGCTGATCGCGCTGGCGAAGGCGCTCATTCAACACAAGCTGCCGCATCCGCCGATCACCATGCTGTTCACCGTGCGCGAAGAAAGCGGCCTGCATGGCGCGCGGGAATTGGACCCGAAGGATCTTCTTGGCGCGGCCATGGGCTTCAATGTGGACAGCACCCATGCTGCCTTGCTGACCATCGGCGCGGTTGGCCAGCAGAATTGGGAAGTCACCATCAAGGGCAAGGCCGCCCATGCCGGTGTTGCGCCGGAACGCGGCATTTCCTCAACCCTGGTGGCATCCGTCGGGCTCACGGAAGCACATCGCGGCGGCTGGTTCGGCAAGGTGGTGCAGCCGGAGGGCAAGGGTTCGTCCAATGTTGGTATCTTCGGCGGCAAGGATGGCAAGCCCGCCGGCGATGCCACCAATGTCGTGACGGATTACGTGCATCTGGTTGGTGAAGCGCGCAGCACGGATGCTGCCTTCGCGGTCAAGATCACCGAAGCCTTTGAAGCTGCCTTCACTAAAGCCAAGGGTGAAGTGAAGGATGCCGATGGCAGTATGGCGGAGGTGACATTCCAAACCCGCACCGCCTATCCGCCCTTCCTGATGTCGGAAGATGACCCCGCCGTGCAGCGCGCCAAGAAGGCTGCGAAAGCCATGGGGCTTGAACCCGTCACCATGGTCTCCGCAGGCGGGTTGGATGCGAATTGGCTGGTGAAGCATGGCGTGCCGACCGTGACTTTCGGCGCGGGCCAGGCGGAAATCCACACGGTCAATGAATATGTGGTTATTTCGGAATTCGCCCAAGGCTGCCGCCTGGCTGTTGCAATCGCCACGCTGGAGTAATATCCGCGCCCCATGCGCATCCTGTTGATCGAAGACGATAAGGCCACCGCCGACTACATCGCCAAGGGTCTGCAGGAAATCGGCCATGTCGTGCAGGTGGCGCGCACCGGGCGCGATGGCATGCTGCTCGCCGCTGGTGAGGCCTGGGATGTGATCGTCACCGATCGCATGCTGCCGGGGCCTGATGGCCTGACTATTTTGCGCACCTTGCGCGCTTCCGGCATCACCACCCCCGTGCTGGTGCTGACCGCGCTTGGTGAGGTGGAACGGCGCGTGGAAGGGCTTGACGCCGGCGCGGATGACTATCTGGCAAAGCCCTTCGCCTTCAGTGAACTCCGCGCGCGTATCGCGGCACTTGCGCGGCGCCCAACGCCCACGACTGATCCCGTGCTGCTGCAAGTGGCCGATATTGAACTGGACCTGCTGAAGCGCGTGGTGCGGCGCAACGGCCAGCCGGTAGAATTGCTGCCGACGGAAATGCGCCTGTTGGAATTCATGCTGCGCCGCCCCGATCAGGTACTGACCAAGACCATGCTGCTGGAAGGCGTATGGGATTTGAACTTCGATCCTTCGACCAATTTGGTTGAAGTGCATGTCAGCCGATTGCGCCGCAAGCTGTCTCAGGAAGGATCGCCCGCGCCCATTCAGACCATGCGTGGTGTTGGCTATATGCTCGGTGCGCCGAAGTGAGCACCATTGGCAGGCTGCTGCGTAGTTTTGCGCTGCGTACGGCATTGCTGACGGCCTTTGGCGTCTTGGGCATTTCCGCGCTTGGCCTTGGGCTTGGGTGGCTGCGTAGCTCGCAAGCTTTGGAAGAAGCCTTGGACAGCACCATCCGCGCGGAGGCCGAATTGTTGCTCGGCGAATTCCAGCGCTTCGGCATGATTGGCCTGACTCGCGCGGTGGAAGCCCGCACGCGGGACCGCACACCAAGCGCCATTCTGGTGCAGTTGCGCTTGCCGGATGGGCGCCCCCTTGCCGGGTCTGGGCGGCTTTCCGGTGCGCCGATGGGCTTGCGCGGTTTTGTGACGCTCAGGGCGCCAGAAGGGCCGGTGCGCACGCTGGGCATTGGTGTTGCCACTGGCTTCACCTTGCTGGTCGCGGCCGAATTTGGCGCGGTGCTGGATACAGCTTCAACCCTTGCCACCACGCTGCTCGCGGCGGGCGCAATCGCCGTATTGCTTGCGCTCGCTTTCGGCTTGTTCATGGCGCGCGGGTTACAAAATCGCCTCAGGCGTGTCTCCGAAGCCGCTGAACAGGTGATGCATGGAGACCTCGCACGCCGCCTGCCCTTGGCCGGCAGCGCCGATGAATTCGACCGGCTGGCGGGCACGGTGAACACGCTGCTGGAACGGCAGGAAGCGCTGATCGAAGGCATGCGGCAAGTCACGGTGGATGTCGCGCATGATTTGCGCGGGCCGCTTTCCCGCCTGCGCCAGAGGCTGGAAGCCGCCCTTGCGCGCGCGCGCGACCCCAATGCCGATGGCGCAGCTTTTGAAGCTGCCTTGGCTGAATTGGATACGGTGCTCAGCACCTTCACCGCGCTGCTACGCATCGCGCAGCTTGAAGCCGGCCCGCCGCTGCCGCCGCAGGAAGCGCCGGTGGTGGAGCTTTCTGCGCTGGTGACAACACTCGCCGAGGCTTACGCGGTTGTCGCGGAAGAAGCCGGCAAGCGGCTTGATGTGCAGGTGGCACCCGACCAGCGCCTGCATGGCGATGCCGCGCTGCTGCGCCAGATGCTGGCCAATCTGATAGACAATGCCCTGACCCATGGCGGGCAAGCCGTGCGCGTGGCGCTGCGCGCTGGCCCGGTGCTTGAAGTGGCCGATGATGGGCCAGGCGTACCGGCCGAAGAACGCGCGCGCGTGCTGCGCCGCTTTTATCGGCTAGACCGTAGCCGGGGCACACCGGGCAGCGGGCTTGGCCTGGCTTTGGTGGCGGCGGTGGCGAAGCTGCATGGCGCGGCGCCGGTATTGTCAGACGCGGCGCCAGGGCTTTGCGTGACGGTGGATCTTTCCGGCGCAAAGGCCGAAAGCTGACAGGCCCAATCCTGAAAATCATTTCAGCTTCGCGTTCGGGACTTTACAGCAGGTTTTCTCCATTTTCGCAGTCAAGGCGAAAGCGAATCAGCGCCCCGGCCCTTTTGATGGAGAAAACAACTCATGGCTAATTCCAGCCCCGCCCGCCGTACTGCGCGCTATGCGCTGCTCGGCCTTTTGCTTGGCTCAACCGCGCTGACCGGCCTTGCCGTGCACGCACAAAATGCCCCGGCGCCTGTTGCCCCGGCCATCACGCTTGACCGCGCCGCACCAGCCGCCGGCTTTGCCGAACTGGTGAAGGCCGTGCGTCCCGCCGTTGTCACCATCAATGTCGCCGGCAAGGCGCCACGCGCGGAAATGGGCATGCCCAACCCCGGCCAGGGCCGCGTGCAGGGCACGGGTTCGGGCTTCATCATTGATGCCGCCGGTTTCATCGTGACCAATAACCATGTTGTGGATGGCGCCACCCGCGTGATGGTGAAGCTTGAAGACGGCCGTGAATTGCAGGCCCGCGTTGTTGGCCGCGATTCGCGCACCGATGTCGCGCTGCTAAAGATTGAAGCTGGCGCGCCGCTACCCTTCGTGGCCTTGGGCGATTCTGATCGCGCCCAGCCCGGCGATTGGGTGGTGGCCATGGGCAATCCCTATGGCCTGTCCGGCACCGTGACCACGGGTGTGGTCTCGGCAACTGGTCGCGACATTGGCGCTGGCCCCTATGATGATTTCATCCAGGTTGATGCGCCAATCAATCAGGGCAATTCCGGCGGCCCGCTTTTTTCGCGGGATGGCGGCGTGATTGGCGTGAATACGGCGATCTTCAGCCCGACCGGTGGTTCGGTGGGTATCGGCTTTGCCGTGCCGTCCAATATGGTGAAGCGCGTTGTGTTGGAACTGCGTGAGAAAGGCCAAGTGGAGCGCGGCTTCCTTGGCGTTTCGACCCAGCCCGTGAATACGGCCATGGCGGCGGCGTTGAAGTTGCCGGCCAAGGGCGCTGAAGCCCCGCAGGGTGCCCTTGTGGCGGGTGTGGAAAATGACAGCCCCGCCGCCAAGGCCGGCCTCAAGCCCGGTGATGTGGTGACGGCGCTGGATGGCAAGGCCGTGCGCAACCCGCGTGACCTGGCGCGCAGCGTGGCGGATCTCCGCCCCGGTGCGAAGGCTGATCTGAAGCTCTGGCGCGATGGTGCGGAAGCCAGCCTGCGTGTGGATATCGCTGCTCAGCCTGGTACGGAACGTGCCCGCGCGGGTGCCGAACAGTCCAACGCGCCGCGCATTGGTGTTTCGCTGATACCGATCACGCCGGAAGCGCGTGCGTCACTCCGCCTGCCCAATGATGCGAAGGGCGCGCTGGTGCAGGCCGTGGAGCCGAATTCACGCGCTCAGGAAGCCGGTTTGCGCCGGGGCGATGTGATCATCGGCGTCGGTACTGCCACGACCGATGACGCTGAGGCAGCGCTGCGTGCTTTGCGTGAGGCGAATGCCGCGGGCGGTGCGGTTGCGGTGCGCATCATGCGTGATGGCAAGCCGGCCTTCATCGCCGTGCCGGCCGCGCAGGCCTGAAGACTGAGTGGGTCAGGCGACTACCTGACCCAATTCACAGCAAAGCTGGAGACGAATTGCCGCGCGCCGTGCGGAGACGTCCCGTAACGGCCGCGGTTTCCAGCCTGGCCGGCCATGGTGGCAGAACTGACCCCTTAAACCGCCATGGCCGGTTTTTTTTATGTGTGCCTTCAGAACCGCACAATGCCAACGGCCAGTATGCGATTGGCGATGCCGTGGCCCACACGATTAGCACCCGCCGCCGCCGCGCCATCTTCAAGATCACGCCGGCTGAAGACATATTCCAATCCCAGATCAAGCCAGCCAAAGGGCATGCGGCTCGTTGGGCGATCGGCAAAGGGGCTCCAGATCAGATTGGCAATCACCTGCTGCATTTCGCGGTTTCGCGCCAAGGCCCCAGGCGTGCCAGTGCCGAATTGGATCGAGGATGGGAAATCCTGCCGCGCGTAAGCATAAGAAACCGTGCTCCGCACAAAATCCGTCCAGAAGCGCCGATAGCCGATAGTGCCACCGTAAGTCGGCACGGAATCAAGGCTGTAGTCCATGCCGGTCGCTGTGATGATGTCGGAAATACCGCCCTGGCCGAAAGTATTGCCGGCAAAATAGCGACCGATCCCCTCGCCATAATAGCTCATCAGCATCAGCTCATCGCGCCCGAGGCCAGCGATCCATTTGCCTAGAGGCAGGCGCGTATGGGCGGCAAGGCCCCAGCCATAGGTGCTCTCGCTCGGCCTTGGGCCAAGCGTGGTGCCATCCGGTTCAAGCGATAGCTGCCGGAACAAGCCGCGCAGAACGTATTCCTCGGCACCGTCACGCCACGTCAGGCGCGTCAGCAGATCCGGCATCTGATCGAAGGCTGGGGTGGCGCCGCCATCAAAACGCACCGGCGATAAGGCCGCCCCGTTCTGAGTGAGTATATCGCCGAAGGAAGATTCAACCGACCCTTGCAGGCTCCAATTACTCCCGAAGCGATGTGATACACGGAATTGCGCCTGACGGATGAAGGATTGATTGAGGTTGGTGGCGTCGTGAAGCGCCTCTGTCAGCCCCTCATTCCAGAGGCTATTTGTGTGGCCGAGCAGGTAGCTCCAATCATCGCGAGTCAATTCGGCAAAGGCCTGCCTGATGCGGAAGGCGAGGTCGCCGCCCTGCACAATCTCTCCACGGAAATCGCCTTCGATGGTGGTATCGAGCCGACCCCAGGCATTATCGCCGCGCGTATCAAAACCGAAGCGCGAACTGCGCGCGGTGATGTCGCCATCGCCGGGCTGCGTGTTTGTGGCCGTCAGCGGAATACCCTGCACTGAGGCAGCATCAGTTGGGTTGCGCGCGTTGAAATCGCGATAACCTGTCAGGCGCAGAAACCCGTAAAGCCGCACGGTCGTATCAGTATTTGGGATGCGCATGGCAAGCCATCCAGGCTACCGCGCAGCGCCTCATCCACCTCGGCGCGCACTGCCTCGGGCGAGCGCGGCGCGGCGGCGGCGGCGGGTGCGGCAGCGACAGCGGCGGCGGGCGCCGGTGCAGGGCGCGGCGCGGCGGCGCGGGCAGGCGCGGGTGTCGCCGCTGGCGCAGGTGCGGGCACGGGCGCCGCAACCGCAGCCGGGCGTTGCGGGCGGCGTTCACGTTCAAGTTCATTGACGCGCTGTTGCAACGCATCAATGCGCCGCATCAGATCTTCCATCGTGGGCTGCTGAGCGAAAGCCGGCGTGGCACCAACCATCAGGCCCAACACGGCGGCCCCGGCCCATTTTGATCTCATTTGCATGCCCCCTGTTTCTTATGGCGCTGCCGCCAAGACTTTCTCGACGATAGCTTGAAAATAAGGGGCAGCACCGCACATTGGCCAAGTGTCGCGCAACTGTGCAGGGTATCTCTTGGGCGTCCGTCGCGGATCAGGTGCTAAAACCGAAACGCAATACTGACCGACCCGAATTGCGATGCTTCGCGCTGCGTTTCAAATTCCTTGCTGCGGATCGTATAAGTCGCGGTCAGGCGCGCGCCTTCAAAAATCAACGCAACGCCTGCGCTGGCATCACCCACCAGCACTTCGCGGTCAACGCTCCGGCTATCGCGCCAGGTATTGCCATCCAATGAGATATCCCGCGCCACCGCGCGGCCTTCGACACCGCCAAAGACATACCAGCCAAAACGCCCCGACGGCTGAAAGAAAACCGAACCGGTGGAAACCGGACGCACGCGCGGCGGGCCGAAATCCGCCTCAAGCTCCGTACCGTAGCGCAGCAGCATGCCCCCGGCCGCATAGGTATGCACATTGCCAAGGCTGGCCGCGAGGCTCGGCACCAGGCCAAATCGCCGCCCGCCCGCATCGGCTTCGCCATTCAAGCGCCATTGCCGGTTCGCCACCAGATTGACGCCGGGTTCATCACGCAGCTGGTAATCCCAGCCATAGGCGCGATCAATGCGCATCATGTCATGCGTCGTGTTCTGCACCCATTCGCCCAGCGCGGAAGGCCCGATAACGCCAAGCTGCAATTCCAGTGTGCCCACTTCCCGCGCTGTATAGGAATGCAACGAAATCGCGCCGTAAAGCCAGCCGGCATAGGGGCGATCCTTCGGATCAGGATTGGTTGCCAGCGTGTCTTCCGGCGTGAAGATCTTCTGCCCGAAACTGAGGCCCCAGCGCGTCACGCCGCCACCTGGGAAGAACAGGTTTGGCCCCTCTGTCAGCCCTGCAAGCCACGCCGGCGGTTCATAGGAAGGGGCGCGCCAGGCAAAAAGAAAGCCATTGGTGTAGTAGCGATCATTGCCGGAGAAGGTGTCATTCTCCAACAGAAACGCGAAGGTGCCTGCCGGGTCAGCCTGTTGCTGCGCAGGCGTTTGGGCCAAAGCGGGCAGCGCCGCAATAAGCGCTGCGCTGCTCAGCAAGAATCGCAGGAAGCCGCCCATGCCTCAAAACGGCCAGATCAGCGGCACAACAAAGACGCAGACGATGAAGAACCAAATCATCATCGGCAGGCCGAACTTCCAGTAATCGCCAAAGGCATACCCGCCCGGGCGCATCACCATCAGATTGGTTGGCGTGGCAATCGGCGTCAGGAATGCAGCGGCTGCGGCGATACCAATGCTCATCAGCACCGGTATCGGCGAAATCCCCATGGAGGTTGCGGCGGCCACGCCAACCGGAATGATAATCAGCGCCGTTGCAGTATTGCTGATCAACTGGCCAAGCACCGCTGTCAGCACAAAAATCCCCGCCAGCAGAATAATCGGGCTACCGCCCGCCGCCATGGCAACCAGCCCATCCGCCATCAATTGCGCCGCGCCGGTCTGCACCATGGCTGTCGAAAGCGGCATCATTGCCGCGACCAGGATCACCGTTGTCCAGTCAACCGCGCGATAGCTTTGCTCCACGGTCACGACGCGCGACAAAATCAGGATGAAGCAGGCCGCGATGCCCACCACCGCCCCTGGCAGCAGCCCGGTCGCGAGGAAAAACACCATGCCGGCCAGCACACCAAGCGTGGTCCAGGCGCCAGCGCCAAGGGGCACCGCCTGACGGCGCACCGTATCGGGCGAATTCACCACCAGCACTTGCGGATCGGCAAGGCGCGTATCAAGCGCCTTCCAGGTTCCCTGCAACAGCAAGGTATCGCCCGCCTGTAATTGCACCGGCTCAGCGCCCACATCCTCTCCACCACGCTGGACGGCGATGACCACAAGATCACCGCTTTCGGTGATCATGCCCTGATAGGCTGTCTGGCCGATCATTTCCGAGCGCGGCGGGATCATGACTTCCGCAAGGCCGGAACTGCGATTGAAAAGGCTGTCGCGCAAATCCTCATCGCTGTTTTCAAGCCGGAAGGCCAAATGTTGTTCGGCAGCAAGCCGCGCCGCATCCTCACCTTGGCCTGAAACCAGCAGGAAATCGCCCTCCATCATGGTAGGGCGGCGCAGCCTATCGCCCGTTAGGCCGTCATTCACGGCGACCAGGCGAAGCCCCGCCCAGCTATCTTCCTGCAGCGCAGATGGCGGCTGGCCGATTAGTGGCGAAGTGGCGCGCAACCGAAGCCGGAACAGACCTTCCTTTAACCGGTATTGTTCAACAAGCGTGGTCGCATGGCGGCTGAAATCCACACTCATGGTCTCACCGGCGCGATGCGGCAGCAGCTTCCGCCCGAACAGCAGGGTGATCGTAATCACGCCCAGCAACAGTGGGATACCGACAATGGTAAATTCGAAAAAGCCGATGGCGCGGAAGCCGGCATCGAGCGCCGCCTCACTCACCAGCACATTCACTGGCGATCCAGTGAGCGCCAATTTCGACCCCGCATGCGCCGCAAAAACCATCGGCATGAGCAATTGTGATGGCGGCAGGCGCAGCCGGAGAGCCAAGACAACCACCACCGGCAAAAGTGCTGCAATCGCGCCATTGAGGCTGATAAGAGCAGTCAACATCGCCGCCAGCAGGGAAATCAGCACCAGCAATCGCGTGCGGCTATTCTCGCCAGCGCCGCGGATCAGCATCTGCCCCGCCCAGGCCGTGACGCCGGTGCGATCCAGCGCAGCACTCACTACAAAAAGAGTCGCGATGAACATCACCGCCGGATCGCCGAAGCCCGAAAGCGCCTGGTTCAGCGTGACAAGGCCGGTCGCGTAAAGCGCCATGCCGACACCCATCGCCACCAGAATGACCGGAATGCGGTTCCAGATGAAAAGCACAATGGCCGCGAGGATGATCGCGGCCATGATGGTGATGTCATTCATGCGCTAGAGCCCCCAAGGCAGGCCGAGCATATACCAAGCCGCCAAAAGCGCGGTCCAGACCACGGAAATCGCGATGACATAGGGCAGCATCAACGCAATCACCGTGCCCACGCCCGCATCCTTCTGGTATTTGATGGCGAAGGTCACGATCATCGCGAAATAGGCGTTGAGTGGCGTGATGGAATTCATCGGGCTATCGCCCACACGATAAGCCGCCAGCACCACTTCGGGCGCCACGCCAAGCTGCATGAGTAGCGGGACGAAAACCGGCGCGAAGATCGCCCATTTTGCAATCGCCGCTGTGATGATCAAGTCAATGCCAAAGACCGCAATGACAAAGCCGATCAGCAGCGCGACCGTTGGCAGGTTCAGCTTTTCCAGGAATTCCGCCACGGAAACAGCCGCAAGTGTCGCCATGTTGGAATAATTGAAGATGGCGATGAACTGGCTGATCACCAGCAGCAGCAAGATCAACCCTGCCAGCGCGCCGATGGATTTTTGAATGGCGGCAATGGCCTCAGCCGAGGTGCGCATGGTGCCGGCCGCGCGGCCATACGCGATGCCGCAGACCAGAAAGATGAGTGCGATGGAAACAATCAGGCTGCCCATAAAGGGCGAAGACCCAATGATGGCGCCGGTTTCCGGATTGCGCAGCGGCGCGCCCGGCGGCAGGGTCAGTAGGCCGATGAAGGTCAGCACGCCGAACAAGGCATTCCGCGCGGCGCGCAGGCCCTTATATTCTTCCTCGGACAGAACATTCTCACCCGGCACTTCATAATCGCCCTTATAGGCGCCAAGGCGTGGTTCGATCACCCTTTCGGTAATCACGCCAATCAGCACCGTCAGCACCACGACGGACGCGATGGAAAACCAGACATTCGCCGCAAGATCAATCGAAACATTCGGATTGACCAGCCGCGCCGCATCATTGGTGATTTCCGTCAGAATGCCATCCACCGGCACGATCATGACATTGACCATGAAGGCGGAAGCCACCGCGGCAAAGGCCATGGCGAGGCCCGCCAAGGGATGCCGCCCAACCGAAAGAAAGGCCGCCGCCGCCAGCGGGATAAGTACCAAATAACCCGCATCCGCCGCGATGGATGAAACAATGCCGACAAACACAAGGATATAGGTCAGCAGCTTTGGCGGTGCGACGATCACCAGCTTGCGGATCAGCGCCTTCACAAGGCCCGCTTCTTCCGCAACACCAACGCCCACCATCGCGACAATGATCACACCAACCGCGTTGAAGCCCATGAAATTGGGCACCACGCCAGTGAACATGAAGCGAATGCCATCAATGGTGAGCAAGCTACGCGCCGCCGTTGTGGCCTGTTCGATCTTGCCGGTCTCGGGGTTATAGGCCTGATAAGTCACCTGCGCGCCGAGCAGCGACAGCAGGGCCGAGAGCAACACCACAAAGACGATCAGATAGACAAAGATCATCACCGGATGCGGCACGCGGTTGCCCACGCGTTCCACCGTATCCAGCAGGCGCTGCATGATGGATTTGGGTTCGTCTTTTACCGGGAAATCATTCGACGCGCTCATTGTGACAATGCCTCCAGAATACGTGCCCAGGAACGGATGCCTTTCTGGAAGCTTTCCAGATTGTATTTCTCGTTCGGGCTATGGATGCGGTCATCTTCCAGCCCAAAGCCGGCCAGCACCACATCCATCCCAAGCGATGTCTTCAGCATATGCGTGACCGGGATTGAACCGCCCGAGCCGATAAAGACCGCGGGCTTGCCCCATTCATCGGATAAAGCCGCGCGCGCCTTAGCGAAGGCAGGGTCCGTATCCGGGAAGCGAATGGCGCGGCCCGACCCATGTTCAATGAATTCAGCGCGGCAATCAGCGGGCAGGCGCGCTTGCACATGCGCGCGGAAGGCCTTGCGGATGGCGTGCGGGTCTTGGTCAAACACCAGGCGGAAGGATACCTTTGCCGATGCCTTGGCCGGAATGACGGTCTTGAAACCATCACCCTGATAGCCGCCGCCCATGCCGTTGATTTCGCAAGTTGGGCGCGACCAGACCATTTCCAGCGCATCGCGACCCTTTTCGCCGGCTGGCTGCGATAGGCCAATGACGCCCAAGAATTTCTCGGCGGTGAAGCCAAGCGTTCCCCATTGTTGCTTCAGGCTTTCCGGCAATTCCGGCACGCCATCATAAAAGCCAGGCAGCGTCACGCGGCCCTGGTCATCGTAAAGATCAGCCAGGATCTTCGCCAAAATCCGGTTCGGATTGGCCGCCGCCATGCCGTAAAAGCCGGAATGCAAATCGCGGTCTGCCGCGTGGATGATCACTTCCTCGCCGCAAAGCCCGCGCAGCATGGTGACAATGGCCGGGGTTTTGGGGTCCCACATATTGGTATCGCAGATCAGGCCGATATCTGCCTTCAATTCTTGGCTGTTAGCCTCAAGGAAGCCGGGCAGATTGACGCCGCCTGATTCTTCCTCACCTTCCAGCAGGATGGAAACCGGAATGGGCAGCTTGCCCGTCACGGCCTTCCAAGCGCGGCAGGCTTCGACAAAGGCCATGAGCTGGCCCTTATCATCCGCGCTGCCACGGCCACGAATCACCTTGGTGCCATCGGCCAGGGCTTCGATCACCGGGTCAAACGGGTCACGATCCCATAATTCCAACGGGTCCACCGGCTGCACATCGTAATGCCCGTAGAACAACGCCGAGGCACCCTTGGCGCTGCGGTCATGCGCCACCACGATGGGATGGCCAGGCGTTGGCCGTGCCGAGGCTTCAAAGCCGATGCTGCGCAAATCCGCCGCATGCCATTCGGCATTGGCCGCGCAATCCTTGGCGAATGCCGGGTCGGTGGAGATGGATTTGATGCGGAGCACGGTAAAAAGGCGCTCCAGCGCGCCCCCCATGTCGGCGTCTATATGCGCCAGAACCCTGTCGAGATCGCTCATGTTTTTTCTGCCTGCCATCCTGGCCAGAGGGCGTGCATACGGCGACACGCACCTTGGCCTTCATATTCGGTGTAGCTGTCTAGCACAAAATGGCCTTGCACGGCACGTCCCGGGGCTGTGCCCCCCGTCCGGCGGGCGCCGCCGGGGGCCGCTGGTCAGCATCGCCAGGCGCTTCACGGGCTTTTCGTACCCTAACGTCAGAGGCGCAAAAAAGTGAAGTCAAGGCCCCGGCGGTGGCGGAGAAATCAGCCCGACCGGCGGCGGTGCCGTCACCCAGCTTGTCACATCACGGCCACGCGCCTCACCATAGGCGAAAAGCGCGCGCATATAGGTATTATCAAAGAATCTGGGCCGCGGCGTATCGAAATCCGGCCCGATGCTTTGCAGGCGAAAGCCGATGCGATCGCGATAAGTGCTCAGATAAATCCGATCCAGGTCATTGATGGAGGAGAAATGCAACAGCGTCTGCGCAGACCTGCGCGCGATGCTGAAAATGCCACCAGGTGGGTCGGTGATTGCGACATCCACGCGGCCATTGCGAATGACCCAGGCCGTGGTTTCGCGTTGCTGCCCGGCGGGGCCCGCCAAAGCGCGTGGGCGGAGCCTGGCCGGATAGAGAAAAACCTGCATCGCCGCGCCGCCATCCACATGCATTTCCTGGAAAGCCCGCCCATTGGCTTCAACATCAATCATCACGGGTGGAAAGGCGCCGGGGATGGAGGCAGAAGCCAATAAGATGCTCCGAAACAGATTGAGAGCCTCAGGATGACCACTCGCCGCAATTGCACCGATGTTCCAGATTACCGGGCGCCCGACGTCCAGATTGACCGTGCCGATCAGCAATAACCGCCCACGTTGATGTTCCGCCGCAATGGCCTGCAACATCGCCGCATCGGCATGGCGTTCAATCAGGCGCGCCAGCGGCGCGGTATCGGCAAGCGCCTCGCGGAAAAGTACGGACAAGGCAAGCCGGCCAAGCTGCACAACATCACTCGGCGCGATTTCAGTGAATAGCGCGCGCAGTGGCTGATCATAGGAAGGCCCAAGGAAAGCAAAGGGCGCAATCAGGGCGCCGGCGGAAATGCCCGTGACCAATTCGAATTCCGGTCTTTGGCTGGTTTCGGTCCAACCCACCAGCACACCGGCGCCAAAGGCGCCATCATCAGCGCCACCCGAAAGTGCCAGGAAATGTCCGGGCGGAATGCGCCCCCCACGCCCAATTGGCCGCCCCGAATTCCGGCGGCTTAGGACGCGTTCAAAATAGGCAATGATCGGCGCAGGATCGCCATCGGCCCAGAAGCGTGAGTCAGGCACGCCCAGGACATCAATGGCGGTCACCTGTTGTGACGGCGGTGCCGGCAGGCGCGTAATGCTGGCGCAGCCTGCCAAAAAGGCCAGCAGCAGGCAGGCCGCGGCGGCACGAAGGGCGAAGCCGGCCCTCATGCGCGGAACCGCATCCTGCCCGCGGGCATCATCCGCCGGATGCGCCAGCCAAGGCTTCACGCAGCGTGGCTTCCTTGGTTTCGTCGAAGGAGGTGCGCATGATCTTACCGCCCATGCCTTGCAGCCCGTCCATCACGCGATCGGCGGTCATTTTCCGCACCAGCAGGAACAGCGCTGCTTCACCGCCCTGAAGGCTTTGCGACACTTCCTTCATGAAGGCATCATTGATGCCGACATCCGTGAGCCGCCCCGAAACCGCGCCGGCCGCCGCACCCACCGCCGCGCCCGCGAGCGGGTTGAGGAACAATAGCCCAATCAGGGCCCCCCACATCGCCCCGCCTGCAGCACCAGCGGCTGTCGGCTTAAAGGTCTGGTTCAGCTTGATGCTGCCATCGGGCTCGCGAAGTGCCACTACAGCGTCACCAAGTTCGATAAGGTATTCGCGCTGCATGGAGGCAACGCGCGTGCGGGCTTCTTCAGCCTGCGCTTCGGTCGGGAAGGAAATGACAAGAAGATCAGCCATGATTTTGGTTCCTAATTTCTGGCCTGAGCGAAGTCCGACACGCCGCGGGCCAGGGCGCGTGTGACGGGACTGGGAAAGGGCATCGCGTGGTAGCCAATGGCGTCCCCGCGCCCCGTCCGAATCAGGACTGAAAAACAGCGCCTGGGATTTTCTATCCCATGCGGTGGCCCATGAAGGCAAGGGATTCTCAGGGGTAGAAATCATGAAGTTTACGATTCAAGCAGAGTGCTTCGATAGCGGACCAAGTTACTGCGCGGCATGAGCCTTCCGTCCCCATGTTAGGCGCCTTATCCCCGCGCCTGCATCCGTGACTGGCACACTGACCGGCTTGGGGATAGAAAACTCTGACTTCTCGCGCGGGAGAGCGGCAGTTTTGCCCCATCCATCATCAGCCCTGTCCGAAACTTCGGCGCCGCGCCTTGGCATGAGCGCTGGGCCGCCTGATCGTTTTGCGGTGGATACGCGCGACCTGCCGCCCGCGATACGTTTCGATGTCTGGCGCGCCTTTTGGGAGCCGGTGGTGCATGTCGCGGCGCCGCGTTCTGGTGCGGATGGCTTTTCCGGCCATGCTGAACTCCGCCGCCTTGGCCGCCATGTCCTGCTGAAATTCCAAGCCGATGCCGCCGATTATCGCCGCGCCCGCAGTGAAGGACTGCGCGACGGGCTGGATCATTGGCTGCTGGCGCTCCGCCTTGGCGCAGCGGATGGGCAGCCAGAAGAATTATTGCTCGGCTCCCTCTCGCTCGGCTTTGGGGTGCGCCGGCTTGGTGGCAATTGGTGCGGCGTGCTCATTCAGCCTGAACACCTGCCGCAACTCGCCCCAGTTTTTGCTACCATGCGCAGCATGCCGCTGCGTAGCCCGGCAGCGCGTATGCTGGGCGGCATGCTGCCGCGCATGGCGGCCTCGGCCGATGAAATCAACGCGGAAGATGCGCCGCGGTTGGAAGCGGCGCTATCTTCCATGCTGACAGCCTGCTTGATGGGCCTGGAAATGCGCCCTGCGACAACGCGCCAGCAATTGGAAGCGGCGCGCCGCGCGCGCGTCGTGGCGCTGGTGGATGCGGCGCTGGGCGAGGCGGAGCTTTCACCGGCGATGCTTGTGCAACGCTCAGGGATTTCGCGTTCCGAACTCTACCGCTGCTTCGCGCCGATTGGCGGCATTGCGCGCGTTATTCAACAGCGCCGGCTGCGCCAGGCGTACCGGGAATTGGTGCGCGTGGATGCGCCGCCTTCGGTCAGCCGCATCGGGGAAGCGGTCGGCTTTTACGATCCATCCAGCTTCACCCGCGCCTTCCGCCGCGAATTCGGCTGCACGCCAAGCGAAGTACTGACGCGTCGCGGACCGCAAGCAAGCCGGGCCGCGCCCGGGCTTGCCGCTGCTCTCAGCTTTCGCTGATCACCTTTCGGTCGCTCTGGCGTTCCAGGCTGGCAACATAAAGCGCCGGCAGCACCACCAGCGTCAGCAAGGTTGCCACCAAAAGCCCGCCCATAATGGCGAAGGCCATCGGCCCCCAGAATACCGTCGGCGCAATCGGAATAAGCCCCAGCACGGTGGAAAGCGCCGTCAGCATCATGGGCCTGAGGCGAGAGGTCGCCGCTGCCACCACCGCATCGCGCAGAGGCAAGCCGGCCGCGCGGTCTTCCTCAATCTGCACAATCAGGATCACGCCATTTTTCGCGATCATGCCAAGCAAAGCCAGGATGCCAAGAATGGCCACAAAGCCAAGCGGCCGGCCAAAGGCAAGCAGCGCCGCCACCACGCCAATCAGCCCAAGCGGCAGGATTGCCACCACCAGGCCAAGCCGCGCGAAGTTTTGCAATTGGAACATCAGCGCGGTCAGCATCACAACGATCATGATGGGCACCACCGCCAAGACCGAAGCGCGGCTTTTCGCACTTTCTTCCGCAATGCCACCGATTTCGATGGCATAGCCCGCAGGCAGGCGCGTTTGCAGTTCCGCAATGCGTGGCGCGAGTTCCGCCACCACGGATTCAGGCAGCACGCCCGGGCGCACATCGGCTTGCACGGTCAGCGCCAAAACGCGATCCCGGCGCCAGACCAGCGGGTATTCCTGCCCGTAGGAAATCGTCGCGAATTGGCCAAGCGCCACTGTCCGGCCACCCGGAATCGGCACCTGCATGGTTTGCAACGTATCGAGCGAGATGCGTTCGCTCGCCGTCGCGCGGGCCAGTACATTCACCAGATAAATATCGTCGCGGATTTGCGTAATCACGCTGCCGGTGATCACAGCATTCAAGGTGGCGGCAAGCGCCGCAGAAGAAAGCCCTAGCTGGCGCGCCTGATCCTGATCCACTTCAATGCGCAATTGCCGCGCGGGTTCGATCCAGTCGAAGCTTGGGCTGCGTACCCCGCCACTGGTCGCGACAACTTGCGCGAGTTCCTTCGCTATGCCGCGAATACCCTCAATCTCTGGCCCCAACACGCGGTATTGGATGGGCCAGCCAACCGGTGGGCCCAATTCCAACGGCGCCACGCGCGAAATGGCAGCAGGGAATTGTTCGGCAAGCAAGGCTTCGATGCGCGGTTGCAGGCGTTTACGCGCCTCAAAATCCTTCGCCACCACAACGGCCTGGGCAAAGAAGGGGTTCGGCAATTGCACATTGAGCGGCAGATAGAAGCGGATCGCGCCGCGCCCCACATAGCTGCTCCAATGCGCAATATCGGGGTCCTTGGCGAAGGCCGCATCCAGCCTTTCCATCGCTGCCTCAGACGCGTGGATTGAAGCGTTTTGCGGCAGCGTCAGATCCACCACCAATTCAGGCCGGTCGGATGAGGGGAAGAATTGCTGTGGCACAAAGCGCACCGCGAAAAGCGCAATGGCAAAGGCGGCGACCGCGGCGGCAATCGTGATCCACCGGAAGCGGATCGCCATATGCAGGAAGGCCGCATAGCCGCGCAGCAGCCGCCCAGGCGCCGGCGCTTGGCCGGCCGTTGCCAGCTTCGGCGCCTTCAGGATTGCCATGCCAAGCAGCGGCGCGAACATCACGGCGACAAACCAGGAAACCACCAACGCAATGCCCACCACCGCGAAGATGGAAAAAGTATATTCGCCCGCCGAACTGGCCGCGAAGCCAATCGGCAAAAAGCCTGCGATGGTGACCAAGGTGCCGGTCAGCATGGGTGCGGCCAGCGTCCGATACGCAAAAGTCGCTGCCTGATCCTTGCGATCACCAACAGAAAGCCGCCGGATCATGGCGTCAATCGTCGTCATCGCGTCATCTACCAGCAGCGTCAGCGCGATGATCAGGGCACCAAGCGAAATACGTTGCAGATCAATCCCCGCCAGCAGCATCAGCGGAAACACAATGGCGAGCGTCAAAGGGATGGAAAGCGCCACCACCGCCCCGGCGCGCACACCAAGCGCGACGAAACTCACCGCCATGATGATCAGGATCGCCTGCCAAAGGCTTTCGGTGAAATCGCCAATGGCTATATCCACAGTCTCCGCCTGATCGGCCACCAGGAAGGGCTCGATCCCGATGGGCAAGCTGCTTTCAATCTTGCGCATTTCGAGGCGCAGATTCTTGCCAAGCGCCAGAATATCCCCGCCTTCGCGCATCGCCACCGCAAGACCAATGGCGGGCTTGCCATTAACGCGGAACATGGGCTGCGGCGGGTCCGTGAATCCCCGGCGGATTTCAGCAATATCGGTCAGCCGCACCAGCCGATCACCGGCCAGGAAGGACACTGCCGCAAGATCAGCCTCATTCTGGAAAGCGCCGGAAACGCGCAGCGCCAGCCTTTCCTGCCCTGTCTGCACCAGCCCCGCCGGGCGCACTGCATTCTGCGCCTGAAGGGCCGCGATCAGTGCAGGGTAGTTCAGCCCAAGCCCAGCCAGACGTTCCAGCGAGAATTCGATGAAAACCACCTCATCCTGCGCGCCCAGGATTTCGATTTTCGTGACATCAGGCACGCGCAGCAGGCGCGAACGCACCGCTTCCACCTGGTCTCGCAATTCCCGGTGGCCAAAGCCATCGGCGGTGAAGCCGAAGATGATGCCGAAAGTATCGCCGAAATCATCATTGAAGCCGGGGCCGATCACCCCTTGCGGCAGGGTATGGCGCATATCGCCCACCCGCTTGCGCACCTCATACCACATATCCGGCACCACCGCTGCCGGCGTCGCGCCCTTCAATTCAACGAAGATGGTGGTCTGGCCCGCGACGGTATAGCTGCGCAGCCGGTCGAGATTGGGTGTTTCCTGCAGCGTGCGTTCAAGCCGCTCGGTCACTTGCAGCAGCGTTTCCTCAATGGTGGCACCGGGCCAGGCGGCCTGCACAACCATGGTGCGGAAGGTAAACGCTGGATCTTCATTACGGCCAAGCCGCAGGAACACCAGCGTGCCGGCAATCACCGCAACCAGCATGAAGAACATGACCAGCTGCGGCCGCTTGATGGACCATTCAGAAAGATTGGGGCCGATCACTGCGGGGCGTCCAGCAAGCGCACCTTCTGCCCGGGGCGCAGCGCCTGCACGCCGGCGGTCACCACCACATCCCCGCGCGCCAGGCCAGAGCCAATCACAACGCGCGTCGGGTCATGGCGCAGCACCTCAACGGGGCGCATCGCAACCGTGCGTGCGGCGGTGTCCACCACCCAAACGGCAGGGCTTGCGCCCTGGCGGCTCAGCGCACTGGCCGGGATGGCATAGCCGCCACCGCCCGCAATCTCCATCCGTCCCGTCACCGTGGACCCAAGCCTGAGTCCGGCTGGCGGGTTATCTAGACCGATACGAACGCGGAACGTCCCCGTCACCGCATCGGCGCTGGGGGAAACTTCACGCACACGGCCTGTCGCGCGCACTGTTGGGTCAAGCGTCAGTGCCACCAGCACCACCGCATCGGCCGGCGCGCGGTCCTTCACGGAAGGCGGTACGTCAAAAACGCCATCCAGGCCTTCCTGGCGCGCAAGCCGCACAATCATGCGACCGGGGGCGACAACCTCACCGGGTTCCGCACCACGGGCGGTGACGGTGCCGGGCGCATCCGCCAGCAGCACGGTGTAGCCCAGGCGGTTTTCAGCGATATTCACCTGGGCTTCAGCGGAATCCACGGCGCTGGTGGCGGTTTGCAATTGCTGCGCCGCCTGGTCATAGCGCTGGCGCGTGCCAAAGCCGGTGCGCAGCAATTCCCGCGCACGATGGTAATTGGCGTGGGTTTCCACCATCTGCGCCTCAGCCGCCACCAGGGCAGCGCGCGCCGCGCGCAGGCCGTTTTCCTCATTGGTTGGGTCAAGCCGCGCTATCATCTGGCCGGCTGCCACGCGGTCACCCACATTGACCAGACGTTCCACCATGCGTCCATCAATGCGGAACCCGATATTGACCTCGGTTTCCGCCTGGATGGTCCCGGTCAGGGTAACGATGGTGCTATCGGCGCGCTCGGCCACACTCACCACGCGCACCGGGCGCGGTTCAGGCGCGGGGGCGGCGGGCTGTTGGTCGCAAGCGGCAAGGGTGCCGACCAGGATCAGGCATAGCAGCCCGCGGCCACCCGGATGTCTCCGCATGCTCGATCCCTCCATTTCCAGAATAGGGTTCATGGTTACCGCGCCGGACGCATCGCCGGATCGGCGGCGCGTCCCGGTCCTGCGCCGGGCGTCCCGGGGGCGCCAGGGATTATCCCCGCCACCCTCTCCCGCAGGTAAGGGAAGAACGGGTTCGATGTCACGCGCAACAGGCTATCAAGGCTCATGACCAGCACGCCGCTTTCTCCACGCGGCGCGAGGGCACCGAGCCGCAGGCCGAAATTATCATGAGTGTCCGGCGCAAGGCCATAGAGCCCGTCTTCCACCGGGAAGGGCAAAGCAAGATGCGACAGGGAAAACAGCCCCCGCGGCCAGGCAAGGTCCAGCGCCCTGATCGCCTCGGCCGTGCTGCCCGCTGCTGTGAAGCGGGCATCCACCGAAAGCGTATCCGGCGCGGTATTGGTGATCAGTGTCAGGCCGAAGCCGCGCGGTGCGGGCGGGATGGCGGTGAAAGCGGTATCGGTGCGCGGGGCCAGAAGGGGGCCAATCCCTGCGTCGCGGTTCATATCGAACAGCACCAATTCACTCCGGCCGGCGGGCAGGCGCGCATGCAGCGCGGTGATCACGGCGCGTGTGCTGACCGTGGCATCCGCCAGCGATTGGAAGGTCAGCAGCGGGGGGAAGCGGTCGAGCCGCCCGCTTTGCTCCAACCGGCGGAGCCGGGACTGCACCTCGACCGTCAATTGATGCGATTGGCGCGCGGCATTCACCGGAAAGGAGTTGTATTTGAAGGGGTTGAATTCCGGCAGCACGGAAAGCCAGGCCGCGCCCGCGAAGGCCGGCAGCAAAGCCGGCAGCCCCGCGAGCCCCGCAAAACGCGCAAAAGGCGTCACCCCAACCATGGGGGACAGCAATACAAGCTGGTCCGGCAGGCCAACGGCACCATCCTCGGCTGCTTCAAGGGCATGGCGCAGCGCAAGCGCGCCGCCATTGGAATACCCAACCAAATGCAGCGGCAGCCCTGGGGCGCGGCGGCGCGCTTCGCGCACGGCAAGGCGCGTGGCCGCAGCCCAATCCGGCCAGGCAACATCGGCCAGGCCAGCCGGCACGGTGCCATGGCCCGGCATGCGCGGCGCAATGGCGATGAAGCCGGCTTCGGCATAAAGCGCCGCCAGATGGCGCATATTGAAGGGCGCATCCGTCAGCCCATGCACCAGCACCACAGCGCCGCGCAGCGGGCCCTTCGGTTCCAGCACGTAGGAACGGTTCCAATCCTGCGCGAAAGCCGCCGGATGAAGCGGGCTTGCCGGGTCATAGCGATTGGCGGGGCTGCGATCTTCGGACGGCAGACGGTCGGATACCTTTTCCCGGACGAAATCAAAGGCGCGCGCTTCGGCGGCCATGAAGCCCGCCCAATCCGTGGCATCCAGCGCCGCCGCGTCCAATTCGGGCGGCACCTTGGTGTGCCAGGCGCGCAAATCTGGTCCGTGATAGACATCCCAGGCGCGCAATGCGATCAACAGCAGGAGCAGCGCCGCCACCAGCAGCAGCGCCCGCTTGCCCAAGCTTTTGACCCAACGCATCAGCATCCGGCTTCTCCGAAAGATAGAAAATGAGCACCCTGCCGCGCCCCTTGATCGTTCTGCTCTCGCTCACGTGCGTGGTCATCTTGGCCGCTGCGCTTTCCGCAGCGCAAGCGGTGATTGCACCGGTGGTATTTGCGATTTTCGTCATCGCGCTGGTTTGGCCGCTGCAAGGCGCGCTGCAAAAGCGCATGCCGGCGGTTGCCGCGCTGCTGGTGACCATGTTGGTCACGCTGGTGACGCTGCTTGGCTTGGCGCTTTTGGTTGCCTGGGCTTTCGGGCGGGTTGGCGCGCATGTGGTCGCGAATGCAGCGCAAATCCAGGCCTTCTACGCCGCGCAAATCGCCTGGGCGGAAGCGCGCGGGATTGATGTGGCCGGCAGCATCGCCGCGCAATTCGATGCGCGCTGGCTGGTGCGCCTGGCGCAGGGCGTGCTGGCGCAGCTGCGCGGCACGCTCAGCTTCATTCTGCTGACGATGGTCTTTGTGCTGCTCGGCCTTTTGGAAGTCGGCGCGGTCAGATCGCAAATGGCGCGGCTTGGGTCCGGCACGGCGGCAGCGCTGCTGCGTGCGGCTGAACGGATCGGGACGAAGCTCCGCGCCTATATGCTGGTGCGAACCTTGGTATCGGTCGCGACCGGCCTGGTGGTTTGGGCCTTCGCCAAGGTGATGGGGCTTGAACTTGCAGCGGAGTGGGGCGCGATTGCGCTGGTGCTGAACTACATCCCCTTCCTCGGCCCGCTGGTGGCAACGCTGTTTCCAACCCTTTTCGCGGCGCTGCAATTCGGTTCCTGGGGCACGGCGCTGATGGTTTTCGCCGGGTTGCAGGTGATGCAATTCCTGGGCGGCAGCTATATCGAACCGCGCCTTGCGGGCCGCAACCTGGCGGTCTCGCCCTTCCTGGTACTGGCATCGGTCTTTGTCGGTGGCTTTCTTTGGGGGGTGCCGGGCGCCTTTATCGGCCCGCCGGCGCTGATTGCCGCGCTGACACTGTGTCAGGAATTCCTCGGCGCGCGACCCTTCGCCGCGCTGCTTTCGGGACAGGAGGCGCGGGACTGAAGCGCGCCAGCAAAGCACTGCGTCAGATGCCTTCAAGCAGCGCATCCAGATCTAGCGATGAATGCTTGCCGATTGCCGCCGCGTGATCCTGCAAGAAGGCATCGCCAGCCTTCCGCCCGGCATCGCGCAACCATTCCAGAAAAGCCCATTCGGCATTGAGCTTGGAGGAATAGCCAAGGTCCACCATCACATCATTGCGCACCATATGCAGCCGCATGCGCGCCCAGGCCGCCCCTTCGCTATCGCCCGGATCGGCAACCTTGCGGAGCAGCGCCATCATTTTGAGTTCCTTCAGCGCCACCGCGTTGAAGGATATTTCGTTCACGCGATCCAGAATATCCCGCGCGGTGCGCGGCATGTCGGGCCGATTGATCGGGTTGATCGGAATCAGGATGGTGTCGTCTGAATCCAACTCCGTCACCAAGGGCACCAGGGTTGGATTGCCGGCGAAGCCGCCATCCCAATAGGCTTCGCCATCAATTTCCACCGCCTGGAAAAGCTGCGGCAGGCAGGCGGAAGCGAGCAGCGCTTCCACCCCCAAATCAGCATTGCGGAAGATGCGCGCGCGGCCCGTGCGCACGCTGGTGGCGGTGACGAAGACCTTGATCGGGCCGTTGCGGAGCGCGGAGAAATCCAGGCTATCGTTCAAGATGCTGGCCAAAGGATTGCCGCCCAAGGCTGGCACATCATAGGGCGAGACCATTCGCGCCATCATGTCCATCATCAGAAAGCCTGGCGAGTTATCCAGCGTCCAGCGCCCCAGCATGATATCCAACGGGCCGCGCTGTAAGGGGCTGAAGCGGGCAGCTTCCGAGACCTTGCGCCAGAAACCCTCAAGCGCCTGACGCGCGCCGTCCCGGCCTTCGCGCGCGTAACCACAGGCCATAACCGCGGCATTCATGGCGCCGGCTGAGGTGCCGGAAATGCCATCAATCTCCAGCCAGGGCTCTTCAAGCAGGCGGTCCAAGACACCCCAGGTGAAGGCGCCATGTGCCCCGCCACCTTGTAGGGCGAGATCCACCTTGATCGTTTTGCGCTTGGTCATGGCAGGGTCCTTCAGATTGGGCGCGACGGGCAGACCCGCATCACCGCCGGGCACAGCCAGCCTGGATGCGGCGCACGGGCGGCGGTGGCGATAGGTTGGGCGATATCGGTAAGGTCGCGGTCGAGATGCGCCTCATTATCCGTCGCGGCAGGCATTGTCATGGGCGGTGGCCTCCGGCACGGGATGGGCCGGGATTCTCTTGGGGCGGGACGCCATGAAGGGCATAGGCAGCCCGTCCCGTGGCTAGGCGAGCCGTTCCGGGTCCAATTTCAGCCCTGGGGAATGGCGGGGTTCAACCGATGAAAAAGTAGGCAGGCGACGCGGCGACGGGCTTCGCATCCTGTTACTTTACCAATTGTACCAATGCGATAGCAGTTATCCTAGGAAAGATTAATAAAACCTTGGAGTTGGGGCGGCTGATCCTGTAGATTGCCTTCAAAAATCTGGGATTGAGGGTTGAGGTTGATACATATGCTTGAGTTTGGGGCCCATGAAGGTGCGAAAGCAGTGGGGGGTACGGCGGATGGTATGCCGCAGGTTCCCCCGCTTGGCGTACCGCTGCGCTGCCTGCATGAATCAACACGCCACCTGCCGCCGCAGCAGCAATTTGATGCCTGGCGAGAAGCGAATGCGAGCTTCCTGATCCACCACAGCCCGCCGGCTCGTCCTGAGAACTATGAGGCAGAGGCGACGACTTGGAGTTTTGGCCGGCTTGCCCTGACCAAGGCACAGACGCCCGGGGGTGCCTATAGCCGCACCGCCGAATGCCTCCGCCGGGATGGCTTGGATCATTGGTGCTTTTCCATGGCGACGCAGGGCAGCCGGGTCCACCGCACGCGCGATCAGATCAGTATGATGCGCCCGGGGGAGATCATGCTGGATTCCCTCGCGCAACCCTTTGAAGTGGCGCGCACGCATTCGGCCTGGTTGTTTCTGTATCTGCCGCGCGATTTACTGCCGGAGGCAAGTGGCCTGTCTAGCGGCTGCCGCATGCTGAACACGCCCGAAGGTCGGTTGCTGGGCGAGCATTTGCGGCTGCTGGCGGCGGAATTGCCGAATATGAACGCGGCCGAGGCCGAGCGCATGGCGGAGGCGACTCAGGCGATGATCGCCTTGGCCGTGGCGCCGGGTTCGGGCGCTGAGCAGGCGACCTCGGGCCCGGTTGCGACGGCGCAGATCATGCGGCTGCGGGCGCTGATCCGGGCGAATATTGGCTCGGCCACCTTTGGCCCGGCGCGGCTTTGCCGGCTGGCGGGGATTTCGCGGTCCCAGCTTTACCGACTGTTCGAGGTGCATGGCGGGGTTGCGCTCTGCATTCAGCGTGAGCGTCTGGCCGCCGCCCATCGCGCGCTGTCAAACCCGGCTGACCTGCGCAGCATTTGCGAAATCGCGGATTCGGTCGGGCTGTTTGATCCTTCCAGCTTCAGCCGGATGTTTCGGCGCAGCTTTGGTGTCTCCCCACGGGAATTGCGGCTGGCGACCAGTGCCGGCGCGCATTCGGCGGGCAGCCAGGTGCCGACGGCCACTTGGAATGCAGGGTCTTTCCCGGCTTTGCTGCGGATGCTGTAGCGGCTTTGTGTTGAGCCAAGCGAAAGCGCT
>JBBAUC010000009.1:0-2558 GCA_040398485.1 Roseomonas sp. | reverse complement strand
ATGACATGAACTGGGAGAGTTACACCATGCCAACAACCCTGATCCGCAAGGCTGATCTGATTGTCGCCTGGGATGCATCTGAAAAATCGCATACCTATCTGCCCGACGCAGATATGGCCTTCACCGATGGCGTGCTGCGTTTTGTCGGACGGCATTATGAAGGCCCCGCTGATGAGGTGATGGATGGCAAGGGCCTGATGATCATGCCGGGTCTGGTCAACATCCATTCCCATCCTTCCAGTGAACCGATGAATAAGGGCTTGCTGGATGAAATTGGCTCACCCGGGCTCTATAATTCATCGCTTTACGAATACATGCCGATCTTCCGCGCAGATGCGGAAGCAGTGCCGCATTGCGTACGGGTCGCACTTTCCGAATTGATGCTTTCGGGTGTGACCACGCTTGCGGATCTTTCCATGGCGCATCCAGGCTGGCTTGATCTGCTGGCGGAAGCGGGCATGCGGGTTTGTGTGGCGCCCATGTTCCGTTCTGCCCGCTGGTACACCAAGAATGGCCATGTGGTGGAATATGAATGGGATGAAAAGGCCGGCGAAAAGGCCATGGAAGAAGCGCTCCAGCTGGTGGAGCGCGCTGAACAGCATGAATGCGGCCGACTTTTCGGCATGGTTGTGCCGGCGCAGATTGATACCTGCTCGGCTGGGCTTTTGAAGGATAGCCGGGCTGAGGCCAATAAGCGCGGGCTTTCCTGGCAGGTGCATGCGGCGCAATCCGTGGTGGAATTTCATGAAATCACGCGCCGGCATGGCACAACACCGATAGGCTGGCTTGATTCACTCGGGTTGCTTGGTGAACGCGCGATCATCGGCCATGGGATTTTCCTGGATGATCATCCTTCCACGCGCTGGCATACGGAAACGGATTTGAAGCGGCTGGCGGAAACCGGCACCACGGTTGCGCATTGCCCGACTGTTTTTGCACGCCGCGGTATCGCTTTGCGTGATTTGGGGCGGTACATGCGAAATGGCGTAAATATGGGGATCGGCACGGATACCTATCCGCATAATATGCTGGATGAAATGCGCCTGGCCGCGCATATCGCACGCACCCAGGCGAATTCACCGCGCACGCTGCGCACGACTGATCTGTTCAATGCTGCGACCATTGGTGGTGCGACTGCGCTTGGGCGGGATGACATCGGCCGGCTTGCGGTGGGCTGCAAGGCAGATTTCTCCTTGGTGGATATCACCCACCCCATGATCCGCCCAGCCTATGACCCTATTCGCAGCCTGATCTATGCGGCGGGCGACCGGGCCTTGAAGGCGGTATTCGTGGATGGCCGCAAGGTTGTGGAAAATGGCGAAGTGCTGACAATGGATTATCGCCAGGCGGCGGAACATTTGCATGAGGCGCAGAAGCGCGTGATTGGGAATGTGCCAAAACAGGATTGGGCGCATCGCCAGGCCGAACAAATCGCGCCCCCCACCTTCCATTGGTCTTGAAGCCTATCGGTGCCACTCTCCACTATGAAACAAACATCGCCATTGCTGCGTATTGAAGGCCTGCGCACCGTATTCGGGAGCATGACAGGCGATATGGCCGCGTTGGATGGCGTGGATGTTGAGGTACCCAAGGGCCGAACCCTTGGCATTGGTGGGGAAAGCGGTTGCGGTAAATCCATACTTTCGCTTTCGATCATGCGGTTGGTTGCGTAGCCAGGGCGCGTCGCAGCCGGCCGCATTAGTGTTGATGGGCGCGGCCTTCTGGCGCTGAATGAAGCCTCCGCCGGGCGGCGGGAGCGCGCCTAAGCCAGCCCAGCTTTCGGGACCCTGAAAATCGAAATGATTTTTTTCAGTACTAACCCGCTTTTGCCTGTAGCTGCGTCAGTTCCGCCAGAAAACGCTCCGCCGCCAACGCCGGTGGCCAGGGGCGCCAAGGCTCCCCACCATAACGCGCGGCAAGCGGGTCGCGCGCCAAAACGGCCGCGCGAATGCCAAGCGTTTCGCGCATTTCCGCTTCCGTCCAACCGGCAACATGCACAGCCTCTGCCGCCGCGGCGGCGATATCAGCGGCCTTATGTGCGCGCTTGTCTTCCACACCCCAGGCCGGCAGGCGATAGCGCAGCGCCACCGCGGCTGAAAGGCTTGCTTGCAGCGCGGCGAAACGCTCCCCCAAAAAGGGCTTGAGCGGCGAGATGCAATCGAAATTGATCAAGCCCTCATCCGCATCATGCAGCAATTCGCGCAATTCTTCGGGCGGCGTCAGCCAATTGCGCGTGCGCTGGCGGCGCAATTGCAGCACGAACAACGCGTGTTGCGCGACGGAAAGAGGTTCCGGCCAAATGGAATGCCCGCCCCAGCGAAAGGTCCGGGCAAGACCCGTGGCCAGATCATCATCCGTCCAATCGAAGGGCGTTGGGGAAAGCAGATCCAGCCGGCGCCCCGAAGGTAGCCGCACCCAGGCGCGTTCGGGGCTGGGTGCGGCCATGTTCAATACGTCGCGAAGACGCGCCGGATGCCATCATTATCCAGCCCCATGGTCAGCGCCAAGGAAAGCAGGATGCGCGCCTTTTGCGGGGTCAGATTATCGGCACTGATAAA
>JBBAUC010000008.1:27349-30173 GCA_040398485.1 Roseomonas sp. | reverse complement strand
GATCATCGCGATTTCCTCTATCGCGACAACGGCACCACGGCAGGCAATGGGCAAAGCGATGGAGGTTTTGTCTTCAACATGACAGCCTCCCTACCCGTTAGGGAACACATGACTGCTTTCGTCGAAGCGCGCAACCTTGGCAATCGGCGCTATGAACCCGCCAATGGTTTCGTCATTCCGGGCCGCAGCGCCATTCTGGGCATGCGGGGCGTTTTTTAAAGGCGCGCGGGGTTAGCCCCGCGTCGCCCCCGGCACCCACAGCACATCGCCGGCGCCATTGCCGTTAAGGCGCCGCGCGAGCACGAAAAGATGATCCGATAGCCGGTTCAAATAACGGATCACGGCGGGGTTCACTTCCTCTGCCGCCGCCAGCGCCACCACCAGGCGTTCCGCGCGCCTGGTGACCGTGCGCGCCACATGCGCTGCCGCCGCACCGGCCGTACCGCCTGGCAGCACGAAGGATTTTAGCGCGGGCATTTGCCCATTCATCGCCGCCAATTCCGCTTCCAGCCGCGCGGATTGCGTATCCGCCACACGCAGCCGCGCCCCCGCTTCACCGGGCACGCAAAGATCAGCCCCGATATCGAAAAGATCATTCTGGATGCGCGCCAGCATCGCATCAGCTTCCGCGTCTTCGTGCGCATGCAGGCGCAGCACCCCTATCGCGGCATTAGCCTCATCCACCGTGCCATAGGCTTCCACACGCAAAGCATCCTTGCGCACCCGCGCCCCATCACCGAGCGAGGTTTCGCCGCCATCCCCGCCGCGCGTCATAATCACATCAAGCTTGACCATCATTCAATTCCTGTAAAAGCGTCACATCGCCTCAGCGCCGCTCAGTTGCAAGGCGAAAATGCACCGCCGTGGTAATGCTGCCCGCCACCGGAACCCCCGCACGCTGCGCCGGGCGAAAGCGCCAGTCGCGCACCGTTTTGACCGCCTCTGCATCCAAGGTGCTGAAGCCGGAGCTTTCCAGCACGCGCACATCCACAACCCGCCCGCTAGGATCAACCAGCAATTCCACTCGCACCACGCCTTCTTCACCTCGGCGGCGGCTGGCTTCGGGATAATTGGGGCGACGGTTGCGCGCTGCATCCGCGGCTTCCGGCGGCGTGGTGCGACCTTCCAGCGTGAAGCTTTCCATCCCTTGCAGCGCGGCATTGAGGCGTACCGGTTGAGGTGCCGCCGTCTGCGGCGCGCTTTGCCTGGGCGGCGGGCGGCGTTCCGGCGGTGCCTCAGCTACCTCGCGCGGCGGTTCCGGCGGCTTTTCGGCCAATTCAGGCGGCGGTTCCGCCACCGGCGCCGGGGGCGGCGGCGGCGGCAGCATCACCTCAGCCAGGTCCACAGGCGGCGGAGGGGGGGGCGGCGGTGCCTCAGCCACTGCGGGGGGTGGCGGCATAGGCGGCGGCGGTGGCGGCACTTCAGGTGCCGGCGGTGCGGCCGCAACCTCTGGCGGGGCGGCCGGGGATTCCACCATCCCAATTTCCGGCGCGCCTTCATAAATCACCGAAACACCCTGCGCTTCCGCCTGGTCAGTGGAAAGCTCCTCTGCCGCCGGCCACAGGATCAGCAGCGCCGCAATCACCCCATGGAGCGCGACCGACGCAAACAGCCCAAAGCCGCGCGGCGCTGCCTTCACAGCACCGGCACCCCCTGCTGCTTCGCCTTGGCTTCGGGTTCGACATGAATGGTGATGATCGCACCTTCAAGCTCTACTTTCAGCGCAGCCTCAATCCGGTCGCAAATCTCATGGCTTTCACGCACGCGCATATCGCCCGGCACCACCAAATGGAATTCCAGAAAAGTGTGCCGCCCGGCATGGCGGGACCGCAAATCATGCGCCTCAATCGCGCCAGATGCCTGTTCCGCCACAATGCGCCGGATGCGTTCCAACGTCGCGGGCGGCACGGCCTCATCCATCAACCCGCCGACACTATCGCGCAGCAACTTCCCGCCGGAGAAAAGGATATTCACCGCCGTCAGCGCCGCCAGCAGCGGATCAAGCCACAAAATGCCTGTCAGCGCGACCAACCCAACGCCCACCAGCACGCCAACCGAGGTCACCACATCCGACCATAAATGCCGCGCATCGGCCATCAGCGCCGGGGAGCGTAAAGCCTTGCCGCGCCGGGTCAGAAAAAACGCCCAAACGGCATTAATGCCACTCGCCACCGCTGCCACCGCCAGGCCAATACCCGCCTGCTCCGGCGCGCGCGGCGCCAGATAGGCCGCCCAGGTCTCATGCAAAATGAGCAGCGCCGCCACGATGATCAGCGCGCCTTCCAGAACGGCCGAGAAATACTCAGCCTTGGAATGGCCATAAGGGTGGTTCGCATCCGCCGGCAGGGCGGATAACCGCACCGCCACCAAGGCCGCCATGGCCGCAGCGACATTCACGATGCTTTCCAGCGCATCGGCGTAAAGCGCGACAGATCCCGTCACCCACCAGGCAATAGCCTTGAGTGCGAGAACCGCCACCGCAACCGCCACGCTTCCCGCAGCGATCCGCGCGGCGCTGGATTGCCGAGGTTCAACCATGGCGGGGGTTTACCCCGTTACGCCTAGACCGAGAAGTACTTCGCCCGCGGGTGGTGCAGCACAATGGCGCTGGTGGATTGCTCCGGGTGAAGTTGCCATTCATCGCTCAGTGATACGCCGATGCGATCTGCGCCGAGCAAGCGGAGCAAGCCTTCCTGATCCTCAAGCTTCGGGCAGGCCGGATAGCCAAAGGAATAGCGCCCGCCGCGATAGCCCTGCTGGAGCATTTTTTCGATGTCGCGTTCATCCTGATTGGCAAAACCCCATTCGGCGCGGATGCGCTTAT
>JBBAUC010000008.1:22734-27339 GCA_040398485.1 Roseomonas sp. | reverse complement strand
TTATGGACATATTCCGCCAGCGCTTCCGCCATTTCTACCGAAAGCCCGTGCAGATAAAGGTAATCCTGATAGCGGTTTTCCTCGAACCAGACGCGCGCGATATCGGACGCCTTTTGGCCCATTGTCACCACTTGCAGGCCAATCACATCACGCGCATTGGGGCCATCATCCACGTCGCGCACGAAATCGGCGATGCAATCACCATCTTCCTTGGGTTGGCGCGGCATATTGAAGCGGCAAACTTCCGTCACGCCATCTTCTTCGAACAGGATCAGATCATTGCCCTGCCCCGCGCATTTCCAATAGCCGTAAATGGCCTGGGGCTTCAGGATGTTCTGCTCTTCCGTAATGGTCAGCATGCGCTTCAGCACCGGGCGCAATTCCTGCTTGGCCCAGCCCAGGAAATCTTCAAGCGAACGCCCCGCCTTCCGAAAACCCCATTGGAATTGATAGAGGCTTCTTTCATTGATGAAGGGGACCAGCGCCTTGGGGGCAGCTTCCAAAACGCGCGCTCCCCAGAAGGGTGGTGCAGGCGGGGTGCTTTCAGCGGCCACACGATGGCGGCGCTTCGCGGCATAGGCCAAATCCACCGGCGCGAAGCCGCGCGGATCCGCCGTGCCAAGGGTGCGCTTTTCGTTGCGCACCTTGCCGGAACGCTTGGTTTGCAGCGCGGCCAGATAATCATCAAAGCCATTGCCCATCACCTTATCCATCAGGTGCAGGCCATCAAAAGCATCGCGCGCATAGGCCACGCGCCCGGAAGCATAGGCACGCACGCAATCATCTTCCACGTAATTGCGGGTCAGCGCCGCACCGCCCAGCAGCACGGGAATATCCACGCCCTGGCGCGACATTTCTTCCAGATTTTCGCGCATCACTACGGTTGATTTCACCAACAAGCCAGACATGCCGATGGCGTGCGCCTTGTGTTCGCGCGCCGCATTCACAATTTCAATGAGCGGCACCTTGATGCCCAGATTGACCACGCGATAGCCGTTATTGGTCAGGATGATATCCACCAAATTCTTGCCAATATCATGCACATCGCCCTTCACCGTACCCAGCACGATGGTGCCTTTTTCCTGGCCCTCGATACGTTCCATATAGGGTTCGAGATAGGCGACGGCGGTTTTCATCGTCTCGGCCGATTGCAGCACGAAGGGAAGCTGCATCTTGCCGGCGCCGAATAATTCGCCAACAACCTTCATGCCATCCAGCAAAACATCATTGATGATGGAAAGCGGCGCGATGCCCTTGGCCAAAGCATCGGCCAATTCATCATCCAGCCCCTTGCGGTCACCATCAATAATGCGGTCCTTCAAGCGGCCTTCAACCGTCTCAGCGCGCTTCTTCACCGTGGCATCGGCGGTTTTGCGTCCGCTGAAAAGCTCCAGCATCTTTTGCAGCGGATCATAATCTTCCGTGCGGCGATCATAGATCAAATCCTCCGCAACCTTCACTTCCTCGGGCGGGATCTGATGCAAAGGCTTGATCTTGGAGACATGCACAATCGCGCCCGTCATGCCCGCCTTCACGGCATGGTCCAGAAACACGCTGTTCAGCACATGCCGTGCGGCAGGATTGAGCCCAAAGGAGATATTGGAAAGCCCCAGGATGATCTGGATGTCGGGAAATGCATCCCGGATCATGCGAATGCCTTCAAGCGTCCATAGCCCAAGCTTGCGGTCATCCTCATTACCGGTCGCGACCGTGAAGGTCAGCGGGTCAATCATCAGATCAGATTGCGCCAGCCCGTGCTTGTCGCAGGCAAACTCCACCAGGCGGCGCGCGATGCGCAGCTTATCCTCGGCGGTTTTTGCCATGCCGACTTCATCAATGGTCAGCGCAATCACCGCCGCGCCGAATTTACGCGCCAGGATCATACGATCTTCGGCGGCTTTCTCGCCTTCTTCGAAGTTGATCGAATTGATGATGGGCTTGCCGCCATGCAGCTTGAGTGCTGCTTCAATCACCGGGGTTTCGGTGGAATCAATCACCAGCGGGCCATTCACGCTGCTGGTGAAGCGGCGGATCACCTCGGTCATTTCCGCCATTTCATCGCGGCCAACAAAGGCAGTGCAGATATCCAGGCTGTTTGAGCCCTCGGCCATTTGTTCGCGGCCCATCGCCACACAGCCATCCCAATCGCCGGCGGCTTGGCGTTCGCGCCAGGCCTTGGACCCATTGGCATTGCAGCGCTCACCAATGGAAAAATAGGAATTTTCCTGCCGCAGCGCGGTCACGCCATAAAGCGACGCTACGGAAGGCACCCAATGATATTTGCGCTTGATTGGCGCCGGGCGATGCGCGGCACCGCTGAGCTTACGCAGCATGGCATCCAGCGCCGTGATATGGGGCGTGGAGGTGCCGCAACACCCGCCAATCAGATTAAGCCCGTCTTCCAGCACGAAGCGTTCCATCCAGGCGGCGAGTTCTTCCGCGCCCAAAGGATAATGCGTTTTGCCATCAACCAATTCGGGCAGGCCCGCATTGGGCTGGCAGGAAATGAGCCCCGGCCAATTTTGCGAGAGCCAGCGCACATGTTCCGCCATTTCCTGCGGCCCGGTGGCGCAATTCAGCCCCATCAACGGCACATCCAAGGCATTCACAACGGTTGTGGCGGCGGCGATATCGGGGCCGACCAGCAGCGTGCCAGTGGTTTCCACCGTGACCTGCACGAAAATCGGAATGTCAGACCCTGCCGCCTTGCGCGCTATCTTGCCCGCATTCACCGCGGCCTTGATGAAAAGCGTGTCCTGATTGGTTTCTGTCAGCAGCGCATCGGCGCCGCCGGCAATCAAGCCGCGGCATTGCTCCACCAGCGCCGCTTCCAAAGCGTCATAGGTGATATTGCCAAGACTTGGCAGCTTGGTGCCTGGGCCGATATCGCCCACCACCCAACGATGCCGGCCATCGGCGAAGCTTTCGGCTGCCTCGCGCGCCAATTCCACCGAAAGCTTGTTGATTTCGAAAGCGCGCTCTTCCAATTCAAATTCGGCCAGCGTCACCGGCGAACCGCCGAAGCTATTGGTCAGCACCATATCGGCGCCCGCTTCGTAATAGCCGCGGTGAATATCGCGCACGATATCGGGGCGCGAGAGGTTCAGCACTTCCGTGCAGTTTTCCTTGCCCCAGTAATCGCGTTCCACCTCCAAAGTCAGGGCCTGGACACGGCTGCCCATGCCGCCATCACACAGTAATACGCGGTCACGAAGGGCGTCGAGGAGATGCGGGCGCGCCATGGGGAAACCTTCAGGAAATAGCGGTGGAAACGGAAAGCGGCAGGCGTTCGGCGGACCAGAGTCTGAGCGTCAGGCCAGCGGGAATGGTGCTCACGCGCGGCGCGGTGCAGCCCGCGCCACCAAGCCAGCCCCCAATCGCCGCATCATCAAAACCTGGCCAGCGATGGGCGTAGCTTGTCAGCAGATCGGTGCGTTCATGCGGCGCCAAATCCAAAATCAGCAGCCGCCCGCCGGGGCGCAAAACCCGCGCGGCTTCGGCCAGCGCGGCGGCGGGGTCTTCGGCGTAATGCAGCACCATATGCAGTGTCACGGCATCAAAAGCCGCATCGGGCAACGGCAGCCGATACATATCCGCCTGGCGCACGGCAATATGGGTCAGGCCGCGTTCTGTCAGACGGCTGCGCGCCAAGGCCAACATATCGCGGGAAGCATCAACGCCGAGACCTTCTTCGATGCGCGGCGAGAGTTTTTCCAAAAGCCCGCCGGTGCCGCAGCCAATATCAAGCAAGCGCCCCAGCCGGCCTTCCGGCAAGGCTTGCAGCAACGCGGTTTCAAGCGCCTCGGCCGGCAGGCCCAGGGCGCGGGTTTCATCCCAATCGGCGCCATGGCTGCGGAAGCTATCGGAAGCAATGCGCGCACGTTCCGCCGCCAACCGCGCCGCGGCGCGACGATCCGCTGCCAGCAAAGGGTCTTCTTCCGGCAGGCGGGCCAGGATTTGCCGGGCGAGATCGGCCTCCGGCGCCATTTGGAACCAGGCATTGGCGCCTTCCGGCGAGCGGGTCAGCAGGCCGGCCTCGACCAAAAGCTTCAAATGGCGGGACAGCCGGGGCTGGGATTGACCGAGAATGGCCACCAATTCCGTGACGCACCAGGCGCCGCGGGCACAAAGCGCCAGCAGCCGAAGCCGGGTCGGCTCCGCCGCGCCGCGCAATTGGGTCAGAACATCCTGCATGGGATTTACATAGACATAAACATATTCTTATGTCTAGTGTCCGATGCGCGAAGGTGGGATCACCGGAGCGCTGAATCGGCTACTGATATAGGCTGCCATCATGGCTTGGTCGCTCGATGCCCGCATACCTGTCCACCTGCTAACGCCGGGTGAAACCCCAGCGCCGGGGATGGCTTTGCTTGCCGAGGCGCCCGCTGAGGTTTCAGCACCCGCCATGGCGGTCTTCACCCTTGAAGGCGCCCATGCGCCAGCCTGCACCTGCTGCGGCGCGCGCGGGCCGGTGGCGGAAGCGCTGGACCGGCTATTTCTTGGCCGGGTGCGGGGCCAATTCCCCTGGTTCACCGCCATCGCCGCCCTGCCCCGCAGCGCTGACAGTGCGGAGGCGATCAGGCGCACGCTGCGCGAAGACCA
>JBBAUC010000008.1:18747-22634 GCA_040398485.1 Roseomonas sp. | reverse complement strand
CCCTCACCCAGGCTGCGCTGCATCGTCACCACATCCACCCAGCGGCCGAATTTCATGCCCACCGCGCGCATTGTGCCGATATGGCGAAAGCCGAGCGAAACATGCAGGCCGATCGAGCCCACATTTTCCGAATCGCCAATCACCGCCAGCATTTGCCGAAAACCGGCCGCCTCAGCACGCGCGATCAATTCCGCCACCAGCGCCTTGCCCACCCCCTGGCCGCGCACATCATCGCGCACATAGATCGAATTCTCGACCGTGAAGCGATAGGCTGAACGCTCCCGGAAGGCGCCGTAATAGGCATAGGCGCTGACCTGCCCGGCTTCATCCTCGGCCACCAGCCAGGCATTGCCTGGCCCGACCAGCACTTTCTTCATGCGCGCGGCCATATCGGCCTCATCGGGCGGCACTTCTTCAAAGGTGCCGGCGCCATGCAGCACGTGATGCGCATAGATCGCGGTGATGGCGGGTAGGTCAGCAGTGGTGGCCTCGCGGATCAGCATGGTTCAGCCCCCAATGCCGAGGGAGGCCGACAGCGCTTCCGCCGCCGCCAGAACAGCGCGGTCGCGCCCGGGGGCGCCGACCAGCGAAAGCCCAACCGGCGCGCCCGCCACCTTGCCAGCGGGGATGCTCACTTCCGGCAGGCCGCAGAAGCCGGCAATGGCCGTGACGCCCATGGTGCGTTCGCGCACCTTGTTTTGTTCGGCCAGCGAAGAAGCCAAAAGCGGCGCCGGTGCAGGGGAAGTGGGGTAGATCATCAACGCGCCACCGCCCAGCAGCGCATGGAAGCGCGCCTGCGCCACGCGGCGGAAGGCGCGGCCGGCGGCGGATTTCGCCGGGTCCATTGCGGCGGCGGTATCGAAACGCTCCTTCACGCCGGGGCCGAATTTCGGATTGGTCGCGGCAATCCAAGGGCCAAGCGCCGTCCAGGCCTGTTCAGCCTGGGCGCAACGGAAATGTTCGTAGAAGGCATCAAGGCCCTCGGGTGCCACATGCGTCACCAGGGCCGGGCCAAACAGTGCTTCCGCCGCCTTCAAGGCGGGCGTCAGCGCGGCGACGGTTTCGGGTTCGGCATTGGCCCAGGCTTCAGCCACGGAAATCAGCGGGCCAAGCGCCCCCGCGCCGCCCGGCGGCAACAACACATCGCCCACGCGGCGCAGCATGGCGGCACTTTGGGCGAACCAGCCCGGCGTATCGTAATCCGGGCCCAGCGGGCAGGCGCCGGCCAGGCTGATCGCGCCACAGCTCGGCCGAATGCCGAAAACGCCACAATAGGAAGCGGGAATGCGCACGGAACCGCCCGTATCCGACCCCATGGTGAAATCAGCCAGGCCCGCCGCAGCGGCAGCAGCCGAGCCGCAAGAAGACCCGCCGGGGAAACGATCCGGCGCGGCGGGATTTTTCGGCGTGCCCTGCCAGACATTCTCACCAGTCAGGCCATAGGCCAATTCAACGGTTTTGGTCTTGCCGGTAAGCGAGGCACCGGCCTGCAAAAGCTGCGTAATCACCACCGCGTCACGGATGGCCGGCGCATGCGTCGCCGCCCAATCGGGATTGCCATAGCCGGTGACGGTGCCGGCCACATCAAACAAATCCTTGGCGGCAAAGCTGAGCCCCGCGAGCGGGCCGGAAGCGGCACCAGCGCGCATGGTGCGCTCACCCGGAATGAAGGCGCCAACGCTATCTTCGGTCATGCCAAGCTCCCCTTGCAAAACATCCGCTGCAAACTGCGACGGGGGCATGGCAGAGGCAAGGGCAAAAAAATCGGGACACGGGGGCAGGCCGGTCCCGACACATCAGGCTTGAGAACTGGCTACCTGGCCCCACCTGGAACATTTCCGTTTCGCTTGCGCTCAACCGAAATGCTCCAGACCTTAGTTTGGTCGCATTTTCCGAGTCGCCAATCGCAATCGATTGGCTTGAAAATGCTCCGGCGGAGTCCGGCGCCTTATTGATCAGGTAAGGTCGAGCAAAGCCGCCTTCACGGTCAGCGCCGCAATCCCAGCAGCCACAAAGGCCGCGGGTTCGCCAAAGCGCTTCGCCACGAAATAGGCCATGCCAGCAAAAATCAGCGCCCAGCAGCCGATCTCGCCAAGGCTAGGGGTGATGGTCATGGTTAAACCTCCGACAAACTCGCGGAAGCCTAACACTCAAGTCATGAAAGTCCAATTATTTCTAGACCAGCCTGCGGCTTCACCTGTCCTGGCCTCGGAAGCTCGCCAGGGCTTGTCGTGGGCGGCCATCCGGGCCGAAATTCGTAGCGTCCAGCCAGCCAGCGATGGCATCGCGCTGGGCTGGCCATTCCTCCGCAATAATGGAAAACCAAGCCGTATCGCGCCGCCTGCCCTTCACCACCAAATTGGCGCGATGCGTACCTTCATAAACAAAGCCAAGCCGCGCCGCCGCACGGCGCGATGGCATGTTCAGCGCATTGCATTTCCAAACTAGGCGCCGATAACCCAGATCATCCATGGCATGGCGCATCAGCAGAAACATCGCTTCCGTGGCCGCGCGCGTGCGCTGCATGCGCGGCGAGAACCAGATATTGCCAATCTCGATATCCGCATGGGCGGGGGCAATCTGCATCAGCGTCAGCCAGCCATCCGCCGTGCCGGTCCGATGCGGGCGGATGGCCCAGGCGATCGGGTCATGCGTAGCGGCAAAGCCCGCGACATGGGCGCGCATGGCCGACGCATCGCGAAACGGCCCATAGCCCATATAGGCCCAGCCTTCGCCGCTGGTGTCGCGTTCCGCCGCGCGCCACAAATCCTCCGCATGACGTATATGGAGTGGTTCCAGATCAACCGACTGCCCCTTATGCGGAATGCGCGCCGGCAAGGGGCGGGGCGTGGCATCCACCAACGGGCCAAGCGGTGGTTCGGTGGCGGGGTCCCAGGGGACGCCTTCGGGCAGGTTTTCCATCATGCCACATGAAACGGACCGGAAGCGCGATGCAAGCCATGATTGCCGGTTGCGCGCCGCGCCGCGCCGCCGCAAAACTGCATCCATGAATACGGCCCCCTCCCCCGCCCCCGCCATCCCCGCCGCCTATTTCGGGGAGCGTGTGACCCATGTGCATCATTGGACGGATCGGCTGTTTTCCTTCCGCTGCACGCGCGACACGGCGCTCCGCTTCCGCGCCGGCGAATTCGCCATGATCGGGCTGATGGTGGAAGGCAAGCCGCTGGTGCGCGCCTATTCCATGGCAAGCCCAACCTGGGATGAGGAATTGGAATTCCTGTCCATCAAGGTGCAGAACGGGCCGCTGACAAGCCGCCTGCAACACATCAAGCCGGGCGATACCGTGCTGATTGGCCGCAAGCCCACCGGGACCTTGGTGACCGATAATCTGCTGCCAGGCCGCAGCCTATGGATGCTGGCCACCGGCACGGGCCTCGCCCCGTTTCTCAGCCTGACGCGCGAGCCTGATGTCTATGAGCGCTACGGCACCGTCGTGGTCGCCCATACCGTCCGCCAAGTGGCCGAGCTTGCCTATCGGGAGATGTTCGAACGCGAATTGGCGCAGCATGAATTCCTGGGCGAGATCATCGCCGGCAAGCTGCGTTACTATCCATCCGTGACGCGGGAGGCTTTCCCGACTCAGGGCCGCATCACGGATTTGATCGAATCGGGGCGGATCTTCAGTGATTTGGCCCTGCCGGCGCTCGACCCCGCCCATGACCGCGTGATGCTGTGCGGGTCTGAGGCGATGAACCGCGATTGCAAGGCAATGCTGGAAGCCCGCGGCTTTACGGAGGGGTCCAATAACGCGCCCGGCAGCTATGTGGTGGAAAAGGCCTTTGTGACGAAATAGGCCAGGGCGCTTCCCTGGGGCGATAAAAAAAACATTGCGTCATCTGCCTGTCATCCATATGTCACGTCCCGTG